>KL571210.1:38064-41411 GCA_000715855.1 Actinoplanes liguriensis
TCGGCGCCCGCCGCCTGGACCGGCTGGAGAAACTGGCCGGCGAGATCCGCGAGCGGGGTGGCCGGGCCACGGCACGAGCCGTCGACGTCACCTCGCGCGACGACCTGAGCGCGCTGGTCGACCGGGCGGTGGACGAGTTCGGCCGCCTCGACGTGCTGGTGAGCAACGCCGGCATCGCCCGGATCAGCCCGATCGCCGACCTGGACGTGGACGCCTGGAACGCGATGATCGACGTGAACGTGCGCGGCGTGCTCAACGGGCTCGCCGCCGCCCTGCCGGTCTTCGAGCGCCAGCGGCGCGGCCACTTCGTCACCACGGTCTCGACGTCCGGGTTGAAGATCGTGCCAACCCAGGCGGTGTACGCCGGCACGAAGAACGCCGTGCGCACCCTGCTGGAGGGGCTGCGGCAGGAGTCGACCGCCGGGTGGCTGCGCACGACCTCGGTCTCGCCGGGCTACGTGCGTACCGAGTTGGCCGACTACGTCGACGACCCGCAACTGCGCGAGCAGACCCGCAGGAACATGGCCGAGTTCGCGATCAGCCCCGAGGCGGTCGCGCGAGCCATTGCCTTCGCGATCGAGCAGCCCGACGACGTGGAGATCGGCGACATCACCATCCGCCCCACCGCCCAGGGCTGACTGTCACCGGTGGTCCCCGCTAGCCGCGTCGCAGGCGGATCCCGCCTGTCCGCGGTCAGCGGTTGAGGTAGGCGGCCAGGCCGCCGAGCTCCTCGCTGGCGATGAAGACCGACCGCACGTTGACGATCGCCTCCTCGGCGTGCGTCGGGCAGCTCCAGGCCGCATCGCCCCACGAGTCGGCGATCTTGATCTCGGCCGGGGCGGTGCAGCCCCGGGCGCCACCGAGCTGGCAGTGCTCCGGGCGCGGCGCGGTGACCTGCTGCGCCGCGGCGGCGCGCATGCGGTCGGCGACCTCGGCAGCGGCGGCGGCACGTTGCTCGGCCTCGGCGCGCAATCGCTGCTCGGCCTCGGCCAGCGCCTCGAGTCGCGCCGCCTGTTCCCGCGTACGGCCGAGCTCCTGCCGCAGTTTGACCTGCGCGCCGGCGGCCTCGGCCAGGGTGTGCAGCGTCTGCACTTCCTGGGGCTGCCAGGCGCGGGCCCGGTCGGCGACGACGCACAGGCCGCCGATGACGTGTCCGTCACGGTCGTGGACCGGCACGCCGGCCCACGCGCCGATGCCCAGCTGCTCGACAGCGGGGACGTCCCGGATCCGCGGGTCCTGGCGCGCATCTTCGCTGATCAGCGCCTCGTCGGTGGCGATCAGGAGGTGGCACGGACTTTCGTGAACCAGGTTCTGACGCTGGTCCAACGGCAACTCGGGACCACCGATACAGCTCTTCCAGAAGGAACGCCGATCGTCGACGACTGTCACGAACGCCCGGCGTGCGCCGGTGACCTGCGCGGCCAGCCGGGTCAGCGCGTCGAACTCCTCCTCCGGCTCGGTGTCGAGCAGGCCGGTGGAGTGCACCGCGGCCAGCCGGGCCGGGTCGAACACCGCGGCGGGAAGCGTGGCGTCCTGGGGAGAAGGCCGCCCTTCGGGCAGATGCATGTCGTCGGTCGCTTCCATGAGCGCGAGTCTAGGGTCAGCAGTACCGCCGCACCTCTTGGCGGGCTCGCAGGGCGACGGAGACTGTCCACTATCGAGGGATTGATACGTACATAATAGGTCTTCTACCGTTCTCCGGGTCGCCCACCCGAGAGGTTCCCTGTCGTGACGCGCTCCACCGGCAACTGGTTCGTCCGTAAAGCTGTGGTGCCCCTGCTGGCCCTTACCGCTGTCACCCTCGTCAACGTGCCACCGGTCTGGTCGGCGTACCGCCGCTGGCAGCACGAACGGCTGGTCAACAGCCTGCCGTACAAGGTCACGCACGGTTTCTGGCAGACCGTGGAGCTGCCCGCCGGCCTGCGGGTCAACGCCATCCACGCGGCGCTGCTGCCGTCGGGCCGGATCCTGCTGATCGCCGGGTCCGGCAACAAGCTCGAGCAGTTCAAGGCCGGCACCTTCAAGACGCTGGTGTTCGATCCGGTCAGTGGCAAAGCCACGCTGGTGCCGACGCCGACCGACCTGTTCTGCGCCGGGCACACGTTCCTGCCCGACGGCAAGCTCCTCGTCGCCGGCGGCACGCTGCGCTACGAGGTGCTGGAGCCCGACGTCACCCACGCCGGTGGCGTCATGACGGTCAAGAACGAGTCGCCCGACGCGCCCCGCAGTTTCGCCAAGGGCACCGTGTTCGTGGCCGACGACGGCCGCCGCTACCTGGCCGCCACCGAGTTCACCGTGCCCGCCGCGACCAAGAGGGTCAAGGGCGGCAAGGTGACGGTGACGGCCGCGGCCACGACGGTCTGGGTCGATGCCGCCGACGCCGGTGCCCGGTACGCCGCCAAGCAGCGCGGACAGTATCGGATCGACGCGCTGACCGGCGTCGACGTCCGCAACATCTACGGGCTGGCCGAGAAGATCAGCATGGACAAGCAGGACTATCAAGGGCGCAAGGAGACGTACGAGTTCGACCCCGTCACCGAGCGGTACCAGCGTGTCGCCGACATGCACGAGAAGCGCTGGTACCCGACCCTGACCGGCCTGTCCGACGGTTCCGTGCTGGCGGTCTCCGGTCTCGACGGTGGCGGTCAGGTGGTCGACGGCTCGCAGAACGAGATCTTCGACCCCAAGACCAAGGCCTGGACGGTACGCAAGGATCTCAACCGCTACTTCCCCACCTACCCCACCCTGTTCCAGACCGCCCAGCCGGGCGTGCTGTTCTACACCGGCTCCAACTCCGGTTACGGGCCGGCCGACAAGGGCCGTGACCCGGGTCTGTGGGACCTGACCGACAACAGCTTCCGCCCGGTCCCCGGCATCCGCGACGCCGACCAGCTCGAGACCAGCATGTCGGCCTGGTCGGGACCGGTGCAGAAACAGAGCGTGATGGTCGTCGGGGGCGGCGGTGTCGGCGAGTCGGACAAGGCCACCCGCCGCATCGACCTGGTCGACCTGGCCGGTCCGTCGCCCCGGTTCCGGCCCGGCCCCGACCTCCCCGAGGGCACCCGGTACCCCAACCTGGTCACGCTTCCCGACGACACCACGTTGATCACCAACGGCGCCCGCGACTACCGGGGACGCGGCGCCAGCGACAACCACATCGCCCGCATCTACCACCCGGACACCAACACGCTGTCGGAGGCCGCCGACCCGGCCGTGGGCCGCAACTACCACAGCTCGGCACTGCTGCTGCCGGACGGCCGGATCCTGACCTCGGGCTCCGACCCGCTGTACGCCGACAAGAAGAACACCATCGCCGGGTCGTTCGAGCAGCGGCTCGAGGTCTACAC
>KL571210.1:41599-42602 GCA_000715855.1 Actinoplanes liguriensis
CTGTTCCGTGGCGGGCGCCCGGCCGTCACCGGCGGGCCGGCGGCGCTCACCTACGGCGGCAAGGCCACGTTCACCACCTCGGCGCCGGCCGGCATCGCGTCGGTACGACTGATCCGGCCGGGCGCGGCCACCCACATGCTCAACGTCGACCAGCGCTCGGTGGCCGTGGAGTTCACCGCCGGCGCGACCGGCATCGCGATCACGGTCCCGTCCCAGCGGACCCTGCTGCCGCCCGGCCCGTACATGCTGTTCGCGGTCGACCACGACGGCGTGCCCTCGGTCGCCCGCTGGGTGATGGTCTCGTGAGGCGCGCACCGGCTCAGGCCGGACGGCCGGCGAGGTCCAGGGCGTAGTCGGGCCACCACGCCCCGGCGGCCGGCTCGCCGGGGCGGCAGGACCCGTCGGAGTCACCCGGGTTCTTGACCCACAGGAAGGCATCGACCCGGGCCTCGCCGGTGTCGGTCGTCGGGGCCGGCCCGAGGGCGCGCCCTGGCGGGTTGCACCAGCGCGGCCCGCCGTCGATCTCGGTGCCCTCGACCGCGCCGGCCCCGTTGCGGCTGGTGTCGATCACGAAATGGGTCCGGCCGCCGAGCGCCTCGGAGATCCGGGTGCCGTAGGCGACGTTCTCGCCGGTGGTGACGAAGTTCGACACGTTGAGTGCGAAGCCGTCGGCGTCGCCGACCCCGGCCCGCTCCAGGGCGCCGGCCAGCCGGCCGGTGTCGGTGATCCAGCCCGGGTTGCCGGCATCCAGATACACCACGGCCGTCCCGGTCGCTTTGAGCACGGTGATCGCGTCACGCAGCAGAGCCTCGCGCTCCCCGGTGTCGGCCGTGCACCCGTCGACCAGGTGGGGGACCGCGTCGGGCTCGAGGACGACCACGGCCGGCCGGTTCCCGATGCCGGCCGCGACCTCCCGGATCCAGGCCCGGTACTCCTGCGCCGACTCGGCACCTCCGGCGCTGTAGCTGCCGCAGTCGCGGTGCGGGATGTTGTAGACCACCAG
>KL571211.1:0-3863 GCA_000715855.1 Actinoplanes liguriensis
CGGGGGCTCTGCACCGTGCTCGACCGCCCCTGGACGCGGCCCGCGGCCGTACCCGTCTGCTTGGCGGTCGTCTTGCCCTTGGCCCGGCGCGCGGCCCGGTTCTCGAAGGGCTGCTCCTCGGCGTCGGCGGTGGTGTCGTCGCCGGTGGCGTCGGTCATCGGTATCTCCTCAGGCTGTTCAGAACCGGACTGATCGCCGCGGGTCGTCAGCGCGGCCGCCGCGATAACCAGACGGTAGCGCGCAGCCCCGCCCGGCCGATCGGCGAGCCGGACATGCCGGAGCCCGCGAGCGGCGTCGCCACCCGCGGGCGTCGGACATGCCGGGAGCCCGCGAGCGGCGTCGCCACCCGCGGGCTCCCGGATCCGATCAGCCCTTGTAGGCGCCGATGATCTTGGTGAACTGGTACGCGGACTGCGTCACCCCGCTGCAGGTGTCGTCGTTCGGGTACGCGCCCGGGCACTGCCGGTCCCGGTTCAGCGACCAGAACGTCAACCGGGCGATGGTGTGCTGCTGCGCGTACGCGGTGATGGTCTGCATGTCGGCCAGGGTCACCGTCGCGTGCTCGTCGGTGATGCCGTTCATCGACGAGATGCCCACGTGCTTGTACGCGTCGGCGTCCGACCACCCGTACGCCGTCTTCAGTTTGTTCTTGAGCCCATCGGCGGCCTGGATGGTGAGCTGCCCCTGGTTACCGGTGGTGTTGCCCCAGTCGAAGGTCATGATGCCCCAGCCGTCGACGACCAGGCCGGCCGCGGCCGCCCGGTTGATCAGTGAGGCGTCCGGACCGCCGGTGCCGCTGCCCAGCGTGATATAGGTGGTGATGCCGGGGTTGTTCGCCTTGATCGTCTTCAGCGCGTCGACCGTCTTCTGCTGGTCGGTGGCGCTGTCGTACGGCGTGCCCTCGATGTCGATGTCGATGGCCTTGAGCCCGTACGCGTTGATCACCTTCTGGTACGCCGCCGCGAGTGCGGACGCGCTGGCGCAGGTGTGTTCGAGCCACGGCCCGGCGGCCCCGCCGAAGGAGACGACCACGTCGCCGCCGTTGGCCCGGATGGTGTTGATCGCCGTCTGGTCGGCGCCGCCGGTCAGCGCGCGACTGCCGTCCCACTTCGGGTCACAGGTGCCGCTGTTGAGGATGAACGCCATGGTGAACCACTTGACGCCGGTCGTGCTGGTGACCGTGGTCAGGTTCGGCGGGTTGCCCCAGCCGGTGTAGTAGTACGGCGCGACGGCCTTGATGCCGGGACCGCCGGTGGACGGGGGAGCGGTGGTCGGGCTGGTGGTCGGCGTCGAGCCGCCGCCGAAGGTCCACTTCTGGTTGGACGTGCCGGTGCACGACCAGATCTGCAGCTTGGCGCCGTTGGCGGTGCTCTTGTCCTTGACGTCCAGGCACTTGCCGGACGCGGTGTTCACCAGGTCGCCGGCGGCGCTGAGCGTCCACTTCTGACTGGCGACCGTGTCGTAGCAGTCCCAGAGGTGCACGGCGGCGCCGTCGGTGGTGGCGTTGTTCGCCACGTCGAGGCACTTGCCCTTGCCCTGCACCGAGCCGTTGTCGGCGAAGGTCCAGGTCTGGTTGCTGCTGCCGGCGACGCAGTCCCACAGCTGGGGCAGGTTGCCGTTGGCGGTCGAGCCGTCGGTGACGTCGAGGCATTTGCCGTCGAGCGTGCTCTTGATGACGCCGGCGCTTGCCGCGGAGGCGCTGGTGATGCCGAGGACGCCGAGGGTTGCCACGACCAGTGCCGAGGTCGTGACGGCGAGGATGCGGGAGCGTTTCACGGGGGTCTCCCTTGCCGAGAGAGGGGGGATTGGTAAGGCAGTTAACAATTACGCCCGCGTCGATGTACAGGTCAACGCCACGTAGCGCGATCAACTCCACGTTTCCCCAGCTCAAGAGGCCCCTGAGCGCTATCCTTAAATAACCTTAAATGTATGAAACACAGCAGGCTCCTGCGCGTGAACACCGGCCATCACGGTCACGATCCGGAACGTTCAGCAGTGCGCACGCTCCCGGCAGTCATCGACGGACGTCCCAGGATTGCCGTCACGACCCCGAGCACCAGCGCCGCCGCGTAGAAGACCGCCGCTCCGCCGAACACCGCGGGGAACCCGCCGCCCGACGTGAACGCGATCGTCAGGATCGCGATGCCCAGCGACCCGCCGAGCTGATGCGCCACGTTGACCAGGCCGGACGCGGCCCCGGCATCCTGCGCCGACACCCCCGCCACACCGCCGTTGGTCATCAGGATGATCGCGATGCCCTGTCCGACCCCGATCACCAGCAGCGGCAGCAGCACATCCGGGAAGTAGGACGAGGATTCCGAGATCCGGGACAGCCAGAGCATTCCGGCGAGCTCCACGACCAGCGCCGAGACCAGCACCGTGGGACGGCCGAACCGGGCCAGCAGCGGCCGCGACGCGTACACCATCGCGAAGAACATCCCGGTCAGCGGCACGAACGCGAAGCCGGTCCGCAACGGGCTGAAATGCAACACCTCCTGCAGGAACTGACTGAGGAAGTAGAACATCGCGAAGGTTCCGGCGACGATCAAGACCCTTCCCGCGTACGACCCGGAGCGCTCGACACTCGCGAACAACCGCAGCGGCGTGATCGGCTGCGACACCCGCCGCTCCACCAGCACGAACACGCCCAGCAGAACAACGCCGCCGGCCAGCGACCCCACCGTCGACGGCGCGCCCCAGCCGGACGCCGAGGCCTGGATGAACCCGTACACCAAAGCGGTCATCCCGACTGTCGAGGTCAACGCCCCACCCAGGTCGAAGCTGCCCGTGCTGCGCGCCGTCTCCCGCAGATGCCGCGGCGCGAGCAACACGATCAGGATCCCGATCGGCACGTTGACCAGCAGCCCCCAGCGCCACGACAGCAGATCGGTGAACACGCCGCCGACCACGATCCCGACACTGCCGCCGGCCCCGATCACGGCGCTGTACAGCGCGATCAGCCGGGTCCGGGCCTCCGCCGAGGTGGTCTCCGCGACCAGCAGCGCCAGCGTCGACGGCACGGCCAGCGAGGCGGCGAGCCCCTGCGCGACCCGGGCCGCGATCAGGAACGGCCCGTTCGGCGCGAGCCCGGCCGCGAGCGAGGCCAGGGTGAACACCGCGATCCCGGCGACGAACACCCGGCGTCGCCCGAGCAGGTCCCCGGCCCGCGCGCCGAGCAGCAGCAAACCGCCGAAGGCGAGCACATACGCGTTCTGCACCCAGGACAGCCCGGCCAGCGAGAACCCGAACTGGCGCTGCACCTGCGGCAATGCGGTGGTGATGATGGACGTGTCCAGGGTCATCATGAGCTGCGACCCGAGGATCAGCGCCAGTCCGACGTTGCGGCGCATCGGTCTTCCTTCCGTCGTCGATGGTGTGACACCAACGACGATCACCGATCCCGCGACCCCGGGGACCAGGAACTACCCCTGGTCCAGACCCTAGGCACCCACGTGCGGCCCGGGCCGCTCCCGGCACCGGGGCCCAGGCCCGCGGGGCAGTCCCCCTGCCGAGTTCGGACCTGTCGGGAATCCGGGGTCGCTGGGAGCCTTGGCTCGGGGTCAATCCCCAGGTGGATTCGGCGTTGACCCGCCGCCGGCCCCGTCGGATGCGCGGCTCGCAGCGTCGACCCGCCAGGCCCATGGGGTCCGTGGATCGCAGCGTCGACCCGCCAGGCCCGTGGATCGCAGCGTCGACCCACCCCTTGGCCCGCCAGATGCGCGGCCCGAGGTCATCGACTCAGTTCTGCCACCTTTTCCGCCCGGCGAAAATATTCTTTTCGGTGCCGCTCGGAGGTAAATGTTTTTAGCGCTTCCGAACGCTTACACATGGCTTTCCGGGGGTGGGATGATTCAGGGGTGGCG
>KL571211.1:4135-8077 GCA_000715855.1 Actinoplanes liguriensis
GTCTCGCGAATGCGGGAACGTACTGCGGCGCGGAATTATTCGGCGGAGAAGGAGGAATTCCGACGGGAGCACGAGCGGCATCGCAATTGGGGTTTGCGACAGCGGCATACACGGAAGTTGGTCCGGTCGGGGTGGCGCGCATCGGAGGCATGGGCGGCTGTCACTGCAGGGGATGGCCAACGACGGCAGGCGACTTCCGCCCGACCACACCCGGCGGATCCAGCCCCTCCACCTCGCGCCGCCCCTGCTCCAGCCCCGGCCCTTGCGCCTCGCGCTGCCCCGGCCTCAGCCCCTGCGTCTAGCGCTGCCGCAGCCCTTGCGCCTCGCGCTGCCCCAGCCGCAGCCCCTGCGTCTAGCGCTGCCCCAGCCCGTGCGTCTAGCGCTGCCCCGGCCCGTGCGCCTCGCGCTGCCCCAGCCCCAGCCCCTGCGCCTCGCGCTGCCCCGGCCCTTGCGCCTCGCGCTACCTCTGCCCCAGCCCCTGCGCCTCGTGCTGACCCCTTGCCTGCGCCTCGCTCGGGTCCGGCCCCTGCGTCGGTCTCTGCTCCTGAACCTCACCCGGAGCCGGCTCCTGCACCTGCCCCTCGCCCGAAGGCTGTCTCCTCTCGGGGAACCGGGGAACCGGCCCCGCTGGACGCGCCCGGTCCGATTCGGCTTGCGCTTGGCTGTGGGCACGGTGGTCTTTTTATTGTTTTAGTGGGCTGGTGTGTGAGGGTGGTCCAGGTGTCACTCGGTCAGATCGTATGGCGCCGGGATCGCTGTGGTCACTGGGCGGTGGTCCAGCCTAAAGAAAGCAATTGTTGCGTCGGGGTGAGAATTGTTCTGGGTGTGTGCGCGGTCCACCGGAAATGTCGTAGGGTTATTTTTGGAGCGACGGGTTGAGTGTCGTGTCGTCTGTGCAACATCTTGCTTGGGCGCTGCAGCTCCTCACCGGGCGGTGTTGGGACGACGCTGAAACATGAGCCGGTCGGGCAGGCCGCCCACAGACATAGTCGCAAGAATCCGGGCGGGCCCGCGGCATGCCTGTGGACAGACCAACAATGTGGATAACCCGGCAACCGTCCATCCGGGGTCTGGCCTCGGGGCTGGGGCTGGGGCCGGGGCTGGGGTTGGGGCTTGCGTTGGGGCTGGCGCTAGGGCTGGGGCAGGCGCTGGGCCAGGGCAGGGCAGGGTCACTGCGGGGCGGGCGCCACCAGGTACGTCCACGTTTCCGCGGTTGTGAACCCCATCGACTCGTACAGCGGGAATCCTGCCTTGCTCGCCTGTAAGTAGGCGCTCTCCGCCCCGGCGGCGAAGCCGTCACGCATCACCTGCTCGACGATCAGCCGGGCGTAGCCGCGACCGCGGAAGATCGGCGGGGTGCCCACGTTGAAGACGCCGATGTGCCTGGCGTGCAGCACCCCGAACGCCGCCGCCACCGGGATTCCGTCGCGTTCGGCGAGGTAGGCCGTCATCCCCGGCGCGTCGAGCAGTTGGGGGGTCAGCATCCGGGCGAACACGTCGGGCGGCGCCTCGAATCCGGCGGTGAGCGTCTCGACGTAGGTTCGTAGCCGCGCGGAGGTGATGGCTCGGATCACCGGCGCGTACGGCCGTGAGCCGCGCGCGACGAACGCGTCCCGCCCGCACGTCATGTAGGGCGCCGTGTGCCTGCCGGTCAGCCCGTGTTCGCTAGCGATCGCCGCGACTTCCGCGCTCGGCTCGCCACGGAGCTGGATCGTCCAGGGCAGGCCGGTCCCCGGCAGCTCGGCCGCGAACCGCCCGATCTGGTCGGGATCGGGTGCCGGGCTGCTGCAGAAGACGCCGTTGAGCGTCGCCACCGGCGTCCCGCTGATCACTTGCAGGACGCCGGTCCCGCCGATGCTGCACCGGAAGCCGGCGCGCTCGGCGATCAGCCGTAAACCGTCGAAGTACGGGGTGACATTCACCAGCATGCCCGTACGAACGTGCCGGTCGCGGCGAGGTTCACGCCGCGCCTCATCACATGTGGTGCGCGGGCCGGATCTGCAGCATCTCGGCGAGCCGGTTGGTGACCGGGCGCGCCTCCAGGTGCAGCCGGGCGATGTTGAGCTGCCCGTCCCCGATCACGACCAGGAGCGCCAGCTCGCCGACCGCGTAGACGGTGAGGTAGCCGTTCTGGTTGTGGATCGTGACGTCGGAGAACCCGCCCTGTGACAGGACGGCCCCGGTGGTCCGGCTGATGCCGTGCGCACCCGCCGCCAGCGCCGCCACGTCGTGCGGTTCGGTGCCGGTGGTGGTGTCGTAGAGCATGAGCAGGCCGTCCACGCCCGCCACCACGCACCCGAGCACGCCCGGAACCTGCACGCGCAGCCGGGCGAGCTCGGAGAGTACGTGCTGCTCCTCGATGGTCGTCATACGTCCAGGTCCGCCTCGATCTTGCGGAGCTGGTGACGGGCCAGGCCCAGGTTGGCCCGGTCCTTCTGCAGCGACAGGTAGAGGAAGAACGCGTCGCCGTTGCGCTTGTTCTGCAGTAGGCGGATCAGGTGGTACTGCGTGTCGAGGGTGATCAGGATGTCCTCGATGCCGTCCTGCAGGCCGAGCATGTTGAGCGTGCGGACCTTGGCACGGATCACGTCGGTGTTGCCCGCCGCCGCGATGTTCATGTCCATGATCTGCCCGCCGCCGAGCACACCCAGCGTCAGGCCGCTGGTGTAATCCACCAGAGCGACGCCGATGGCGCCCTCGATGGACATGGCTTCCTTGAGGGCCGTCTCGATATTCACTACCTAGCTCCGTTCCGACAAAACATGGTCAGCCGCGACCACCCTGACACGCCCGAATTGCCAGGGCACGGTGGGGAACCGAGGTCGGTACGAAGATCTTTGTCCGCATCGCCCGAACGGCTCTTGAAACGACGCAACGGCTGATGGACATTCGCCGGAACCGAAAGGACAGGAAATTATCGGGAATATCCGAATGGGAGGATGATACGTCGGTCATCGGACAACGAAACAGAGTTTCCCGTACGGGGGATGAACCGCCACGATGGCAGCGTGAACTTTGATCGAGCAGGTGCTCAGTCCAGCGCCGTCGCCCTCGCCGAGGGCCGGCAGCGACTCGCCCGCGCCGTGGCTGCCGCAGCGCACGACTGGTCACCGTCCCAGCAGGAGATGCTGGCCACGGTGGCGACCCCGCCGGAGGACATCGCCGGCGTGATCGAGCGGCTCAAGGTCGTACAGAAAATTCTCGATGCCCTGCCGCCGAGCCCCGGCAACAATCGTGTCGCCGCTTTCAACACCCTCTACCTGACGATCACCGAGCAGGTCGCCGGCAGTCTGACCGGCCCGGACGTGACCGACCCGCACTGGCTGGAGACCCTCGACGTCGAGTTCGCCCGGCTGTACTTCAAGGCTCTCGGCGCGTGGGGCGTGACCGGCGAGAACCCGGCCGACGCCTGGGAGGTGCTGTTCCGCCGCGCCCACGACGACTCGGTGACGCCGATGGACGCCGCGGTTCTGGGCGTCAACGCCCACATCAACCATGACCTGGCCCTGGCCGTGGTCGCCACCTGGGAGCGCCTCGGTTTTCCCGGCGATGGCCCCCAGCACCCGGACTACCTGCTGGTGAACAAGATCTTCTACCAGCAGATCCCGCTGCTGCGCCGCCGGTTCGCGACCGCCTGGCAGCTGGAGATCGACCGCTGCGTCGGCGACCTGGACGACTGGAGCCAGCGCATCCTGGTCCGCACCACCCGCGCGATGGCGTGGGAGCAGGCCGAGATCCTCTGGCGGCTGCGCGACGACCCGGAGGACCTGTCGCGCGCGCTGCTGGTCCTGGACCGCGCCTCGGCCTGCGCCGGCGAGACCCTGCTGACCGGTACGACCCTGCTCAAGGCCCTGTGGTTGACCGCCACCGCCTGGGCGCGACGCCTGTTCAAGCGCTCCTGAGCACCCGTCCGCGCGGATGAGCGCCTGTCTCTTATACACA
>KL571211.1:8327-14440 GCA_000715855.1 Actinoplanes liguriensis
GCTGGTAACCGCCGAGATGCGGCCGGCCGGACCTGGTCGCGCCCGTGTTGAGCTTTCCGGGCGCCGGGCGGGCAACGGCCGTACGCCGAAAGCCGCCGCGGTCAGCGGTGTGTCCCGACGACCTGTCGTGGGTGCGGAGAGTGTGACGTCCGCCCGGTTCGGCACTCGGCCGGGTGATCCGGGCCCGCATCGAAACCTTCGCATTCATTCACCCTTGTCGCGCGCAAATAGTCGTGCGTAAGGTTGTCATGCGTCACCTGACGCATCGACGACCACGAAAGACGGGGGCATGTCCGGAGCCTTTGACGATCATCATCCCGGCGCCGGGTACGGATACCCGTTCCCACGCGGAGACAGCCGGTGGCCACTGCTCGCCGACGACCTCTTCCGGCTGGCGCACGACGGGTCCCGGCTCCGCGTCGACCAGGACCTCATCTCGGTCGGACTCGCCTGTGCGCTGCTGGCCGAGCTGGCGGTCACGAACTACCTCACCGTCGACGGCGACGTGCTGATGGTCACCACGCAGCGCCCGCCGCCCGACGCGCTCGCGCATACCGTCCTCACCGAGATCCTGAGCCAGCCCGACCCGGCGCCGGTGCCCGACTGGCTGCGCTACCTGTCCGCCCGCCCGGCGTACGCGTCCGGCCAGTTCTATGCGTACGAGCAGGTCGCCCGCCGCCTGGTCCGGTCCGGCGACCTCGTCGAGATGCCGCGCAAGCGGCTGTTCGGGCCGCCCCGCAGCGGCTACGCGCCGACCGACAACAACAAGGCCTACTGGGCGTGCGCCCGCCTGAACACGGCGGCCGAGCGCGGCTACGACTTCGACGCGTTCGACCAGGTGCTGGTCGGGCTCTGCCTGTCCACCGGCGTCTACCGCCGGGTGTTCAGCAGTCCCGCCCGGGTCATCCAGCGCCTCGGGCACGACAGCCGGCGGACCCGGCCACCGATCCCCACGCTGCTGCGCCACCTCGACCGGCTCGTCGGCAACACCGTCGCGATCAGCTCCTGACCCCCTCGACCGGCTCGTCGGCAACATCATCGCGATCATCTCTCGACCCCCTCGAACGGGAGTAATTCCATGTCCCACCATCCCTCTCCGGCCCGCTCACGCAGGACGATCGAGCAGGCTCTCGCCGCCGGACGCCTCGGCGTGTGGCCGGTGGTCTGCATCGTGATGGCCGCCGCCGCGCCGCTGACCGTCATCGCCGGCGGCGCCACCACCGGCTGGGCGGTCACCGGCGTCGTCGGCATCCCGGTCGGCTATCTGCTCGTCGCGCTCGTCCTCGCGGTCTTCTCGATCGGGTACGTCGCGATGTCGCGCCAGGTCGTCAACTCCGGCGCGTTCTACACCTACGTCACCCACGGGCTCGGCCGGGTTCCCGGCGTCGGCGCGTCGGCGGTGGCCGTGCTTGCCTACAACGCCATGCAGATCGGGCTCTACGGTGGCTTTGGCAAGGTCACCGCCGATTTCGTCGAGGCGCATCTGGGCTGGTCCGGCCCCTGGTGGCTGTGGGCGCTGGCCGGGTGGGCGGTCGTCGGGCTGCTCGGCGTGCGCCGCGTCGACCTCAACGGCCGGGTCCTGGCCACCCTGCTGATCGGCGAGATCGCCGTCGCGCTCGTGCTCGCCGCCGTGCACTTCGCGCATCCGGCCGGTGGACGCGTCGACCTCACCGCGATCTCCCCGTCCCAGCTGCTCACCACCGGGATCGGCGCGGTGCTGGTCACCGCGATCACCGGATTCGTCGGCTTCGAGGGCACCGCCGTGTTCTCCGAGGAGTCGAAGGATCCGCAGCGGACGGTCGCCCGGGCCACCTACATCGCGCTGGCCGTCATCGGCGTCCTCTACAGCCTGTGCGCGCTCGCCATGACCGTCGCGGTCGGCCCCGGCGACATCGTGGCCGCCGCCACCGGCCACGGCACCGAGCTGATCTTCGACCTTGCCGCGCCGTACGTGCCCTCGGCGCTGCTCATCGCCGGGCATCTGCTCCTGATCACCAGCCTGTTCGCGGCGCTGCTGTCGTTCCACAACACGGCTGCCCGTTACTTCTTCGCACTCGGGCGCGAGGGTGTGCTGCCCCGCGCGCTCGCCCGCACCAGCGTGCGCAGCCGGTCCCCGCAGATCGCGTCGATCACGCAGACCGTCCTCGCGTGCGTGGTGCTGGGCGTCTACGCGTACGCCGGCTGGGACCCGATGATCAACCTGTTCTTCTGGATCACCGTCACCGGCGGCCTCGGCGTGCTCGTCCTCATGCTGATCACCTCCATCGCGGTCGCCGGCTACTTCCTGCGCCCCGCCAACCGCGCCACCGTCGGCGCCGCCCGCGGCCTGCTCGCCCCGGTGCTGGCCACCACCGCGCTCGGCTGGATCCTGGTCGTCACCCTCCAGCAGTTCCACGTGCTCCTGGGCGTCGACCCGTCCTCACCGTGGCGCTGGATCTTCCCGGCGGCTTTCGGGGTCACGGCCGTACTGGGGATGGTTTGGGCGCTTTATCTTCGCGCCGCTCGTCCTGCCGTTTATGCCGCGATCGGTGCCGGCGCCCACCAGACGCTGATCGACGCCACTGCTGGGGGCCGGCGATGAGCGCGGCAGAGACGACCACCGGCATCCGCCGGGCCACCGCCGGCGACCTGGCCATGGTCACCGGGATCCTGGCCGCCGCGTTCCAGGACGGGGACCTCGCGGACTGGCTCGTCCCTGACCCTGGGCTGCGGCGCGGCATCTATCCGCCGTACTTCGGCATGCTTGCCGCGCACGCCGTTACACATGGACGCGTCGATCTCCTCGAGCAGGATGCGTGCGCTGTCTGGTACGACGATCCGGCGCCCCCGATCGAAGACTACGACCGGCGGCTGGCGTTCATCACCAGGCCCGCGGTGCATCGGTTCCGCGCTCTCGACCAGGCGATGCAGGAGCACCATCTTTGCCAGCCGCACGCCTACCTGGCGTTTCTCGCCGTTGTTCCCGGGCGTCAATCGCACGGGTACGGGTCGGCGCTGCTTGCACACGGGCACCTCGGGCTCGATCGGCCGGCCTTTCTGGAGGCGACCGGGCCTCGAAACCGGGCGTTGTACGCACGTCATGGGTATCGGCCGCTCGACCCGTACCGGATCACCGTGGACGGGCCCCTCCTGCATCCGATGCTGCGGGCCAGAGCCCGATAACGGGTCCGGGCGATGATCGACAGTCCACTGCTGATGGGCGTCAACGAGATTCAGCACCGGCTCGAACAGACCGGCCAGGTGTCTACACGGCGTTCGGCTCTTCCTCGCCGGCGGTCACCTCATCAAGCAGGTCGTCGATCTCGACCGCCGTCGCATCCACGACCGAGTCGGGCCCCGCAGCCTCGGCCGCCGACGTCCGCGCGGTGATCCACTCCTCCCACGACAGCCCGTGTTTCTCCGCCAGGTAGCGCGCGCGGTAGAGCCGCGTTGCGTCGTCGATCGCCGAATGCAGCATGGAGAAGCTGAGGCCGGCCGCGAGAATGCCACCGGCGATCGGCACGACCTGGGCCAGCCGTGCCTTCGTCAGTCGCAGCCCGAGCAGCTTGAAGATCTGCGAGATCACCTGTACGAGCGGAGCCCTGCCCAACTGGTCCCATGTCGCGCGACGCATCATCTGCTGGGTGAGGCGGGACAGGCTCGCCAGGGCGGCCGTCTTGCTCGCCGACGACGACGCCATGCTGTAGTTCAGGACGCCCATCAGGAACAACTCCTCGCCGGGCTCCTCCGGGTCGTAGCCGTAGTGCACGGCGACCTCCGCCACCGCGCGGCCGAGGAGCGCCAGCGAAGCAACCGTGTCGGACGCCACCGCCAGGAGAGCGACTCCGGCCGTCGTCCCGCCGCTGACGGTGGTGCTGACCGTTGCCCCGGTGACCATGGCGGAGGCGACGCCGGATTCGAGGACCCCGAGGAACGGGATGGTCAACCCGGGCCGGCCGCTGTCGAGCTCCTTGAGATCGAGCGACCCGAAGACCGACTCCGCGGCCAGCTCCGGATGTTTGCTCCGCAGCTTGTCCACACGCTTGTCCAGTGAAGCCGAGCGCACCGCCGGCAGGAAGACCGCCTTGAAACCGCCCTCCAGAGCCTTGCCGATCGCTTCGTCGCCGACGTCGAAGGCCTTCCCTGCGCCGGGAACCTTCCTGAGCTGCTGACCGGCACGCTTGGTGACCTCGGCGACCTTGCCGGCCACGCGCGCCTGCAAGCCACTCCGTCGCTTCCGCTCGCTTTCCAGCAGGTCGGTCCAGGCTTTGGTCTCGTACGCGGAAATTGTCTTCTGCATTTTTGATTCTCCTTCTGTCAGGCGGTTCGTTTCCGGGCGACTTCCAGACAGGCGTGCAAGGTCTCCAGGGGTACGCGCATCGCACTGGACAGCACGTGATCCGGGCTCGCCTCGCCGCGTTCCACCAGGTCGTCACGGATCGCGAGCAGTCCGCGGTGGTAGGCGTCGCCGTCGCGCGGCAGTTCGGCGAGAAGGTCCTCGGTGTACCGGCGCGCCATGATCTGATGCCCGCCGACGTGGAGCACCTCGTTGAACTCGTCGGTCATGTCGCCGAGATACCGAGCCGCGTGGCGCAGGGTCTCGGCGGTGATCCCGGCCGGCGCCGGGCCGGTGAGCTCGATGACGAGCCGGCGCGGGCCCACCGGGTAGATCTCGGACTCGGAGTCGTCCCACTCGCCGACCACGTGCAGGTCGGGGGAGCGCCGTTCGAGATAGGTGTACTTGTTCACCCGGAGATCCCGTCGACGCCGGTGACCTTGACGCTGATCTTGGTCTTGCTGTTCTTCGTGCTCAGTGAGATCTCGTCCTGGTCGTACTTGGTCCCGGTCAGCTCGAACGTTCCGACGATCGGGCCGCTCTCGTCCCCGGTGACCTGGTAGGTGACCTCCCAGGTGTCGTCCTCGGAGAGCGCGGGCCCGCCGTAGCCGACCTCCACCTTGATGCTGACGTTGCACCCGGCCGAGCCGAAGCACTGCTTCTTGGTGACCTTCGGCGTCAAGGTGAGGTCGGTGGCGCTCAGCGCCGGCCCGGGTGCTGTGGTGGTCTCGGCCGGCTCGGGTTGCGCCTGCTCGAGATCCCATGCGCTGGCCGCCTCAGGGGATGCGGCGGCTTTCGGCTTGTCCCGGTGGGTGATCGCCAGGGTGCCCAGGATGGTGAGCGCCACCAGGATGACCGCGCCCGCACTGAAGCTGATGACCATCCGGCTCTTCATCGCAGGGCCACCTTCACACCGCCGGAGAACATCGAGTCGTGCAGCTCGAGGGTGGTGAGCTCGGTGCCCTTCGGGACGTCGAAGACGAGCTTGCCCTTGACGGTGTTCCCCGGGTTGATCTCGGTGAAGAAGACCTGGCTGTCCTCGTTCGCATAGATCGCCGCGCCGGAGTCCGCCGAGTACTCGACCTTCTTGGCGTCGTAGGCCTTCTGCACCGAGTCGGCGAAGCTCTGCGCTTCCTTCCCGATGTTCTTCACCTGCACGTCGATCAGGCAGAACTGCCCTTGAGCCTTCTGCCCGATCAGATCCGACCCGATCCTGCTGACGCCACACTTCACCCCGGTAACGATGAATTCAAACTTCCCATCCCGTACGGCGTCCTTGAGCCCTGCCGTCTTCTTCGCCTCGGTCTTCTCGGCTTTCGCCGCGCCGCCTGCCGTGGTCGCGACATCAGCCGCCTCGGTGGACGCGTCGTCGCCCCCACCGGAGGCAACCGCTCCGACACAGGCGACGAGCATCAGCCCGACAAACCCACCAACGATCCAGGGCAACTTGCTCTTCTTCTTGGGGGCCGGCGCGTGAAAGGCCGGCACGGGCTGCTGAGGAATAGCCATCTGAGGCGCTCCGAGGAGTCGAGGAGTTGTTCACAGCTTCTCGCTGTGACCCTCAGAAGGTACCAGACTTTACGTTGGTAGTGTCAACACAAGATTATGATGTGAGTTAACGCGCTGCGGAGACACCTCCGCACAGCGGGGGCGGCGGATGGTGATCTTGTGTGGTACATCTACGCGCGTGCGAGCGTATGCAGGCGTGACTGACGGTGACTGGTACCGATTTCTGGCAGCTCGCCCGCAACTCGACGAGGTCAACTTCTGGCGGCCTGTCTCTTATACACATCTCTGA
>KL571211.1:14665-22524 GCA_000715855.1 Actinoplanes liguriensis
GGCATTCCGAGCGCTGACCGTCGGCGAGCCGTTCTTCTTCAAGACGCACTTCCCGGAGAACCGCGTCGTCGGTGGCGGTTTCTTCAGCGGCTTCGCTGCTCTGCGGCTCTCCGAGGCTGGTCGACCTGACGCAGTCGTGGCACCGACCGGGTCCGGTGTACGGCGACCCGAGGCTGGTTCCTCAGCGGCTGGGTCAGCAGTCGTTCAAAGCGGTGGTCCTGAACGCCTACCGAGGGCGCTGCGCCGTCACCGGTGACCGGATCCGGCCAGTCCTGCAGGCCGCGCACATTCGTCCGCCCGGGCCGGTGAGCCGATCGCGGTCCCGGACCAACGGTCCGACCGGCCTCACCGAGAGTTTTGGAGTGGCACCTGGAGACCGTGTACAAGGCTGCGTGACGATTCACCCCGCGATCCTGGCCGGCAGCAGGTACTCCTCGATCTGGTAGGCGAGGTGCAGCGGCCAGGGGAGGACCGTCGTGTCCCGTACGTAGGGAGCGCCGTTGCGGAGGTCGTGGGCCAGCGCGGCCCAGTGCTCCGGGCGGTCGCCTTCCTGGATGCCGGCCACGAACAACTCGACGAACTGGGCGTTCCAGACGTTGCCCTGCGGCCGCGGTGTCGTCGGCTTTCCCTGGTGCTCTCCGGGGACGACCTTGGATGCACCCTTGAGCGCGCTGGTCTGGGTGACCGGCTTACCGGCAGTGCTGCCGTAGAGTCGATCGGCCAGGTAACGCCACAGACCGCTGGGCTGCCCGGTCTCGTTACCGGCGATGCCGTAGCACTCCGGCGTCTCGCCGCCCTCGACCGTCCGCACCCGCACGTGACGTAGGCCCGGCAGCTCCTTCATCGGCACCTGCACGTTGCCGAACTCCAGACTGTCGAGTTTCAGGTGGCTGTTGGTGATCGCCTTCCACGGCCCGCGGAGGTTCTGGGCGTGGGTGAGCAGCAGCGTGTCCGAGTAGGTGGCGATGACCTCATCGATCGTGTCCTTGACGAACCGCACGGTCTCTTCCGGCCCGTACTTCAGATCGACGTTGACGTACGCCTTGCCGACCTCGATGAGCCCGGTGTGCAACAGCTGCCAGGGCACCTTCGGCGCACGGATCTGTACCTGGCAGCCGGTCGGGTCGACCAGGACGGCGATCGGCACCTGCCGCTGCACACCCCACGACCGGCCCTTGTTCTGGCGGATCATCCAGAGCGCCAGCAGTGCGGGACGCTTCTCCAAGGTGCCGGTGGCCGGCTCGGGCAGGGGAGCGGGACGCACGCCGAGCTGACGGAACAACTCGTCCACGGCGGCGTTGCACCGCTCCCGATCGGCGCCGGAACCCTCGCTCCAGGGCTCGGTCACCGGGGTGACGAACTGACTGAGTCGACCGGTCGTCAGCAGGCCGTGCCGAATCGCGAACTTCGGATCCGCACGGCGGTTCGGTCCGTCGTACTCGTCCTGGCCACCGATCTCCACCAGGCCGACGGTCGGCTCCTTCGCCGGGCGAACCAGGTCCGCGATGCGATCGACCCGGTCCTGTACCGCCCTTGATTGTGTCCGCCCATCCCGGTCGAGGTCCGCGCGGATGCCGCCGTCGCGAACCCGGCGAACCGTGACGGTCAGAGGGCCGCTCGCGGCTACAGCCTCGGCGCCGTTCAGCTCTTGGGCCGAGGGCAGAGCAGTGCCCAGCCGCCGGCTGAGCCGGTCGAGCGCGTACTGAACGGTTGCGTCGTTGTCGGTGAACAGCTCCACCGTGAGGCGCGGGCCCACGACGGACTCGAGGCCGGCTGCGGAGAAGGTGCCTTCGGCGATGCCGGTCAACCCGCGATAGACCGTGGACTTCTCGCGGGGAAGAGCGGGCACCGGCTGCAGATACGGCGCCAGCTCGGCCGCGGCCCAGTTCATCACGGGCACACGATCGGCGAGAGGCAGGCCGGCGCTCACCCGTTCGCGCCGGCCCTTGATCATGCCGTTCTTGTAGACCAGCGCGGCGGCATCGCCCGTACGCTGCAAATAGTCCATCGGTGCGGCGACGAGCTGCTCAGGATCGGGGAGGCGACTCAGGCAGCCGGCCTCCTTGAGCACTCCGACCAGGCTGTCGTCCCAGCGCGGGAGCCGGCGGGTCGTCCCGGTGTCGTCCTTGACCCGGGCGAGCTTGACCCGGGCGGTGCCGAAATGCCGCGAGTTCTCCAGGCCGCTCAGGTACGGCACGGTCGGCGCGAGATAGACGGAGTGACCGTGATCGCTGGCGAGGCGGCCGCTGGCCGGGAGCCATCGCCGAACTCCGAAACTGAGATAGACCAGCGGTTCCGTGCTGGTCGGCACGGTCTGCGCGGTGATCCCGATCTTCACCGAGAAGGGGCGTCCCTCCTCCGAACCCTGGGGCGGCCAGGACATCAGCTCGGCGCCGGAAGCCGTAGGACAGCGCACGAAGCGCAGATTGCCGTGCGGGCAGGACACGTCGGGCCGGGATAGCGTCGCCGCGATCTCCATCGGCAGCAGGCGCATCAACTGAGACATCCGGTCTCGTGCCGTCAGGTCGATCCGCACCGGCGACCAGCGGAGATCGTCGGCGTCGAGCTGGGAGAGAGTGCGGCTGATCTGGACGGGCTCCGCCCCCTGGGCTCGCACCCAGTGCGCGACCAGGTTGAACAACGCGACCGGATTGACCTCCCGATAGGCCAGTAGCCAGTCCTCGTCCTCGTCACCCCGGCCCGCGTAGGCGAGCGTGACCACGCAGTCCGGGACCAGGGCCGTGATCGCCTCGTTGAGCGATGCGATCGGGATGCTGACCGGCCCGCTTCCGCGCCGTGCCTGAGCCAGCGCCCGCAACGGTTCCTTCCACCGCCCGGGGAAGCGCATGACGTAGTAGTCCCGCTCGATCGGGTGGGTCGGATCCGGCTGCAACACCGTGACAGCGAGCTGGTCGTAGCGAGGTGCCATGTCAGTGATCTCCGATCATGGTGAGGGCTCGGTGCAGCGGCTGATACAGCGCCTGCACCAGGTACCGGTCGGCGTGCGTGCCGGCCGGTTCGAAATACGGATCGAGCACCGCGCGCATGCCGAGCAGCAGGCTGGTGCCGGCATCGTCGACGTCCGCGGCGTCGTCGCTGCGCCGTGCGGTGTTGGGTGCGAACGCCGCGTCGCAGAAGTAGACGCGCGCTGCCTGCCCGCCACGCAGCAGCCGGCCGGCGACCTGCCAGATCGATACCAACTGGGTCCAGGCCACCCGATTGCGCTCGTCGACGCCCAGGCGGCTGTAGGCGACCATGGTGTGCAGCAGCCGGCGCCACTGCCGCTGTGCGGTCCGGCGCCGCCGTCGGCCGGCCTCCGCGAGCCGGTCCTGCTCCGCGCATTCGATGGCGTTCGGCTGCGGGCGCAGCTGTTCCAACGCGTACTGGTTGATGCGCTGCGTGACGTAGCCGAGGTCCTTCGGCCGCGGGTGCGGGCGCACCAGGAAGAAGGCCGCGCCGATGGCGGCGACGCCCTCGTCGTTGAGGATGTTGTGGCCGCGTTCCACCGCGAGGATCGGTGCGACGAGCAACCACGCCTCATCGGCCCCGAAGTCCGCCACGTCGCTGCGGCGGATCAGATGGGTGTCGTCCCAGCCGCTCTCCTGCTCGTCGTCGCCGACAAGACAACGAACCTGCCCCGTCCACGACGATTTCTGCCGCAGGATCTCGTCCGCGACGGTGCGCGCCTCGGCGTAGCTGCCGACCAACAGCATGATCTTCTGGCGGGTGGGCGGTAGGTCTGCGCGTTCGCGTTCGAGCCGGTTCAGCCGCTGGAGACCGGGACCCGGCCGGGTGAGGGCCTCCACCAGCTGCCGCAGAGCCGCGGTACGGGCCTCGCCGTAACGACCCGAGACCCAGATCGGGGTGCTGAGCTCGCCGGCGTGCTGCAGGTCGAGCGCGAACGTCGTCCGGTTGATCTCGGCGAGTTTCTCCGCGGTGGGCCGCAGGATCGCGCGTACCGGCACGTCGATGTGATAGCGAGGTGAGGTTCCTGCCCAGCTGGTGCCGGAAAGCAGGAGAACACCCGGGCCGCCGCCGTCCGCGGGGAAGAGCTCCGGCATACGCGCCAGCAGGGCCCGTCCGACGCCGGTGTAGCGGAAGAACCGGAACTCACCGAGCTCCCCGTCACGCGGGGTGTCGTCCTCGACGTACTGGAACCCGAGCACGTTGCCCATCGGCGACTCCGGGACCGCGACCGCGAGATCGACGGGTGCCCGGCGGACCTCGGTCGGCAGGCTGTCGAAGAGCTCGAGCTCGGCGGCGACCTCGGGCCACATGGTCAACATGAGGTTGAGCCGGTTCTCCAGGATCGCCACCGCCACGGCCAGCTCGAGGCGCCAGACGTTGCGATCCACGTCCGAGGGCGCGATCGTGACGCCCCCGTCCAGCTCACGGTCGGTCAGATCGGTGAGCCAACGGCGTACGTTCTCTTCGCGGTTCTCCTCCTCAGCGTTGGAGAGCAGCACCTCGGCGAGACGCGCGACCCCCGGCGCGATCTCGCCCTCTGCGGCGTCGGTCGGCGCGTCGATGAATACGTTGAACTCGTTGCGCAGCAGCTGATAGAGCTTGTCGTCGTCCCAGCCCGGCCTCTTTTCCGCGCCCAGGCCCGCCCAGTCCTGGGCCAGCTTGTCGAAGAGTGACCAAGCGGTGAAGTAATCCGGGTCCACCCAGTTCAGCACCGGCCGACCGGCGCGGGCCCGGTCACGGTGCAGGAGCTGGTAGATGATGTCCGCGGCGGTACGCGCGTTGTTGAGAGCGAGGGTGAACCGGCGGATCTGCCGGGAACGTACCTGTGCCCGGCCGGCGACGCGCAGCTTCTCTCGTACGCGGGCATCGATCTCGTCGATCCAGGCCTCCTCGCTCGGCCCGAGCAGGACCTGGGAGTTGGCGAACATCGCATCCAGATTCGTCTGCACCTGGTCGGCCTCATCGACGAGGATCAGATCGCTGCGCCGCCACGCCGCCTCGAGATAACGCATCTGCGCGTCGCAGAGCGGGTCCGGCACCCGGGTGTGCACGAGGCTCCACGGCGTGGCGATCCAGACGTTTGCCTTGACCAGCCGACGAGAAGCCTCGTGCCGCTGGCAGCGGTGCCACAGCGGGCAGACCCGCCGTGCGCCACTGCGCCAGCCGTCCGCGGGCTCCTCCCCGTCGGTTGCGATGAGGTCCTGGCAGGGCGCCTCACGGATGCCCAGCGGCGTAGCGATGTCTCGGACGCCGTCCAGCGCGCAAGCGGTGCTGACCAGGTCGAAGCCGTACGGGTTACGCGGCAAGAGACGACCCGGCGCTGGCGGCTGAAGCCGGTGCAGGCGCTCGGCGTGCCGCTTGCGGTTCTGCCCCATCACCGGAGCCGCGAGCACGTTCTCGTACCGGGAAAGATCGTGAGCCGCGCGCAGCGCCGAGGAATTGTCGCCCACCACGATCGTCACCCGGCGGTCGTGCTGTGCCGCCCACACCGCGAGGATCATGACCAGCGTGCTCTTGCCGACGCTGACCATCCCGACCAGGTGCAGCATCCGGTCGATGCGCAGGACGGTGTCGTCCTGAAAGGTGTCATCGGATTGGCGAACCTGAAGGGTCACGTCACGCAGTCGCTCGGCCCACCGGTTGCCGCCCCGGCCGAGCCGCTGATCCGCCAGATCCATGCCGGTGGCGGTGGCCACCAGCTCGTCCCAGGTGACCTCGATCGGCTCACGAGTCCGTACGCCCAGGTCGTGGGTTTCCGCATCCGGTGAGGCGGGCAGGTCGTCGGGAATCTCGACGCCGGCGCCGCGGGCGGTCGAACGCATCCGATGCGGGCCGGGTTCCGCCATCCGCGCGGCCGTCGCGGCGAACGGCAGCGGCGCGGTGAGGATCTGCTCGTACCTGTCCCAGCGGTCCGGGGCGAGCCGGCACTCCATGCGCACCGGGCGCCCCAGCTCGTCAAGGCGGTAGCCCCGCACGTCGGGCGGCGTGGACAGGTAACCGCGCAGGGCACCGTCCCAGCCGTACGAACGCTGGTTGGGCCAGAGCACAGTGCGAGCGTTCGCCAGCCGGACCTCGGCGTCGGCGGGAACCGCCGAGACCGCGTCCCACACGGTCCGATAGCCGTCGAGCAGCGCCGGCACACCGGTTGCCGCCTGCCCTCGGGCCACGGTCTCCAGCAGATACAACGAAAGCTCGACGTCCATCAGCTGGCCGGCCGACGGCTGCCCCTCGGCCGGCTGATAGCCGCGCTCCAGCGCCCGCCGGAAGCGCTGCCGCTCGTTCCGGATCTGCCTCACGACTGTTCCTCCGCCCGTTTGCGTACGTAATCCAGGAATTGCTTCTCGGAGATCGCGACCACCCGGTTGCCGGGCTTGAGATCCGGACAGGCCCGACGCAGCAGAGCGATGTATCGGGGATGCGCCCGAACCTGCTCCCGGGCGATGACGATGAAGGCCCGGTCCGTGCCCGGCGGCACGGTGAACAGCTTCTTGCGCAGGCTGCGACCCAGCCGGACCGGATTTCGCCACGCCTTGACGTCGGCCGCCCAAGGCCGATCCGCGAAGACGGAAACGTCGCAAGAATCAAAATCAGGCCACAACAGCGCTGGTACGCCCATGGACGCCACCGCCTCGGCGATCCGCAACTCGGCGCGCCCGGGTCCGGTGATGAACGTCCGCAGCTCCCGCCGGAGCCAGTGGACCCCCTCGGCCGCGGGATGATCCGGCCCGGAGGTGCCCGGCGCTGGGCACGACTCGTCCTGACAGGTCCAGGTGCGGTCATCATCCAGCGGGAGTCGCACGCCGTGGCAACCGGCGCACGTCCGGACGATGCCATCGGCCTTCGCCTCCGGAGGCACTTCCGGGTAGGCCTGGCGCAGCTCGTCGGCGACGATCGCGAGCGCTGGATCGGCGAGTTTCATGTCCAGCTCCAACGCGGTGATCGCCGGTCGTTCGATGAGCAAACGGCGGAAGGCCACGTAAGAGTCCGGCGCGCCGGCCGCCCGGGTCTTGTCCATGACCGAGCGCAACAATGCGTTCTCCCGCATCTCACCCTCGACGTCGCCGCGGAGCGTGCCGAACTCCTCACAAGTGGCGGTGGGCCGGCCATGGGCGAGCAACGACTCATCGGGGTCCACATCGGCTTCCGGCAGCTGAATGTCCCAGTCGCCGAACGGCGTCGACGCCAGCTGGAGCAGGCCGACGACGCCGCTGGGCGGATCGACTTCTTGCCGCCAGGCGAGCATGGTCAGGCGGTCGAGCGCGAGCTGAAGATTCCCCGGATAGGGGAGTCGTGCAACGGTTCCGTTCGTGGCAGCTTCGGCATAGTCGAGGATGCCGCTGGCCAGCTGAGCCACGACGATCCGCTCCGACGGGGTGGTCACGTTGTCGACTCCTCTCTGTCGTCGGTGCCATCCATCAGAGCATCATGTGTTGGCGGCGTCAACACATGTTTATGCCAGAGTGGAAGCTAACGAGTCGCGAGACCGGTCGAGATTGCCCGGGAATGGTGGTCCGACCTGCGGGTATGTGTTGACACTGTTAGCGCATTAGGTACTACTTGCGTGTATCGTCAGGCCGTGGACGCCCAGACTTCTGGTTCAAGCAGCAGGTTGATCTCCGCTGCGGAGGTGGCACGCCTGGCCGGCGTGACCCGAGCCGCGGTCTCCAACTGGCGCCGGCGGCACGCGGACTTTCCCGAGCCGGTTGGTGGAGGGCGTAACGCGCTCTTCTCGCTTTCGGACGTCACCGACTGGCTCGATCGGCAGCGCAAGAACGCCGATGTCTCCGATGAAGTCCTGATCTGGCAGGAGATGCGAGCCCACTACGGTGACGACATGATCGCCGGCGTCGCTGACCTGGCGGAGATCTTCACCTGTCTCTTATACACATCTC
>KL571211.1:22735-24658 GCA_000715855.1 Actinoplanes liguriensis
GCCGACACGGCTCCGTGTGCAGGGGATGGCCGGTCAGTCGTCACCGGTCGACGTGGTCGAGGCGTTCACCGATCGCATCATCGCTGCTGGCGAGACGCTCACCACGCGTCGGCTGGCCGCTGTCGTCGCCCGTTTCGTCGGTCCCGTCACCGGAACGGTTTTTGACCCGGCCTGCGGAGCCGGCTCGCTGCTGCTGCCGTTCGCGCCGGGAGCAAAGCTGGTGGGCCAGGAGATCAACGAGTCGGCGGCCAGGCTGGCGCGGGCCCGTGCCGCGTTGCGGGGTGCCGGCATCGAGGTTCGCGTCGGTGATTCCTTGCAGGCCGACCTGTGGCCTGATCTCCGGGCGGATCTGGTGCTCTGTGATCCACCCGTCGGACTCACCGACTGGGGCCGCGACAGTCTGCTGGTCGATTCTCGGTGGGAGTTCGGGGCACCGACAAAAGCGGAAAGCGAATTGGCCTGGCTCCAGCATTGCTACGCTCACGTGAATCCGGGCGGCCGACTGGCAGTGGTGATGTCCCCGTCCGTGGCCTACAGGCGAGCCGGTAAACGAATCAGGGCAGAGATTCTCCGGGCTGGTGTCCTTGAGCGGGTGGTGGCACTACCGCCGGGCTTGGTGGCGTCGCACACGCAGCCGATGCACCTGTGGATCTTGAAGCGTCCGGTCGGCGATCAGCGTGTTCCTTCCTCGGTTCGGATGGTCGACCTGACCGCCGAGGATCCCGATGAGCTGCTGGATAACCTGCCTGACGGCAGCGTCGACGTGCCGATCATCGACTTGCTGGACGAAGAGGTGAACCTGACGCCATCCACTCATGCATCGGCCACTCAGGTTGATCAGGCAGAGGAATATGCCGCGGCCCGTGATCTGATCTTGAGTCGATTGAAACGCGTAGCCGAGGCGCTCCCGGAGTTCTTTCCTGGTTCCGGAACGATAGAGGGTGGAACTCTTCGGATATCCGATCTGGCACGTGCCGGCCTGGTGGAGGTCGGCGAGAAAAATGCCACCTCGGTCAGCAGCCAGTTGGATAACGACTATTTGCGGGGCTTTTTACGCAGCGGCTCGAACAGTTCGCGAAATACCAGCAGCAGCGGAACTTATCGAGTCGACGTCCGCGGTTCTCGGATCCCCCAGATGGGAATCGAGGAGCAACGGGCCTACGGCGCCGCGTTCCGCGCCCTGGACGAGGCTGAGGCCGGCCTGCGTGAGCTGAGCAAGACCGGCCTCGAAGCCATCGCCCGTGCCCGGGACGGATTGACTGCTGGCAGTCTCCAACCGAAACGGCCATAACTCGCGTTGAGTCCGGCACGAGGCTTGCTTGCGGGCCGTGGCGGAACTATGGTGACTCTGTCAACAGAGATCGTCGTCCGGAGATGTCGCACCTGTGTGCATTTTGGCTTCAGGGGTCGATGCCCGGTGCGCGACGAGATTTCGACGGCCTGATTTCGGATAGACCTTTAGGGGAAATCCGCGACCTCAGATTGGTCCGGTTGTTCCCGGCAGCCACATATGAGCACCGGTTCACCGCTGGTTTCACCTGCGGTGAATCCGCCATTCGTTTGATCTTGAGTCGGTTGATTGGATCCGGCTCGCCGCCACGCGGCCTTCATTCATTGTTGCTGATCAGGTTACGATCCGCCCTGCGGTAAAGCGGTTCGATGAAAGCGTGGGGACGACCATGGAAGACATCCGATCCGGATCGAAGCTCGACGTCGCGCCGGGATCGGTGGTGGTTGTCCGCGATGAGGAATGGCTTGTCCAAGCAGTGGAGGACACCTCGGACGGGCCGCTCGTTCACGTTCGTGGCCTCAGCGAATTGGTCCGCGACACCACCGCGTCGTTCTTCGACAACCCGGACCTGGACGATATCCGGCCGCTGGACCCCGCGGCCGCCGATGTAGTCGCTGTCTCTTATACACATC
>KL571211.1:24838-29487 GCA_000715855.1 Actinoplanes liguriensis
GCTGGAGTCCACCTTCCGCAAGACGGCCGTGCCGCTCGGCGACCGTTCGCTGACGGTCTCGACCCAGGCGCTCGCGAGGCCGTTGAGCTATCAGCAGGCCGCCGTGCGTAAGGCGCTCGATCCGGACAACCTTCGGCCGCGGATTTTGCTTGCCGACGCGGTTGGCTTGGGCAAAACGCTCGAAATCGGCATGATCTTGTCGGAACTGGTGCGTCGCGGGCGCGGCGATCGGATTCTCATCGTCACCCCCCGTCATGTTCTGGAACAGTTGCAACAGGAATTGTGGTCGAGATTCGCGCTGCCGTTCGTCCGGCTGGACACTGCCGGAATCCAGCGAGTGCGGCAGAAGCTTCCCGCCAACCGCAATCCCTTCACCTACTTCCGGCGGGCGATCATCTCGATCGACACCCTCAAGTCCGATCGGTATGTGGCCAGCCTGCGTAAACAGCGCTGGGACGCGGTTGTCATCGACGAATCACACAACCTGGCCAACGCGTCGACCCAGAACAACAAACTCGCCCGCCTCCTGTCTCGTACCGCGGAGACGCTGATCCTGGCTTCGGCAACACCGCACAACGGGCGGGCGGACTCCTTCGCGGAGTTGATCCGGCTGCTCGATCCGTCAGCCATTCCGCCCAGCGGGGATCTTGTTCCCGCAGAGATCGAGCGGCTCGTCATCCGGCGGCATCGGCACAGTCCCGAGGTGGCCGGCGCGGTCGGCGCGGACTGGGCCGAGCGTCGCGAGCCGGAGAACATCCTCGTGCCGGCGACACGCGCCGAGAACGCGGTGGCGCAGGAGCTCGAGGACGTGTGGCTCTGGCCGGCTGATAAACGCACGCCGTACTCCGGGCAGAACGCGTCACTGTTCCCCTGGACCCTGGCCAAGGCGTTCTTGTCCTCCCCGGAGGCCCTCGCCGAGACAATCCGGCAGCGCATCAGTCGCCTCGGCCGGGACCCGGCAGCCGAGACAGAGCGCGCGGCGCTGCTGCGTCTGGCCGAGTTGAACGCGGAGGTCGCGGCTAAGCAATCTGCCAAGTTCACCCGCCTGGTGGAGCGGCTCAAGGACATGGGCGTGGCAGCCGGCTCGCCGGTCCGGGCGGTCGTCTTCGCCGAACGGGTCGCCACCTTGACCGCGCTTCACAAGCAACTACCCAAGGTGCTCGGATTGCCGGCCGAGGCCGTCGAGGTCCTGCACGGCGGCCTGCCCGACGACGAACAGCAGCGGATCGTCGATGCGTTCAAACAGGAGCACACCCCGGTGCGCGTGCTGGTCACCGGTGATGTGGCCTCGGAGGGCGTCAACCTCCACGCTCAGTGCCACGAGCTGATCCATTTCGACATCCCGTGGAGCCTGATCCGGATCGAGCAGCGCAACGGTCGTATCGACAGGTACGGCCAGAAGTTCCCGCCGCGCATCACGGCTCTGCTGCTGGAACCCACCAGCGGCCGGTTCGCCGGCGACATCCGGGTGCTGACGAAACTGGTGGAGAAGGAGAACGAGGCACATCACGCGCTCGGGGACGTCGCCTCACTGATGGGCAAGTACGACGTCAAGGGCGAGGAGGAGGCCATCCGTGCCGTCCTCGCCGGCCAGCGGGAACTCGACGAGGTGGTGCGCACCCCGGATGCGGTGCTGGACAGCGACGACATGACAGCGATGCTGTTCGGCTTCGACGAGGACGATGAGGAGGAGCCGACGGTCCCCGAGGCGACCACCACTCCAGGCTCGGGTCTCTACGACGACGACATCTCCTACCTCGACGAGGCCCTGCACGCCGCGTTCGTCGATCCGACCAAGCCGCTGAGCAACAACGGCGTCTCCTGGCGGCGCGATGTCGCGTTCGGCACTGCCGAGCTGACACCCCCACCGGACCTGGTGCAGAGACTCGACGTCCTCCCGCAGAGCTACCTCGCGGACCGCCGGGTCACCGAAAAGCTCGTGCTCGCGACCACCGTGGCTCGCGGAATGGATCGCCTCAACGAGGCGCTTCGCGACGACAACGAGTCGAGCTGGCCGGACGCGCACTACCTGAGCCCGCTTCACCCGGTGCTGGACTGGGCGTCCGACCGGGCCCTGGCTGGACTGGGCCGCAACGAGGTCTTCGCTGTTCGCGGCGGCGTGGACGACTTGACCGTGTTGCTGCTGGGCACCTTGACCAACCGTCGCGGCCAGGTCGTGTCGGCCACCTGGCTCACCGCAGCCTTCCCCGCGCCGGACACCCCGTCCTTCGCCCTGATGGAAGTGCATCCGTCGGCGGGCGCCGCGTTGGCGCATCTGGGCTGGGACACCACCCGGGCGAACCCCGGCCCGGTGCCGGAGGCCGGTGTACTTCGCAGATTCATCGAACCGGCCGTGGAGAACGCCCGCCAGCAGATGCGAGACGTGTTCACCGCCGCGGAGAAGGACGTCGCCGAGCGGATCGCGAAGTGGTCGGGACGGCTCGACAAGTGGCAGCAGGCCGCCGACAAGGAAGCTCAGCGTCTCGATCTCAAGCAACGCAGGGTCAGTATCGAGCAGGAACAACGGCTCGTCGCCGAGATGAATCCCGACCGTCAGCTGGTCCGCCCGCTGCTGGTCGTCACGCCGCTCACGGGGGTGCAGGCATGAGTGTTTCCGACGCGATCCTGGTCGGCGAGGGCTGGATCTCCGAGCATTACTTCACGACCGACGCGACCAAGGAGTCGTTCCACGCGCGGGTGCTCGCCCGCCGCAAGGAGTGGGACACAGAGGCCGCGGAGAAGCGCCCGACGCCGCGCAGCCGCTTCACCGAGAAGCGCCAGGAACTCGAAGCCGACCTGGCCAAGCTGACCGAACTGGCCCAGACGGAGATCGGAGTCGGTGCCACCGACAGCCGAACCCTGGCCGACGCCGTAGCGTCGATCTACGAGCGGATCATCGGCGTGCTCGAACTTCGCGAGCATGGTCTGTCGGTCCACGAGAACGGACCGGTGCTGCGTGTCTCGGCACCCGGCATTCTCGATCGCTCGCCGCTGGCCATCGTGCTGGCGCAACCGGTCGGTGAAGTCGAAGACATCATCGCAAAGGACGGCGCGACGCTGGCCGAGGCGTTTCGTCTCCACGAGGACGGCGACGAACTGACCTCCGCGGCCCGGCTGGTCTCCGCGCTGTTCGTCGATGATGACGCGCCGGACCTGATCCTTGTCCTGGCCGGCCGCTGGGCGATGCTGGCCGAGGCGGCCCGTTGGGCCGAGGGCCGCTATCTCGCCATCGACCTCCAGCTGATCTGCGAACGCAACGACACCAAGCGCGGTGGCGAGATCGACCGGGCCTTGACCTGCCTGAGCGCCGCGTCGATCGCACCGGACGCCGACGGCAACCTGTGGTGGAACGGCGTCCTCGAAGAGTCGATCAAGCACACTGTCGGCGTATCCAAGGACCTGCGTGACGGCGTACGTCTCTCCATCGAGATCATCGCCAACGAGGTGGTCGCCCGCCGCCGGGCGAAGGGACTGGATCCGCTGCCCGGCTCCGAGGCCCAGCCGTTGGCGAAGCAGTCATTGCGCTTCCTCTATCGCATTCTTTTCCTTCTGTACGCCGAAGCATCCCCCGAGCTGAGCGTCCTGCCGACCGGTGTGGAGGCCTACGACCGGGGGTACGGCCTCGACCGTCTGCGTGAACTCGTCCAGGTCGAACTCGCCACGCCCCGGGCCCGCAGCGGCACCCACCTCTACGACTCTCTCGGCGCGCTGTTCCGCCTGGTCGACCAAGGCCACCGGCCGGCCACCATCCTCGACGAGGAGGAGAGCGTCTCCGCCGAAGGTCTCGAGTTCAACCCGCTGCGCGCGGACCTCTTCAAGCCGAGCGCCACCGCACACATCGACGAGGTCGGCCTCGGCAATGTGGCGCTCCAGGAAGTCCTCACCCATCTGCTTCTCAGCAAGGAGAAACGAGGCAAGGACAGAGGCTTCATCTCGTACGGCGAATTGGGCATCAACCAGCTCGGCGCGGTTTACGAGGGGCTGATGTCGTACACCGGTTTCTTCGCCGAGACCGACCTGTACGAGGTGGCCAAGGGCGGCGACGGCAGCAAGGGCTCCTGGGTCGTCCCGGTGGACCGTGCCGACGGCATCTCCGCCGACGACTTCGTGCGGCTGCCCGACAAGGTGACCGGCGAAATGCGCCCGGTCCTGCACGAACAGGGCTCGTTCGTGTTCCGCCTGGCCGGCCGCGAGCGCCAGCAGTCGGCGTCGTACTACACCCCCGAGGTCCTGACGAAGTTCACCGTCGGCCAAGCCCTCGAAGAGCTGCTCGACCAGGACGACAAACGGACCTCGGCGTCCGAGATCCTCTCCATGACGATCTGCGAGCCGGCCCTCGGCTCCGGCGCGTTCGCCATCGAGGCGGTCCGCCAGCTCGCCGAGCAGTATCTGAAGCGCCGCCAGGAGGAACTGGCGTCCGAAGGCAAGCGCATCGACCCGGACGACTACCCACGTGAGCTGCAGAAGGTCAAGGCGTACCTGGCGCTCCACAACGTCTACGGGGTTGACCTCAACGCCACCGCCGTCGAACTCGCCGAGATCTCCCTCTGGCTCGACACCATGGTCGAAGGCTTGTCGGCCCCCTGGTTCGGCCTGCACCTGCGCCGCGGAAACTCGCTGATCGGCGCCCGTCGCGCGGTATATCGCCG
>KL571211.1:29705-29937 GCA_000715855.1 Actinoplanes liguriensis
TATATCGCCGCAGCCAGGTGACGGACAAGTCCTGGTTCGGCGCCGTCCCCACCGAGGTCCCGCTGACCTCCCTGGTCGAGGACATCGCGACCGATCGCGTAGCCACTGACGGCATCCACCACTTCCTGCTCCCGGCCGACGGCTGGGGTTCGGCGGCCGACGCCAAGGAAGCCGCGGCGTTGGCGCCCGAGGCCGCGAAGAAGCTCAAGACTTGGCGCAGCTCCACCAAAAC
>KL571211.1:30180-32812 GCA_000715855.1 Actinoplanes liguriensis
AACCAAACCCACCAAACAAACAATTGACGCGTACGCCGAACTCGCGCACCGCGTCGAGTCTCTGTGGCAGATCGCGTACCGCCGGCTGAGCATCGCCGAGCAGGAGATCCGTCGCTCGATCGCGGTGTGGGAGGCCGACGACCTGCCGTCCGGCGGTGCGATCAAGCGCGAGCAGATCGAGGAGGCGCTGGCCAACGAGGAAGGCGCCTACCGCCGCCTGCGTCGCGCAATGGACGCCTGGACCGCCCTATGGTTCTGGCCCTTGACGGAAACGTCGGCGACGGTCAACGGCGAGGTAATCTCCCCGCCGACAACCGCAGAGTGGGTTTCCGCCCTCCAGGGGCTCCTGGGTCGCAACCCCGACCTCCGTAAGCGGACGGCACCGGGCCAGAACCTTATCTCGTCTATGGGCTGGGACGAGCTAAACCAAGCCGAACAGATCGAGATCGGCTTCGCCGGTGCCAAGAAACTCGAAATGATCCTCACCGAGCATCCGTGGCTGGTCGTCTGCGAACGAATCGCCCAGCGCCAGGGCTTCTTCCACTGGAACCTTGACTTCGCTACCGTCTTCGCCAAGGGAGGCTTCGACCTCCAGGTCGGCAACCCACCGTGGGTTCGCCCGACGCTCAATACCGACGCCTTGCTGGCCGAGGGTGATCCTTGGTGGCAGCTTGCGAACAAGCCGACCCAAGCGCAGATCGTGGCCAAGCGTGCCGGCACGCTTGAGCTTCCGGGGATGGCCGAGTTGGTCGCACTTGGCACAGTGGAGGTGCTTGCCACTGCGGCATTCGTGGGCGCTGTAGCACAATATCCGTACCTTCGAGGATTGCAGCCGGATCTATACCGGTGCTTCATGGGTGTGATGTGGCGCCATGGATCGGCACGCGGCACTATGGGAATGATTCACCTGAACTCGCATTTCACTGATGAGAAGGCTGGAGTTCTGCGGTCGGAACTGTACTCGCGTCTTCGTCGTCATTGGCATTTTGTCAACGAGCTAATGCTTTTTGAAATTGAACATCACAAGCACTACGGAATTACCGTTCATGGGCCGCGGCATGACGTGCCACGGTTTATTCAGGCGAGCTGGCTTTACCATCCTGACACTGTCGTCCGGTCGCTAGTCCATGATGGTTCCGGACCGGAGCCTGGTCTCAAGGACGACGAGGGGCGCTGGGATACACGTCCCCATCAGGCCCGCATCACCGAAGTGACCGATGAAACGCTGCGCGCCTGGCATGCCACCATGGAGACGGCGGACGTTCCAATTCTCGAAACCCGAATGGTATATGCCGTTAACAGGTCTAGCGCGGTAGTGCTCGAGAAGCTTGCCATGGCGCCGCGAATCGGAGCGCTGGACCTCCGCTTCTCGGCTGGATGGCACGAAAAGAATGACCGGACTAAAGGGTTCTTCGAATGGCAATGGGGCACGCCGAAATCCTGGGATGATGTCATCCTGCAAGGCCCGCACATTTTCGTATCGACGCCGTTCTACAAAGTGCCGAACGAATCTTTGCTAAATAACCAGGACTGGTCGGCAACTGACTTTGAGACGCTGCGGCCACAGGCGATTCCGGCAACCGCGTTCAGCCCAACCGGGGATCGTTCTAGCTACGACCGTTCTTATACTGATTGGGGAGACAGCAGCAGTCCTGATCGCGCTCGTGACCACTATCGCATCAGCTGGCGTTACATGGTCGCCAATCAGGGCGAGCGAACCCTTATCCCCGCGGTTATACCGCCAGGAGCCGCCCACACGCACGGATTGATGTCCGCGAGTCCGGCGACGGGTGCCGAAGATTTGATGACTATTATCGCCTTTTTGAGTTCGCTAACGGCAGACATGGCTGTGCGGGTCGCCCCAAAATCAACCGCGCGAGCAAGTACCATCAATCGTCTCCCGATCGTCACGAACCATGCTTTATCGAATCATCTGAGGCTTCGAGCGCTTCGGCTGAACGCCGTGACTGATGCCTATTCGAATCTATGGGAAGAACTCTACACACCCGAATTCCATCTCGACTCGTGGGCAGGCGGATTTGCGCACCGACGCCGCGCGGCGCTGGGCGAGGTCGATCGTTCCTGGACTCCGGAAACGCCTTTAAGGGTCGCTGTGGATCGTCGGCAGGCACTTCTGGAAATCGATGTGCTAGTAGCGCTTATGCTCGGATTGTCCCCCGACGAATTGTGCTCCATATATCGCACGCAGTTCGCGGTTCTTCGGGGTTATGACCAGAGCACCTACATCTATGACGCCGATGGTCGGCTGGTGCCCAATCGCGTTCTTGCAATATGGCGACACAAGGGGAGATTTATAGACAATGATGAGCGGACTGTCACCACCCAGTCGGGCGGCGTAACCTACGAGCTTCCGTTTACGACCTTGGATCGGGAGGCGGACATGCGGCAGGCTTATTCGTTTTTTGAGCAGCGGCTGCGGGAGCACTCGTGACTGAGCTTCTGCCTACCGTTCAAGCTGGAAACGTCCGACAGAGTCTTACCGCATATTTGACGACGACGTTTGCACTCACCGACACCGATGCTCGGGATGCACTGGATCAGTTCTTGTCTGATCCGGTCAGTGGAATGTTCAAGGGGCCCTACGTGCTGTCTCTTATACACATCTCTGAGC
>KL571211.1:33069-46688 GCA_000715855.1 Actinoplanes liguriensis
ATGTGTATAAGAGACAGGAGGAGGGGTGGCGGGAGCATCTGGGGTGGTATGAGGGCTTCACGCCCTACGGGCATCAGGCGGCGGCCTTTGCTCGGCTGTCGTCCCTAGGGGGGCGGCGGCCGCAACCGACGCTTGTCACGACAGGGACCGGGTCGGGTAAGACTGAGGCGTTTCTCTACCCGATTCTTGATCATGTGCGCCGCGCTCGGCTGGAAGGTGTCACCGGCACCAAGGCGCTGATTCTCTACCCGATGAATGCGCTCGCCAACGACCAGGCGAAACGTCTCTCCGACATGCTCACCAGCCACCCCGAGCTGGCGTCGATCACCGCCGCGATCTACACCGGTGAGAAGGGCGCGCCGCGGACCATGGTCAGCAAGGACGGGCTGATCACTGACCGGGGCATCATCCGTGACTCCGCGCCGGACATCTTGCTGACCAACTACAAGATGCTCGACCAACTGCTGCTGCGGCATGAGGATCAGAACCTGTGGCGGCAGTCCGCGACGAGTCTTCAGTACCTGGTGCTGGACGAGTTCCACACCTACGACGGCGCGCAGGGCACCGATGTCGCCATGCTGCTGCGCCGGCTCGGGCTGGCGTTGAAGAGCCACTGGCGTGACGACGACCCGGCTCTGACCGGCGCGGATCGGGAGCGGCCGCTCGGGCGGATCACCCCGGTCGCCACCTCGGCGACGCTGGGGGACAAGGGCGATCCTGGCGTGATGCTGGAGTTCGCGGAGACTGTCTTCGGGGAGTCGTTCCCGGCTGACGCGGTCGTCACCGAATCTCGGCAGGATCTCGAAGAGTGGGTGGGCGACGCGGATGCCGTGGTCGCGGCCGCGGAGTGCACCCTTCCCGACGTTTTCCACGTCGCGGACGTCTGCGAGCGCGTCCGGGCGCTCGGCTCAGACCCAGATGGTGCGCGCTTAGCCCGTACCGTAATCAATTGGCTTTGGGTAGGCGCTGAAAGCGCCTTGGACGCCGCCGGACCAGAACTGTTGCTGGCATTGGCCAAGGCGCACCCGCTGGTCCAGGAGCTGGCGTTCGAGACGCGGGACGCGGTCAGCATCGACGACCTGGTTCGTCGGATCGTGGGGCGGGACAGCCGGCGCACCACGTCGAGTGTTGCCGCGGGTGGCGTCGATGACGAATGGCGGCAGGCGATCTCGGCGATCGTCGCGATGCTCGGGCATGTCCGAGCCGTCGCCGGGCGTGACGCGCTCTCCGTCGACGTGCACATGTGGGTTCGGGAGCTGACCCGGATCGACCGGGCGGCCGATACGACGACCCGGTTCCGCTGGGGTGACGACGGTCCGCCGGTGGGTGGTGGGGACAGCGAGGACGTCCGTCCGTCGTTCCCGGCGATCTACTGCCGGCACTGTGGTCGCTCCGGCTGGGGTGTGGCGCTCGCGCCGGTCGGCAGCAGCCTGGCCGTCAACGACGAGGCGATCCGTCGCAATCACGCCACCCGGGAGGGACGTTTCCGGGCCCTGCTGTACGCGCCGGCCGAGGCCGACTCGGCCTATCACAGCGACGTACGAATCGAGGGTCTGTCCTGGTTCTCGGTACGCGGCCGAGAACTGCTCAACGGTCCTCCGCCGGACGACGACCCGGACTTGCGGGACGGCTGGATCCTGCCGGTGCTCACCACCTCGGGCCGGGATGCCGACGAGGCCGCGCGGGACGACGCCTGCCCCTCGTGCGCGCAGGCCGATGGCATCCGCTTCCTGGGCAGCGCGATCGCGACCCTGCTGTCGGTGTCGCTGTCCACGCTGTTCGGGTCGGCCGCCCTGGACGTACGCGAGAAGAAGGCTCTGGTCTTCACCGACTCGGTGCAGGACGCCGCGCATCGCGCGGGTTTCGTGCAGGCCCGCTCGCACACGCTGACCCTGCGCGCCGCGCTGAACGCCGCCATCGCGCTCGGACCGATCACCATCGACCGGCTGGTGGACGAGGCGATCCGGCGGACCGAGACCGATCCTTTCCAGCGGTACCTGCTCCTCGCGCCGGACTGCGCCGATCGGGATTCGTTCAGCGCCTTCTGGAAATCACCGACCCTGCGCGATGAGACTCCGGTCGTTACTCGGGTGCGCAAGCGCCTGGCTCTCGACGTGGCCCTCGAATTCGGGCTCAACTCCCGCACGGGTCGCACGCTGGAGCTGACCGGCTCGGTCGCGGCCTGGGTCCAGGCCGGCACGACGGCTCGCATGGCCGGTGCGGCCCGTACCGTGCTTCGCGGTTTCAGCATCCAGAACACCCTCGGCTCGGACAACGAGGAGCCGGACGACCGGGAGCTCGTGCAGTGGGTTCGCGGCGTGCTCGACCGGATGCGTGCGCAGGGAGCCATCGATCATCCCTGGTTCGACAAGTACCGGCAGGAGGACGGGAACCGGTGGTCGGTCTGGGGCGGCCGCCCCCGGGCCGACGGCATGCCGGCCTTCCCCCGCGGCCGGCCCGCGCCGGGATATCCGCGGGTCGGTGGAACCGCCGACCCGGTCCGCGACAGCAGCCTGGACGCGGTCACTTCGGCCCAGTCCTGGTATGCCCTGTGGACCTCGCGGGTGCTGCCGGTGAGCCCGACGGACGGCGGGCGGCTCGCCCGTCTGCTGCTCGACCGGCTGGCCAAGGACGGCGTGCTGACCGCGACCACCAGCCAGAGCGGGGCGACCGTCTTCGCCATCCCGGCCTCGGGCGTGGTGGTCTCCCCGATCCGGATCGAGGATCTGCGGGCCGGGCGGCACATGCTGACCTGCGACACCTGCCGGTCGCTGACGCCGGGCAGCGCCGCCGTCGTCGACCAGCTCGAAGGCGCGCCCTGCCTGCTGGTCCGTTGCGGCGGGCGGCTGGCGCGCGAGAGGCTGGACGACAACTTCTACCGGCGGCTCTACTCGTCGTCGGAGTCGCGCCGGATCGTCGCCCGCGAGCACACCAGCCTGCTCGACGACGCGACCCGGTTGAAGTACGAAGAGGGTTTCAAGAGCGCGACGACCGAGCCGGACGTTCCGAACGTCCTGGTCGCGACGCCGACCCTGGAGATGGGTATCGACATCGGAGACCTGTCGGCGGTGTTTCTCTCCTCGCTGCCCCGGACCGTCGCGTCCTACCTGCAGCGAGTCGGCCGCGCCGGCCGCCTCACCGGTAACGCGCTGAACCTCGCATATCTGACCGGACGTGGGGACCAGCTGCCCAAGCTGGGTGATCCGCTGTCGGTCATCAACGGTGAGGTCCGCCCGCCGGCCACCTACTTGCAGGCCGACGAGATCCTGCGCCGCCAGTACACGGCATCACTGGTCGACGGGATGGCCCGCGATCCGCTGCGCGCGCACCCGCGCAGCGCCGCGAAGGCGATCGGCGCCAGCGACCCGGACACGTTCCTCGGCCAGGTCATCGCAGCCGCCGAGGCGGGCGGTGACGAGTCGGTGCAGCGCTTCGCGGACTCGCTCGGCAGCCTGCCGTCCCAGATTGTTGAGGACCTTCAAACCTGGGTACGCCCGGTCGCCGGCGCGGGGACGAGCCTGTTCGCCGCGCACCTGCACGCGGCCAGTCGTCGCTGGCAGCTGACGGTGGAGACCCTGAAGCGCCGCGAAGCGGACATCGGCAAGGTGTTGCCCGAGCTGGAGGCAAAGAAGGAGTCGCCGGCCGCGACGGACGACGACCGCCGTGCCTGGCGGTCAGCGAAAGCTACCCTGTCGCTGACCCGAGGTCAGCTGGCTCATCTGCGTGGCGAGTATTGGATCGGGGTCCTGGAGGAATACGGGCTGCTGCCCAACTACACGCTGCTCGACGACACGGTCACCCTCGACGTCGGGATCAGCTGGACCGACCCCGACACCAGCGAGTTCCGTAGTGAGCACGCCCAGTTCCAGCGCGGATCCGCGCAGGCGATCCGTGAGTTCGCCCCGGGCGCCACCTTCTACGCGCGCGGTTTCGAGATCGCGATCGACGCGATCGATCTGGGTATCGACGGCGAGTCGATCCGGCCGTGGGCCTTCTGCGACGCTTGCGGATTTGCCGCGGATCTCGCCGCTTCCGGGCAGGAGGCAAAGATCGATGCCTGCCCGCGCTGCGGAAGCCCCGGAATCGCCGACACCGGTCAGCGGCTGGACGTGGTCGAGCTGACGCATGTCTCCGCCGAGGTCCGGCGCGACGAGGTGATGATCTCCGATCGGCGGGATCAGCGGGATCGCTTGTCCTTCCAGGTCGTCACGGCTGCCGACATCGCTCCGGCGAACATCGGGCGGCAGTGGTTCGTCGAGGGAACCGGGCTGGGCTGCACATACCTGCGGACGATGGACCTGCGGTGGATCAACATCGGGGTTTCGGGGCACGGCGCGTCCCGAATCATCTCGGCGGACGAGCGGGCCGGTGCGCTGTTCCGGGTGTGCAGCGGCTGCGGAAAGCTCGACACGGACTCGGGACGCAACCGGCCGCACGAACACCGGGCATGGTGCCGGTACCGGACGTCGGCCACCGAGAACACCACCCCGTGGCGCTGTCGCGGACGTTGCGTACCCAGGGCCTGCTGGTGCGTCTTCCGCATGCGATCACCCTCGGCGACGATTTCGCGGTGCCCAGTCTGGGTGCTGCCCTGTTGCTGGGTCTGCGTGAGCAGATCGGTGGGCATCCGGATCACATCCGGATCGAGCACGTCGTCGACCCGACGCTCAGCGACGGCACCGACAATCATGAGGCGCTGCTGCTGCACGACGTGGTTCCCGGCGGGACCGGTTATCTGGCCGACCTCTCGTCGCCCGAGCGATTGCGTGATCTGCTGGTTCTTGCGTGGAAACGGGTCACGGCATGCGAATGCCGGTACGAGGAACGCCTCGCATGCCACCGTTGCCTACTGCCCTTCGCGCCTTACTCGGGGATCAACCGAACATCAAGAGCTTCCGCGGTACGGCATCTCGCGCGCCTTCTGGGCCTGCCGGAGGATGCCGAGACCGAGGACGGCCCACCGTGGAGCGTCACCGAGATCCCGCCGAGTGAGGACCCGGAATCGCATCTGGAGCAGCGCTTCCGCAAGGTCATCGTCGAGCGGTTGAAAGCGGCCGGGGCGGCATTGACCGAGGTGCCCAAAGCCTGGGGTAATGCGCTGCGTTTCACGTTGCCCGGCACACACCGGCAGTGGACGCTCACGCCTCAGGTGAACCTGGAGAACTCGCGGCCGGACTTCGTCCTGGAAACCAATGACACCGCCGTTCCCACCGTCGCGATCTTCACTGATGGCCGGGCATTCCATGCGGTGTCGGCCAGGAACCGGCTCGCCGACGATGCGGAGAAGCGCGAGATCCTGCGTGGCACCGGGCGCATCGTTCTGGCGATCACAGCCCAGGACATCTCGGACGCCGAGCGCAAGGCGAGCAGCGATCCGGCCTGGTACTCGCCGACGACGGTCACGAAGCTGATCAAAATGCCGCAGTTCCTGACCACGCCGAGCGCGTATGAAGGGCTGCGATCCGGCCCGATCTCCTGGCTGCTCAACTGGGTGTCAGCCCCCAACCCTACGGAGATCGGCATCGTTGCGCGGGCCGTCCCGATGTTCTTCTCCGGCAAGCAATACCAGCACAAGTGCGCTGATGAGTTGTCGCTTGCGGCGGCCGGTCGTGCCGTATTGCTGTCCCAGGAGATGCCGCACGGTGATCGAGTCATCGTGGTCCGGCAGTTCGGTGCCTTTGCCCTGGTTGCCGAGCCGTCCAAGACCGGGGTCGAGGTCGCTCTTGTCCTTGACGACCGGGACAGCGTGCTCGACTCCGCACACGCGGACGCCTGGCGCTTGTGGCTGCAGTTGTCGAACGCGCTCGCCCTTCGTGATTGGTCGACGGTCATCACCACGACCAGCCGTGTCGGTGCGCCTACCGTGATGAAGCCCGAGGAGACGCCGGGCGCCGCCACACTGCCGACGGGTCTGGACTTCGCATGGACTTCCGCATTCGAGCTGGCCACACCGGGCACGGAACGAAATCTTGTACGGGAGTTGGCTGAACGCGGTGGCCTGGAGGCTCCCACCATCGGTGCTGAAGGGCCACAGGGCATTCCGCTGGACATCTCGTGGCCGAGCCGGCACGTCGCGGTAGCGCTTCATGACATGCCCGACGAGGATCGTGACGAGCTGACCGCGTCCGGATGGCACGTGGTGAGGGCTGACCCGGACGCGGTCGTCGCGGCACTGTCTGCTCAGAAGAACAATGCGGGAATCACTGACAGCGGGGAGCTGTGATGCCGACCATCATCATGACGAAGTGGCCCGTCAAGCTCGACGGCTCGGTCAGATCCAAAGCGATGTCCTTCCTGCAGAAGCTGTCTGCCGATGACACCACTCCAGGCCTGCACGTCGAGCCGATCAACAACGCGGTGGACCCGCGAGTTCGCACCGGACGGGTTGATCAGTTCTGGCGTGCCGTCATGTTCCGTCTGGAAGGTCAGGGCGAGAGCCATTACGTGATTCACGGCGTGTGGCCGCATGACGACGCCATCGCCGTGGCCGGCCGGATCCGTCTCAAGGTGAATCCGATCAACGGTCTGCCGCAGATCGAGGAGACGGCGGCAGCACCGGCGCCTGCGATTCCTCGACCGCAGACACCGAGCCCGGCAGAGCCTCTTCTCGTCCGGCTCGGCCGCACTCGTGAGGATCTGGTGGGACGCCTTGGTGTCCCCGAAGAGGTTGCTGATCAGGCGTTGGCGGCCGAGAACGACGACGCCCTCCTCGAACTGGCCCAACAGCACGACGGATGGCTCGGCCTGCTCCTGGTCGACCTTGTCACCCCGGATTCCATCGACGAGATCGTCGAGCGGATGCAGCTGCAGGCTCCGAAGCAGTCCGGAGACGACGACGCTGACCTGTTGCAGTCTCTGCGTCAGCCGGCGGCCCGGGCCCAGTTCGCATTCATCGAGGGCCAGGAAGAGCTGCGACGGGTCATCGAGGCGGACGACTTTCCCGCGTGGCGGATCTTCCTTCACCCGGAGCAGCGGCAGTATGTTGAGCGGCCGTACAGCGGTCCGTTCCGCCTGTCCGGAGGAGCAGGAACGGGCAAGACGGTGGTCCTGATCCACCGCGCACGGGCGTTGGCGAATTCGCAGAAGGACGCTCGAATCGTCCTGACCACCTTCACGACCAACCTGGCCGAGTCTCTACGCGACAACCTGGCGCTCCTCGACCCGACCGTCACTCACGCCACAACCGTGGGACAACCGGGTGTGTACGTGGCCGGCGTCGACGCCTTGGCCTCGTCCGTGATCAGGGCAGCCGGCGCCTCGATCGCTGATGCGGTGCAAGCCGTTCTGGGCGATGCACGATCGGCGCCCACCACACGGACACCGACCACACGCTGGCGAGAGATCGTCGAATCGTCGGGGAGCACACTTCCGCCGGAGATCGCCAACGAGACGTTCCTCAGCACGGAGTACTCCCTTGTCGTTCTTCCGAACCGCGTCAAGAACGAGACCGAGTACCGCCGAGTACGTCGCCCGGGCCGCGGGGTCGCCCTCGATCGCGCCAAGCGTGACGCGGTCTGGGCACTGATCGCGGCGTACCGTGCGCAAAGCCGCCTCGACGGCACCCTCGATTTCGCGGAGGCCGCCGCGGTGGCGGCAGCGCACCTCGGCTCCACCGGCGCCCAGGCGGACCACGTGCTCGTCGACGAGGGGCAGGACCTTTCGCCGACTCATTGGCAGATGCTTCGTGCCCTCGTCGCGGAAAGCCCGGACGATCTCTTCATCGCGGAGGATTCCCATCAGAGGATCTACGGCAATCGAGCCGTGCTGGGCCGATACGGCATCCGGATCGTCGGCCGTTCCCGGCGGCTCACGCTCAACTACCGGACAACCGCCCAAAACCTCCGGTATGCGATGACGATCCTCGACGGCGGCGATTATGTCGACCTCGAGGAGGGGGCAGAGTCAACCGGCTATCGGTCGGCGCGTTCCGGCCCGGAGCCGGTCGTGGAGAGCGCCGAATCGTTGATCGCCGAGCTCGATGCGATTGCGCGGATTGCCGAAGGTTGGAAGGAACAAGACACGAAGCCGGAGACTATCGCTGTACTGGTGCAGGACAAGTTCCAGCGCGAGCGGGTGGTCACTGCTCTCAACGAACGAGGCGTTTCCGCCCGGGCCGTCGATCGGGAAGCGCCTGGCAAGGACCGGGTGCTGGTCATGACAATGCACCGTGCGAAAGGTATGGAGTTCTCGAAGGTCGTGCTGGCCGGCGTCGGATTCCAATCGGCGGTGGAGAAGTCTCGCCTCAGCGGACTCGACGAGAGCGAGCGGCAGGATGCCGAGCTTCGGGCTCGTTCACTGGTCTATGTGGCAGCGACCCGCGCCCGTGATGAGCTTGCTGTGATCCAGCGGCCGTGACAAAGGCGCGCAGCCGGATCATCCGGCTGCGTGCTCCTCAGGTGGTCAGCTGGGTTGAGAGCGCCTCGGAAGTCCATTCGTCAACCGGTCGCGCATCCCACCCGGCGGCGTGGAAGGAAGTGGCCTCCTCAGCAAGACCGTGCCGCGTGAGAACTGCGACTTTGCGTTCCGGCCACGCCATGGCCGCTTGGTGCGGGAGGCCCTTGGGTGCGAACCCCACCACGGGGACCGGAAGATCGAGAACTGCCAGATCGCGCAACAGGGCTGAGCCATCCGGAAAGTCTTGGTCGGCTTGCCGGATCACCTCACGCCACTCGGCCGACATGATGGCGCTTGCCAGGTGCTGTCGAATTATCAGCATGTCCGGGTCGATGACGTCACCCGGCACATCCTCCGGCTCGGCCGGAATCCTGGCGAGCACAGTGGCATAAAGGCGCACCGGGCTCGGGGTCCGAGCCGGTCGCGGTACTCCGGGTAACGGCCCCAGGTCGGTGATGAAGGGGAGCAGACGCCGGTGAACCGACTCTGCCCCGACCGGACGTTCCTCCGGCCGTTTGCGCAACAGGTCGAGGACAAGCTGCTCCAGGTCCGCCGGAACCTCGGGGCGCAGCGAACGAAGCTGCGGAGGCGCGTCGTGCACCTGCTTCATCATTACGGAGAAGGACGTCGGGGCATTGAAGACCCGTTCGCCGGTGAGCATCTCGTGCAGTGTGCAGCCCAGGGCGTACAGGTCCGTTGCGGCCTCGCTGGTGCCCGCCTCCACCTGTTCCGGCGCCATATAGGCAGGGGTGCCCAATGACTGGTGAGTGTTGGTGATCGTGGAGTAGTCACTGAGCGTCGGGGCAACCGCGAGCCCGAAGTCGAGAACCTTCACCGAGCCATCCGGTTCGAGCATGAGGTTGCTCGGCTTGAGGTCTCGATGGACCAGACCGGCGGCGTGGGCCGCCACCAGCACGGCGCAGACCTGGGCGGCGATGGCAGATGCCCAGCCGATCGGCAGCGGGCCGTGCTCCGCGACCAGGTCGCTGATGCTGATTCCGTGGATCCGCTGCATTACGAGGAACGAACGCCCCTCGTGGATGCCTACGTCGTATACGGCCGGCACGCCGGGGTGCTCCAGCCGAGCGGTGATGCGGGATTCGCGTTCGAAACGGCGTATCAAATCCTGGTCCGGGACGCCGTTCGGAAATCTCAGGAACTTGACGGCGACCTCGCGGCCCAGTGTGACGTCACGCCCGAGCCACACGTCGCCCATCCCGCCACGAGCAAGTGGGAGATGCTCCAGTTGATAGCGACCGGCACTCAGCTGCACTATCCGCCCCTTCACTCCTGGTAGGGACAAGCCCTCGGTGTCCTGTCGACGGCTCATCATCCGTCAGGACCCTTCTGTGCCGTGACGGCAGGTCGCTGATGAGCTGAGCGAAAGGCGGCGAGGGTGGATGCGTGCTCCCGCAAACGGCGATGCAAGGAAAGATAGGGCGGGTCCTCCTCTTCCGTGCGGCAGCCAGCATCTCTTCCGGCCGCGTTCGGCGCCGTGATGAGGTCGATCAATGGCTCGGCGACCTTGCCAAGCAACTCGCCGTACCCCGCGCCCGGGTGGGAAACCTACGGGCACATGCGGACAGCGAATGCGATGAGGTCATCGGCAGCAAGTTGGACGAGCTGGCCGTTTGAGCTGAGCACGGATCGACCTGTGGTCAGCTCTGCGGGAGCAATTGGTGATGAGCCGCCTCGTGTCAGTTGACTCGGTGAGTGGCTTTCAGCACCTCCAATGCGTCGGGGAAAGAGTGGAAGTGCAGGTCGGTTCTGGACGCATGCTCAGCCAGGACGACCGCGATTCCGGTGATCTTCGGTAGCTTGAGCAGAATTTCAGCGACGTTCCCGGGAGCGAAGTCGAGAGTGGCGAGGATGGGGCGGTCGCGGGCGAGGTGGTTGAGGTCGTCGATCTGGAACTCTTCGGGGTATTCGGGGGACTCGTCGCGGAGGAACTGCCAGGCGTCCCGGTATTCGGAGAAGACGTCGACCTGGAACATGGTGGCGTTGAGGTCGGGATAGGTGTCGTGGCCGCTGAGGATCCAGGTGGGGTCGTCGTCGTGGGAGATCTCGATGCCCGAGTAGATGATGCCGATCTTGGCCTTGTGCAGGGCCAGCCGCACGGCATGTGGGGGGACCGCATTGACCAGCGGCTGGACCAAAGTGGCGCCTACGCGCCTGGCCAGGGAGATCAGGTTGTCGGGATCGCCGTTGCTGAGATCCATGGCCGCGACCAGGGTTGCTGTCCGGACCGCATCAGCGACGTCGACGGCCTCGCTGATGGTGAGCGTGCGGTGGTCGGCGAAGCGTGCGTTAACGGCCAGGTCGACGGCGATCATGGTGGCGCCGAGATCTTCGAGCGCGACAGCCTCGGACGCGGAGCGGACACGATCGACCTTGATGATCTTATTCGTCATACCGCACCACCTGCCCGGCCAGCCTGCCTGATCCGCGGAAGTCTCTGGGAACCACCCAGATCTTCCCGTTCACGTTCGTGGAGATTCTCCAGTATGGCGAGCCCTCCGGCGTGTGCCGGCCGCCGCCCGGATGCACCTCGATGTTCGTGATCATCGGATGGCCGAAGACGCGTACCTGTACGGCCTTGCCGGAAGTGCCGGCTTTGAAGGTCTGCTCGGGGTAGGAGGTGTATCCCGCGGCGGTGAACTGATCGGCAAGCTCTTGAGCGGATTTTCCCTTCACCGAGAGGGGATGGGTGGCGATCTGATCGACGTACGCCCTGGCGGCTGTTCCCTCTTCGGTGAGCGGTTCGGCGGGGCGCTGCTCGTCGGGCGCGGGTCGCGAGGTCTTCGGCGGAGTTGATCCTCGCTGTGGCCGCCCTCCCTGCACCTCGCCAGAGGCGGACGCATGCCCGGCGCCGACGTCTCTGGCGCCGAGGCTGCCATGGGGACGGCCGTGCGGGGAGCCGTCGCTCTCTCCTGGCTTCTTCGATCGGGACATGGTGGGTTACCCGTTGACCAGCCGGGAGAGGTTGGTGAGGCTTGTGGTGAGGGCGGTGGTGTAGCCGGTTATCCGGGCGCCCCATTTTGCTACCGCGACCACGATCTGGGCGGCCACCGCGGGGATCGTGATGATGGCCATTGCCTCGACGGCCCAGACTATTACTCGGGCTACCAAGTCGGAGATCAGGTCTCGGACCATGTCCCGGGTGAAGCGGACCAAGTTGCCGGCGGCCTCGGTGGCCGCTGACATGGCGGCTGCGGTGCCGCTCAGGATCCCCAGGGCCTGCACGTTGTGGGACATCATGGACGAATAGGCTGCGGCTGCGGTGCCTCGCCAGTCGGGGAGGTCGGCGCTCATCGAGTGCTTGAGGTCCTGCGCGGCGGTGTTCAGCTCGGTGGCGATGTTCTGCCAGGTGGCGGCGTGGGCGGTCACCTTCTCCGGGGCGCCGGTCAACTCGTCCAGCATGTGGCGCAGGGGCTCGAAATATTCCATGGCCCAGGCCAGGCCGTTGGCGAGCAGGGAGCCGAACGGGTCGATGGCGATCGAGGCCGCCGTGACGCCGGTGGTGGCGCCGGTCAGGAGGCTGTCGACCCAGTCGCCGCCGCGGATGTCGAGGACCAGGGACTCCATGTCGCCGATGACGGTGGCGTCGATGGCCGGGGCCGGGGCTTCGGGGACGGCTGCCAGGGACGGAGAGGTCATCTCAGGCCGCCGGCGTTGCGGATGGTGGTGGCGGACTTCGCGTCGGTGGACTCGTAATCCGTGGCGGCTGAGTGCAGGTCGGTGGCCAGGAGCTCCAGGTTTTCCGCGACGTAGTCGGTCAGCTCCTCCTGGCGGCGGTGGCGGGCGGCCAGGATGGCGGGGAGCCAGCTGCACAGGAGGCCGAAGGCGCCGTCGTCCTGGGTGATTGACGAGCTGGCGGCCTGGATGGCGTCGAAACGGGCCTGGAAGGCGCGCAGGTTGGCGGCGTGCCGGCGGAGCTGATCAGGATCGGCCAGGACGCCGTCAGCGGAGTCGATCACCGCTGGGTCCACTCGGAGGAGGGCTGCTGGGCTTGCCCGGCGGAGGGCGGCTGGGCGTGGTCGGGGGAGATTCGGGCCAGCATGGACTGGGCGGCGGGGGAGTCGGGGCCGATGCTCTCCAGGATGATGCGGCGGGTGTGGTCGGCTGCCTGACGGCGGGCGTCGCGCAGGGTCGACATCACGGTGCGGGACAGGGCGTCGGGGGAGTGCTGGGCGACGTTCGGGCTGAAGCGGATGTCCGTCAGCGCGCCCTGGCTGTCGATGGTGAGCTCGACCAAGTGGCGGGCGTCGGTGGCGGTGACCCGCAACGCGCCCAGGCGGTCGCTCATGGCTCTGGTGCGAGCGACCAGCTTGTCGATGTCGTCCTGCCAGGCGGCGATGCGGTCCAGCGCCATTCCGCGCTCGAGAAGAGGGTCCACGGAAGCTCCTACGGCTTGAGGGTCTGGCTGGCCGGCCGGTTTTGAAGTTAGGGGACGGCGCGACTCGTCGCGACAAGCAATTCGCTGCCTATGGATAACTACGGAGCGTGTTTCGCGGCAGAAGGCTGTGAACGCGTACAGGAAAGGCTGTTGATTTCCTATGAATGTGGGTTTTTGCAGGTGGAAGCCGTGGCGCTGGATTGACAAAGGTTGACCTTATTGTCAACGATCGGCTGGGAGTTTGCTGAAAGTGAGGAAGTGCGACGTGGTCCACATAGGTCGATGGGTGGCCTCGGCTGTCCTGCTGCTCGGCGCCGCGGGGTGCAGTGGCTCGGATGATGACAAGCCGGCGCCGGAGGTGAAGTCCTACGACAAGAGCGTGGCCGGGGTCGTGGAGGCGGCCAACGCCTTCCTCGGCACTCTGAGCGCGGACCAGAAGGCCAAGGCGCAACTGGAGTTCACGCAGGACACGGCGACGTCGTGGTCGAACCTGCCGTGCGGATCCAGCTGCCGGCCGGGCGTGAAGTTCGGTGATCTCGACGCCGGTCAGCTCGCGGCGGCGAAGAGCGTGTTGAAGACAGCGTTCGGGACTACCGAGGGTGCCGGATACGAGCGGGTCGAGCAGATCATGCTGGCCGACGAGTATCTGAAGAATGCGCAGGGCAGCGGCAATGGCGGCGGACCCGGAGGCGGCGCGCAACCGTCAGGAGGGCCCGGCGGTGGCCCCAGCGGCGCACCGAATGGCGGCCCCGGCGGCGGATTCCCCGGCGGCAATAACGCATCAGGAGCGCCAGGCGGAGCCCCCGGCGGCAATGCCTCGGGAGCACCG
>KL571211.1:46902-48975 GCA_000715855.1 Actinoplanes liguriensis
CGGCAATGCCTCGGGAGCACCGGGCGGATTCCCCGGCGGCAATGCCTCGGGAGCACCGGGCGGAGGAAATGCACCCGGCGGCAACAACCAAGGCGCCGACGGCGGCTATTCCCAAGGCACCTATTTCCTGGCGTTCCTGGGAACCCCCACCACCACCGGCACCTGGCAACTCGACTTCGGCGGCCACCACCTGGCCGTCCACCTGACCTACAAAGCAGGCCAGGTAACCGGCGCCTCCCCCTTCTTCGTCGGTGTGGAGCCGACCAGTTGGACCGGCGACAACGGCACCGATTACGCCCCGATGGACGACATGAAGAAGGCCATGCTGGCCATGACCAGCAGCCTCACCCAGCAGGAGCAGACCGAGGCCAAACTGAAGGAGTCCTTCAGCGACGTTCTGGTCGGCCCCCAGAAGGACGGCCAGTTCCCGGAAAAGAAGGAGGGCCTGCAGGCCGGCAAGCTGACCGCCGATCAGAAGAAACTGATCCTGGCCGCCATCAATCCGTGGGTGGCAAACGCCGACGACGCCACCGCGGCCGCACTGATGAAGACCTATGAGGCCGAGTTGGACCAGACCTATATCGGCTGGTCCGGAACCCTCGGCCTCACCAATCACGCCGACTACATGCGCATCGACGGCCCCAGCGTCTGGATCGAGTTCGTCTGCCAGAACGGCGTCGTCATCCAGAACCAGATCCATTACCACACCGTTTATCGCGACCACACCCGCGACTACGGCGGCGAGTTCACCTTCTCCTGAGAATGACCTAGTGGGGCCGGTCCCGGCGAACGGTCGGGCGCCGGCCCCGGATGGTGCTGTGGCTCAGCGCGCGGATCACCCGGTCGGCTTCCGCCTCGGGCACCTCGACGAGCGAGAACCGGTCGGTGATCTGGATGGCCCCGACGTCCCGGGCCGGAAGGCCGGCCTCACCGGCGATGGCGCCCACGAGGTCCTGCGGCCGCAGCCCGGCCCGCCGGCCGAGCCCGACGAACACCCGGGTGACCGGCCCGCCACCGGAGCGGCCCCGGTTCGGCCCGCGGTCGTCGAACCGGTTACCGCCCGGCCCGTTGGACGATCGGCGCTCGGTGCGGTTCTGAGGCTCCCGATGCGGCATGATCGTCGGGATTTCCGGCTCGTCGACGTTCCCGCCGTTCGCCTCGTGCAGCAGCTTCAGGCCGGCCAGCGCCACCAGTTCCAGGTCGGCGTCGTCGGTCAGTGACTCCAGCACTGATCGGAACCGGTCCAGGTCGTCGGCGGCCATCGCCTCCTGCACGGTCGTCCGGACCACTTCCAGGCGCCGGGCCCGCAGGTCGGTGACGGTCGGCAGCTTCTCCAGGACGATCCGCTGCCCGGTCAGCCGTTCGATCGCCTTGAGCATTCGCTGCTCACGCGGCTCGGCGAGGGTGATCGCGGCGCCGGTGCGGCCGGCCCGGCCGACTCGACCGATCCGGTGCACGTACGCCTCGGGGGCCGACGGCACGTTGTAGTTGATGACGTGCGTCAGCTGCTCCACGTCCAGGCCACGGGCCGCCACGTCGGTGGCGACGAGCAGCTCGGTGGCGCCACCACGGAGCCGGCCCATCACCCGGTCACGCTGGTCCTGGCTGAGCCCGCCGTGCAGGGCCTCGGCGCGGTACCCCCGGCCGTTGAGGCTCTCGGTGACCTCGTCGACCTCTTCGCGAGTACGGCAGAAGACGATCGCCGCGGTCGGCGCCTCCACGTCCAGCACGCGTCCGAGCGCGGCCGTCTTGTGCGCCCGCGCGACCAGGTAGGCGCTCTGCCGCACCGACGGCAGCGCATCCGCGGCCGTGGTGTCGCGCCCCATCCGGATGCGCATCGGCTCCCGCAGGTGGCGCCGGGCGATCGCGTCGATGCGCGGCGGCATCGTGGCCGAGAACAGCACGGTCTGCCGCTCGGCGGGCGTCTCGGTGAGGATCGCCTCGATGTCCTCGGCGAAGCCCATGTCGAGCATCTCGTCGGCCTCGTCGAGGACGACGGTCTTGACGCCGTCGAGGTTGAGGGTCTCGCGCTCGATGTGGTCGAGGATCCGGCCGGGCGTGCCGACGACGACG
>KL571211.1:49214-50871 GCA_000715855.1 Actinoplanes liguriensis
CACCTGCAACTGCCGGCTGATCGGCTGACCGCCGTAGACGGGGAGGACCCGGACGTTCAGCTCGCGCCCGTACCGGTGCACCGCCTGCGACACCTGCTCGGCGAGCTCGCGGGTCGGCACGAGCACCAGCGCGGCGGGGCCGTCGGAGCCGCCGGGGGTCAGGCTCTGCAGCAGCGGCAGCGCGAACGCGGCCGTCTTCCCGGTGCCGGTCGCCGCCTGTCCGACCAGGTCATGCCCGGCGACCAGGGGAAGAATCGCCTCCCGCTGGATCGGGGTGGGCTCTTCGTAGCCGAGGTCAGCGAGCGCGCGCAGCAGTTCGGGCCGCAGCCCCAAGCCGGCGAAGCCTGCATCGGTGCTGGTCGCGAGGTCTTCGTCCATGTGGGCAGGATACGGAGCTACCCCACCGGAACGCACATCGGGCGATCCACGCCACAACTGCCGCGACGCCGAGCGACCCGATCGCACCAGCGTGTAGTCATGGGGCCGCCCCCTGAACGGGTGATGATCAGCGGCACCCTGAGATCTGCTTCTGGGTCCAGCGCTGCGTGCCGTTCTGATTGACCACCACGATCTCGTCCGCGCCACCGGGACAGATCTCGGATTTGAGCGATTCGAGTTGCTGGTCGAAATGGTCGCGCCCGGCCGCGTGCGTGTATCCGGCGGGCGCGTCCAGGTACAGCTCCACCACCCGGGTGCTGCCGGACGGCGCGTGGTCGGCGAGCTCCCGCAGCGCGCTCTTGAGATTGGCGCTGAACGAGTCGCTGCTCACCGATTTCGTCTGGATCGCGATGAGCTTGCGTTGCGTACTGTGCACCAGCAGGTCGATACCGTCGGCGTCGAGCTTGACGGTTGCGTCCGGGTCGTCGCGCAGCACGGTGGCCGCGATCTGCAACTGCCGCCGATTGCCGGTCTTGTCCTTCACCGGGGTTCCGGGCACGCCCGTGTCGTATTCGAAGATGATGTCCTGCAGTTTCGTGTAGAGGACCGACGGATTCTCCACCCGCCGCGAGCGGACCAGCTCGCCCAGTTCCGGCAGCACCCCGAGATCGATCGCGTTCTCCGTCGCGTCCAGGGCCTTGTCCGGGTCGAACTTGGGGGCCTCGGCCATCGCGTCCAGCGTGAACAGCATCGCCGCGGTCTGACTCGGGTCGAGCCGGCTCAGGATCTGCGAGCGCCCGGGCACCAGACCCTTCTCCTGCAGTTGCCGCATCAGTTTCAGATTCTCCCCGTACAGTTCGGGGGCATAGACCTGGGCCCGGTAATCCGCGGACACGTTCCGGTTGGTCGGCGCCGGATTCGGGAAGCTCATCTGTGCGGTCGTCGCGGTGCCGCCGGGCTGGATCTTGCCCAGTTTCTCGACCTTCGTCGTCGTCATTCCGGGGGTCACCGACGCGATCACCGAGGCGTCGCCGGCCGCGGTGCCGACGTTCTTCACCGTCACTGTCCATGAGCAGTTCACGGTGCGGCAGGTGGTCGCATTGACGGTCACCTCGAAGGCCGGCAGTCTCGCCGCGGTCTTCTTCTCGTCCAGGACGCCCTTCGGGAAGTCGACCTTCCTGATGTCATTCGGCGCGGGATCGACCGAGACACTGACGTACGGCGGCGTCGGCGCGGACGGCACCGCGAGTGAGCCGATCGGTGTGCCCTCCCGCAACGG
>KL571211.1:51124-51979 GCA_000715855.1 Actinoplanes liguriensis
CCCAGCCGGTACGGCTTGGCGCGGCTGAACAGCGCCGTCCACCCGTCGCGTCGCATTCCCACGACCGGCTGACCGTTCACCGCGTCCACGCCCGTCGCCGCCGCGCCACCGTCGCGAACCCATTCGACCATTCCGGCCAGTGCGTCCGGATCGAGGCCGGCGCTGTCCATCGGAAAGGCGTAACCGTCAGGACGTACCCAATTGTCTTTCAGAACGCCGATGCGGGCCGGGTCGCGACGTGCCCACCAGTCCTCGTCGCCGCGGACCGCGGTATCCGAGCCGGAGGCGAGGAATTCGGCTTTTCCGCCACCGGCATCGGTGAGCGTGCCGGTCGTGGCGCCGCCTTTCGAGATCTCCAGATAGCCGGTGACATCCAGTCCGGTCTGATCGAAGAACGTCACCTTGAGCGACGAGGCCTGCTGATGGCGCAGGGCGGTCGCCGCCTGCGCCGCGGCCGACGACGCCTTCGGCCCGGAACCGTCGCGGTTGCGCACATAGACCAGCCCGCCGGCGGCGGCCAGGGCCAGGAACAACGCGAGGGCGATCAACAGGTAATGCAGGCGGTGCGACTCCGGCTCCGCTTCGATTGCGCTTTCTTTCGGCGGTACGGCGACAGCGGGCTCAGCACCCGGTGTCCAGACGTGTGCCGGTGGCGGGGGCGGTGGAGCGGGCCGCTGGCGCGGAATTGCCGCCGGGGCCTCGGGGACGAACGGCGCCCGTTGCTGCGGCACCTGTTGCTGTGGCGCCTGTTGTTGCGGCGCCCGGGGTGGCGGGGCAAGTGGCTCCGGGGCCTGCGGCGGTGGCTGGGTCGGCGTCGGAGTCCGCGGCCGGGAGCCGGCCCACGGTGTCTCGATG
>KL571211.1:52265-54640 GCA_000715855.1 Actinoplanes liguriensis
ATGTGTATAAGAGACAGGGCGCACCCCGCCGCGGTGGCGTGTCCCACGGCCCCGGGTACTGCTCCCGCTCGCCCTCGTCGCGCTCCGAAACCACCCACAACTCCTATCCGTAACCGGACAGGACGATCCTAGTGAGGCAAGTCGATAAACGACGAACGAGCGAGTTTTCTGGCACAAAGCACAAGCCGTGCGGTTGATCGCCACCGGAGTTAGGGTCGTCTCCATGGGCGTTCGCACCTGGATCGAGGGCTGGCCGGTCTACCGTCAGCTCACCGGCACCGACCCGCTGGGTCGTGGCGCCGCGGCCCGCAGCGAGCGCTCGAAGAGCCTGACCGCCCGCACCGAGTCCGCCGATTCGGTGGCCCGCTCCGTCTGCCCCTACTGCGCGGTCGGCTGCGGCCAGCGCATCTACGTCAAGGACGGCGAGGTCACCCAGATCGAGGGCGACCCGGACAGCCCGATCTCCAAGGGCCGGCTGTGCCCGAAGGGGTCGGCCAGCAAGAGCCTGGTCACCAGCGAGCGCCGGCAGCGGAAGGTGCTCTACCGCCGCCCGTTCGGCACCGACTGGGAAGAGCTGGATCTGGACACCGCGATGGACATGATCGCGGACCGGGTGCTCAAGGCCCGCGAGCAGACCTGGGAGGACACCGACACCGACGGCCGCCCGCTGAACCGGACGCTGGGCATCTCCAGCCTGGGCGGCGCCACGCTCGACAACGAAGAGAACTACCTGATCAAGAAGCTGTTCACGGCGGCCGGTGCGATTCAGATCGAGAACCAGGCCCGCATTTGACACTCCTCCACCGTTCCCGGTCTGGGAACCAGCTTCGGCCGTGGCGGGGCCACCGGATTCCTCCAGGATCTGGCTAACGCCGACTGCATCGTCATCCAGGGCTCCAACATGGCCGAGGCCCACCCGGTGGGTTTCCAGTACGTGGTGGACGCCAAGAACCGCGGTGCCAAGGTCATCCACATCGACCCGCGGTTCACCCGGACGAGCGCGCTCGCGCACACGTACGTGCCGATGCGCGCCGGTGCGGACATCGCGTTCCTGGGCGGCGTGATCAACTACATCCTGGGCAACGAGAAGGACTTCCGGGAGTACGTGGTCGCGTACACGAATGCCTCGATGATCGTCAGCGAGGACTTCCGCGACGCCGAGGACCTGGACGGCCTGTTCTCCGGCTTCGACCCGCAGACCGGCACCTACGACCAGTCCAGCTGGATGTACGCCGGCGCCGAGGGGGACGCCCACCCGCACGCGTCGACCGACACCGCCGAGCCGATGCGCCACGAGTCGCACGGGCCGCCGGTGCCCGCCGACGTGCCGCGCGACCCGACGCTGCAGCACCCGCGCTGCGTCTACCAGGTCCTGAAACGGCACTACGCGCGCTACACGCCCGAGCTGGTCGAGCGGGTCTGCGGCGTCCCGCAGGACCAGTTCCTCGAGGTCTGCGAGGCGTGGACCGCGAACTCCGGCCGAGAGCGCACCACCGCGCTGGTCTACTCGGTCGGCTGGACCCAGCACAGCGTCGGCGTGCAGTACATCCGCACCGGCGCGATCATCCAGCTGCTGCTCGGCAACATGGGCCGGCCCGGTGGCGGTGTGATGGCGCTGCGCGGGCACGCCAGCATCCAGGGCTCCACCGACATCCCGACGCTGTTCAACCTGCTGCCGGGCTACCTGCCGATGCCGCACCACGAGCAGCACGAGACGTTCCGCAAGTGGGTGGACACGATCCGCCACCCGGATCAGAAGGGCTTCTGGTCCGACGCCGAGGCCTATGCGGTCAGTCTGCTCAAGGCCTATTGGGGAGAGGCCGCGACAGCGGAAAACGATTGGGGGTACGACTTCCTGCCGCGCCTGACCGGCGACCACGGCACGTACCAGCAGGTCCTGAACATGATCGACGGTAAGGTCAAGGGCTACTTCCTGCTGGGGCAGAACCCCGCGGTCGGCTCCGCGCACGGTCGCGCCCAGCGGCTGGGCATGGCGAACCTGGACTGGCTGGTCGTCCGCGACCTGTTCATGATCGAGTCGGCGACCTTCTGGAAGGACGGGCCGGAGATCGCCACCGGGGAGATCGTCCCCGAGCAGTGCAAGACCGAGGTCTTCTTCATGCCGGCCGCCTCGCACGCCGAGAAGGAGGGCACGTTCACCCAGACCCAGCGGATGCTGCAGTGGCGGGAGAAGGCCCTCGACCCGCCGGGCGACTGCCGCTCCGAGCTCTGGTTCTTCACCCACCTGGGCCGGCTGATGCGCGAGAAGCTGGCCGGCTCCACCCTGAAGCGCGACCAGGGCCTGCTGAACCTGAAGTGGGACTACTCGGGCGACGACGGCGAGGAGGTGCTGCGCGAGATCAACGGCTACGACG
>KL571211.1:54880-58521 GCA_000715855.1 Actinoplanes liguriensis
CCCTGCCGAACTTCACCGCGCTCAAGGCCGATGGCTCCACCGCCTGCGGCTGCTGGATCTACTCGGGCGTGTTCAAGGACGGCGTCAACCAGGCCGCCCGCCGCAAACCCGGCTCCGAGCAGGACTGGGTGGCGCGCGAGTGGGGCTGGGCGTGGCCGTCCGACCGCCGCACGCTCTACAACCGCGCCTCCGCCGACCCCGAGGGCCGCCCGTGGTCGGAGCGTAAGAAGTACGTCTGGTGGGACCCCGAGGCGGGCGAGTGGACCGGCTACGACGTGCCCGACTTCGAGAAGAACAAGGCGCCCGGCTACCGGCCGCCGGAGGGCGCGAGCGGCGTCGAGGCGATCGCCGGCGACGACGCGTTCATCATGCAGGGCGACGGGAAGGGCTGGCTCTACGCGCCGACCGGCCTGATCGACGGCCCGATGCCGACCCACTACGAGCCGGCCGAGTCGGTGATCGCCAACCCCCTCTACACCCAGCAGGCGAACCCGACCCGCAAGACCTACGATCGGCGGGACAACCCCACCAACCCCATGTCAGAGATTTTCCCGTACGTGTTCAGCACCAGCCGCCTGACCGAGCACCACACCGCGGGCGGCATGAGCCGGCAGCTGGCGTACCTGTCGGAGCTGCAACCGGAGATGTTCGTCGAGGTGTCGCCGGCGCTGGCAGCCGAGCGCGGCCTGGAACATCTGGGCTGGGCGCACGTCGTCACCACCCGCGCCGCGATCGAGGCCCGCGTGCTGGTCACCGACCGGCTGGCGCCGCTACGCGTGGAGGGCAGGATCATCCACCAGCTCTGGATGCCGTACCACTGGGGTGGCAACGGCCTGGTCACCGGCGACTCCGCGAACGACCTGCTGGGCATCACGCTCGACCCGAACGTGCTGATCCAGGAGAGCAAGGTCGGCACCTGCGACATCCAGCCCGGGCGCCGCCCGGTCGGGCCCGCGCTGCTCGACCTGGTCCGCACGTATCGCGAGCGCGCCGGACTCGATACGGAGGAGCACTGAGGTGGGCGAGAACAGCCTCTACGGCCCGCTCGACCCGGCCGCCGACGCGGGGTATGTGGACGCCCCGCCCCGGATGGGGTTCTTCACCGACACCAGCGTCTGCATCGGCTGCAAGGCGTGCGAGGTGGCCTGCAAGGAGTGGAACGCGGTCCCGGACGACGGGTTCGATCTGCTCGGGCACTCGTACGACAACACGGGCGGGCTGAGCGCGAACTCGTGGCGGCACGTGGCGTTCATCGAGCAGCCGGCGAAGGCCGTACCGGAAGTAATTGATGTCTTCGAAGCGGCCGGGACCACCGCATCGCCGCAGTTCCTCGGCATGCCCGGCAAAGACCTTCCGGGACGGACGCCGGACGCGCCGCGCACCGATTTCCGCTGGCTGATGATGTCGAATGTGTGCAAGCACTGCACGCACGCCGGCTGCCTGGACGTCTGCCCCACCGGCGCGCTGTTCCGCACCGAGTTCGGCACCGTCGTCGTGCAGGAGGACATCTGCAACGGCTGCGGCTATTGCATTCCGGCCTGCCCTTACGGAGTCATCGATCAGCGTAAGGACGACGGCCGGGCGTGGAAATGCACGATGTGTTACGACCGGATCGGTGACGGATTGACCCCGGCGTGCGCGAAAGCGTGTCCGACGCAGTCCATTCAATACGGTGAGCTCGACGAATTGCGCGGCCGGGCGAGACATCGGGTGGAAAAACTGCACGAGCAGGGCGTGACCGAGGCGCGGCTCTACGGACACGATCCGGCCGACGGGGTCGGCGGCGACGGCGCGTTCTTCCTGCTGCTCGACGAGCCCGAGGTGTACGGCCTGCCGCCCGACCCGATCGTGCCCACCCGCGAGCTGCCGAAGATGTGGAAGCGCGCCGGCCTGGCCGGGCTCGCGATGGCCGCCGCCGTGGTCGTGTCGTTCCTGGGAGGCAAGCCGTGAAAGAGCGCCGGATGGTGCCGAAGGCCGACTTCCGCTCCTACTACGGGCGGCCGATCGTGCGACCGCCGGTCTGGCGCCACGACATCGCCGCGTACCTGTTCACCGGGGGACTCGCCGCCGGGTCGGCCCTGCTCGCCGCGGGCGGCGACGCCACCGGACGGCCCGCACTGCGCCGTGCTGGGCGCACCACCGCTCTCGGAGCGCTCCTCGCGAGCGGATACTTCCTGGTCAACGACCTGGGGCGGCCGGAGCGCTTCCACCACATGCTCCGCGTGGCCAAGCCGACCTCACCGATGTCGGTGGGCACCTGGATCCTCAGCGCGTTCGGGGCGGCGGCCGGTGTCGCCGCGGTCGCCGAAGCCGCCCCGTTGTTGCCCGGGCTCGCCCGCAGAGCACTGCCGCCGCTGGGCACCGCCGGGCAGTACGGCGCGGCCGCCCTCGCGCCCGCGCTGGCCACCTACACCGCGGTGCTGCTCGCCGACACCGCGACGCCGAGCTGGCACGCGGCCTACCCGGAACTGCCGTTCGTCTTCGCGGGCAGCGCCCTGGCCAGCGGTGCCGGGGTGGGGTTGATCGCCGCGCCGGTGGAGCAGGCCGGTCCGGCGCGCCGGATGGCGGTGCTCGGCGCCGCCATGGAGCTCTACGGCGCACATCGCGTGGAAACCGGCAAAGGCATTCTGAGTGAGCCCTACGCCCAGGGGAGGCCCGGACGGCTGCTGCGCGCCGGGCGGGCGCTGACCGCGGCCGGGGTGGCCGGGGCGGTTCTCGGGCGCCGCAGCCGGGTGGTGTCGGCGCTCTCCGGGTTGTCACTGCTCACCGCGTCGCTGGCGACCCGGTTCGGGATCTTCGAGGGCGGGGTCGCCTCGGCGAAGGATCCGAAGTACACGGTCGTGCCGCAGCGCGAGCGCCTGGCCACTCAGCTCGCCGGGCCGCAGAGTCCTGCCGGATCTCGAGGCCTGACGGGACTGACCGGCTCGACCGGTCCGACCGGCTCGACCGGCTCGACCGGTCCGCTCGCTTCGTGAGCCGCGCCACGGTCGCCGGGGAACGGCGTCGCGGCCGTTCCTGATTCGCGAGTAGATCGTCACGGGTGCGGCTTTTCTACCTTGCTGATCCATTTCGGAAAGCCGTAATCGCACCGTTTCGGACAGTAATGCCCAGTATGAAACCGGCTGGCGGGGATCCGGTAGGCTGCAATCCTGGTCGATGGATCGCCAATCGGCCACTGGGGAGGTAATGGACTTGACCGCGCGGGATCCTTCCGGCTGAAAGCCATCGATCATTTTAACGACGCTGATGCCGTCTCGAATGTGAAATTCACTCCTACCGATCTTATTGAACCGCTTTCCGCTCGGGGGATCGCCCATGACTCAGCCGCCGCCCTGGCAACCACCGGAACAACCGTCGCCCGATCAGGCCTGGCAGCCGCCGCAGGCGCCGCAGCCGCAGGTCCCTCAGCAGCGCCAGCCGCAGGACGAGCCGACCACACCGATCTCTGCCACGCCGGATCAGTCCGCGCCGATCTCGGCAGCGCCGGATCAGGCCGCGCAAGACCAGACCACGCCGATCTCGACTACGCCGGATCAGACCGCGCAAGACCAGACCACGCCGATCTCGATCACGCCGGACCAGACCGCGCAGGATGAGACCAAGCCGGTCCCGGTCACGCCGGATCAGGCCGCGCAGGATCA
>KL571211.1:58824-59093 GCA_000715855.1 Actinoplanes liguriensis
CGGTCCCGGTCACGCCGGATCAGGCCGCGCAGGATCAGACCGCGCCGGTCCCGGTCACGCCGGATCAGGCCGCGCAGGATCACACCACTCCGATGCCGGCTGCGCCCGTCTCCGGCACGCCGGGACCGGCGCCGCATCAGGACCCGGACCCCACCACGCCGATCTCCGCGGTGCCGCAGCCGCCGTATCAGCCTGACCCGGCCGCGGCGCCGGCCCCCGGCTGGCCGCAGCAGCCGGCACCCCAGCCGGGCTGGCCCCAGACGCCCTGG
>KL571212.1:0-396 GCA_000715855.1 Actinoplanes liguriensis
GGTCAGCCCGCGGGGGTGCTGGCCGGGGTCAGCCCGCGGAGGCGCTGACTGGGGTCAGCCCGCGGGGGTGATCGCCGGGTCAGCCCGCGAGGGCGATGGCCAGGTGGTCGCGGAAGCTGCGTTCGTCCTCGGTGACGGCCTCGCCGCCGATGCCGAGGAGACCGCCGGTGGAGGCTGCGGTCAGCAGGGCGGCGGCCTCGGCCGCGCGGTCCAGGACGTCCTTGGCGTAGCCGGCGGGGTCGGCCGGTTCGATGACCGGCGGCTCCTCGCCCAGCTCGGGGTCGCCTGCCTCGGCAACGGCGGCCGTGGCCACCGCGGTGACCAGGGTGCTTGCCGAAGCACGGGCGTCGGAGATGCGGCCGATGCCGGCCGCGTCTGTCTCTTATACACATCTCT
>KL571212.1:643-2242 GCA_000715855.1 Actinoplanes liguriensis
GCCGTGAGCACCGCGTGCGGCAGGCCGACCAGCAGCCCCCATTCGGCGTCGGTGAAGCCCAGCCGGGCGTAGAGCGGTTCGTCCGTCACTCGGGGTTTCCTTTCGCATCCGTCGGCGGCCGACAGCGCATTCTTACGCACTGCCGGACCGCTCCGGTCCTCACCACCCCTCTACCCGATCATGTCGTTGCTCACCCCAGGCCTTGTGTTACGTCGCTGTTGCCATCCGGCCAGGCCCGCGGCGGCGCTCCGAAGGCCGCCGCCGCACCGCCCCAGCGGCCCCAGCCCACGCCCGGTGTGCCCAGCCCACGCCCGGTGCGCTCAGCCCATGCTCGGTGCGCTCAGCCCATGCTCGGTGTGCCCAGCCCATGCTCGGTGTGCCCAGCCCACGCTCGGTGTGCCCAGCCCACGCCCTGTGTGCCCAGCCCACGCCTGGTCGGCGTCGGCTAACCCAGCCCCTGCCCACCCGGTGTCGTGCCTGGCTCGCCCGCGTCGCACCCGTCGCGCCCGCCCCACCCACGCTGTCGCGGCCCGTGTCACGTCCTCCTCACCCGTGCCGCTCTCGGGCCTCGCTCGCCCGCGCGGCAACGCGGGGCGACCTGCCGCCCCGGCGGCACGATGGGGTGCTCGGCCGGGGACCCGCGGACGTGGGCCGGTGAGGAAGCCGCGGCGGCGGCCGACCGGGATCGGTGATGCGGGCTACCCGGCCGCCGCGACGTGGGCGACGGGGGAGCGACGCCGGGTGGGGCGCGGCCCGGTCAGGGGCGGGCTTCGTAGACGATGTTGAACGGGGTCTCGGCCGCCCGCCGGAAGCGGGTGAAGCCGGCGTCCGCGGTCAGGCGGCGGATCGGCTCCTCACCGGCCTGGGCGCCCAGCGAGTACCCGCCCTCCTGCGACAATGCGCTCGGCACGCACAGGAAAGCCGAGAACGAGTAGTACACCCGCCCCACCGGGTTCAGGTTCGCCGACACCGAGTCCCCCGCCGCCGGTTCGACGATCATCCACGTGCCGTCCGGGGTCAGTTGCGACCGCACGTGCTTGGCGGCTCCCAGCGGATCCCCCATGTCGTGCAGCGCGTCAAACGTCGTGACCAGGTCGTACGGTCCACCCGGGAAGCCCTGTGCCCCGGCGACCGTGAACCGCACCCGCGACTCGAGCCCGGCGTCCCCGGCCCGCTTGCGCGCCTGCTCGATCGAGTCGGCGTGCAGGTCCGACCCGGTGAAGACCGAGGCCGGGTACGCGTTCGCCATGAGGACCGTCGAGGCCCCGTGCCCGCAGCCGACGTCCGCGACCCGGGCGCCGTCCTGGAGCCGGGCGACCACGCCGTCGAGGGCCGGCAGCCATGACGCGATCAAATTCGCGCTGTACCCGGGCCGGAAGAACCGCTCGCACCCGCTGAACACGTCCTGGTCGTGCTCGTGCCAGCCGAGTCCTTCGCCGGACCGGAACGCCGCCTCGATCTTCGGCCGGGCCTGGAGGGCGCCGAGCGCGAGCTGGAACGCCCCGGGCGCGAAGATCGGCCCGTCCGGGTCGGTGAGCGCGAACGCCTGCTCTTCGGTGAGCGAGTACCGGCCGCTCGCCGGGTCGTATTCGACGTAGC
>KL571212.1:2473-3273 GCA_000715855.1 Actinoplanes liguriensis
GTCGTATTCGACGTAGCCGCCGGCGGCCTGCCCCCGCAGCCATTCCTCGACGTACCGTGGCGCGGTCCCGGTCCGCTCCGCGAGCTCCTCCGGGAGGGAGGGGCCGGCGGTCAGCCCGCGGTAGAGGCCGAGCCGGTCCCCGAGCACCACCCCGCCCGCGCCGATCGTGGCGCCCAGGTCTCCGACGAACTTGTGCACGAACTCCATCAGCTTGTTCTCATTCATGCATTCGTTCTACGGATGAGCGTGAGGCGCCGAATCCGTGTCGGCTACCTACCTTGACGGCCGGATCCACCTAGTTCGGCTTCTAGACTCCGCCCATGGCGCTGCTGGAGCGTGACCACGAGCTTGCCGAGCTGGCCACCGCGGCCCGCGCCGCGCGGGCCGGGCACGGTTCGGTCGTGCTGGTCACCGGCGAGGCGGGGATCGGCAAGTCCAGTGTGGTCGAGGCGGTCCGCTCGGTGCTGCCGGCCGAGGGGCGGCTGCTCACCGGCTGGTGCGACGACCTGGTGACACCCCGGGTGCTGGGCCCGTTGCGGGATCTGACCGGCCGGGTCGGCACGGCGCTGACCGACGCGCTCGCCTCCGGTGACCGGGGCCGGGTGCTGGAGACGTTCCGGGCGGAGCTGGACTGGCCGGGTCACCCCACCCTGCTGGTGATCGAGGATGTGCACTGGGCCGACGAGGCGACCATGGACGTGCTGCTTTTTCTCGTACGCCGGATTGCCGCCCTCCCGGTCGTGCTCGTCATGACGTACCGGGACGACGAGGTCGCCGCCGGCCATCCACTGCACCAGGTC
>KL571212.1:3526-3985 GCA_000715855.1 Actinoplanes liguriensis
GCCGCTCGCCAGGCTCTCCGCTGACGCCGTACGCGCCATGGTCGGTGTTCGTGGTCTTGATCCTGACCGGGTGTTCTCGGTGACCGACGGTAATCCGTTCTTCGTGACCGAGGTGCTCGGCGCGGGTGATGCCGAGGGGGTGCCGGCGACCGTCACGGAGGCGGTGCACGCCCGGCTGCAGGCGCTGGACGGGCCGTGCCGGGCCGCGCTCGGGACGCTTGCCGTGGTGCCGCACGCGGTTGAGCGCTGGCTGGTGGAGGCCGTCGTGCCCGGTGGGCTGGGCACGCTGGCCGAGGCGGAGCGGCGGGGGATGCTCAGCGTGACGCCGGGGCGGGTGGCGTTCCGTCACGAGCTGATGCGCCGTGCGGTCGGGGCGGCTCTCACGTCGTACGAGAAAATTGTGGCAAATCAGACGGTGGTGGCCGCCCTCCTGGATCGCAGCGGCGTCGATCTGTCCCG
>KL571212.1:4221-17840 GCA_000715855.1 Actinoplanes liguriensis
ACGCTGGAGCACGCCGAGGCGTTCCCGCCGGTGACGAGGGCCGATCTCTTCGAGGGGCACGCCGAGGAGCTGTATCTGCTCGGCGACGCCGCCCAGGCCGTGATCGCGCAGCGTGCGGCCCTGGCGCTGCGGCGGTCGCTGGGTGATCCCGCGTTGCTGGGGCTGGCGTTGCGCCGCCTGTCCCGCCTGCACTGGTGGGCCGGTGAGCGCCCGCAGGCCGAGGACTGCGCGACCGAGGCGGTGGCGGTGCTGGCCGGCGCGGACGATCCGGCGGCGCTCGCTTTCGGTCTCAGCAACCAGTCCCAGCTGTACGTCCTCAACGGCCAGGCCCGTGAAGCGATCGACGTCGGTGAGCGCGCGATCACCCTGGCCCGGTCGTCCGGCGCGTCCGGTGTGCTGTCCCACGCGCTGAACAACGTCGGTTTCGCGCGCTGGGAGGCGGGCGACGCCGTCACCGGCCGTGAGCTGCTGGAGGAGAGCCTGGCGGTCGGGCTGGCGTCGGGCGAGACGGATCACACGTGCCGCGCATACACGAATCTCGGCTGGCTGCTGGTCGACTACCTGCGTCTCGCCGAGGCGGACGAGGTGCTGGCCGAGGCGGTCGACTACGCGGAGCGCAGCGAGGTGATCGGCTTCCTGCGCTACCTGCACGTGGGGCGCGGCCGGCTGCATCTGGCGCGTGCGGAGTGGGCGGAGGCGGAGCGCGAGGCCGGTTGGGCGCTCGGCGCGCCACCGAACATGCGCTGCCCGGCCCTGGTCGTGCAGGGGCTGTGCCGGGTGCGCACCGGGCGCCCGGGCGGCGACGAGATGATCGCCGAGGCGTGGGAGATCGCGCTGGGGATCGGCGAGGCTCAGCGGATCGGCCCGGCGGGCGCCGCGATGGCCGAGGCCGCCTGGCTGCGCGGATCACCGCCGGAGGACTCGTGGCGCGACGCCTATCGGCCGGTCTTCCGTGAGGAGGGCTTCGGCTACTGGCTGCGCCGGCTGGGCGTGCCCGTCGAACTTCCCGAGAAGTCCCATTTCTACGGCCTGCAACTGGACGGCTCGGCGCGCGAGGCGTCGGCGCGATGGTCAAAGGCCGGTTTCCGGTACGAGTCGGCGAACGCCCTCGGCCACAGCGACGACCCCGCCGACCTCCTCACCGCGATGGCCGACCTGGACGCGATGGGCGCCGCCCCGCTGGCCCGCCGGTTCCGGCAGGAGCTGCGCGAGCGAGGCGTCACCCGGATCCCGCGCGGTCCACGCCCGGCCACCCGGGACAACCCGGCCGGGCTCACCGGGCGGCAGCTGGAGGTGTTGCGCCTGCTCGCCGCCGGCCGCAGCAACCCGGAGATCGCCGCCGAGCTGGTCCTCTCGGTCCGGACGGTCGACGCGCACGTGGCGGCGGTGCTGTCCAAACTCGGTGTCCGTACCCGCAAGGATGCCGTCGTCCGGTACCGGGACGGCTCTTGAGAGACTGTCCGGTGTGCGGGAAGTGGTCGACGGAGTCTTTGCGCTCCGCCTCGGAATGGTCAACGTCCACCTGGTCGTCACCGACGACGGGGTGGTCCTGGTCGACACCGGTCTGCCCGGTCAGGCCGCGGCGATCGAGCGGGCGGCGCGCAAGCTCGGCACGCCGCACGCGATCCTGCTGACCCATCACCATCCGGATCACGCCGGTAGCGCGGCCGCCCTGCGCGAGCGGACCGGGGCCCGGTTGTTCGCGCACGCCGCCGAGGCGCCGTTCCTGACCGGTCACTTCCAGGCCGACGAGCCGGAGGGCCGGCTGCGCAAGTTCCTGTTCCGCCGGCTCGCCAAGGTCGAGCCCACCAAGATCGACCAGCTGGTGGGCGACGGCGCCGAGCCGCTCCCGGGGTTCACCGTGCTGCACACGCCCGGCCACACCCGCGGCCACCTGTCGTTCCTGCTCGACCGGGCCGGCGGGGTCATGTTCGCCGGCGACGCCGCGACCGCCGAGAAGGGCGCGGTCGAGCGGTTCGCCGAGCTGGACTTCGAGCACGCGGTCTTCGGGCACGGCCCGGCCGTCTCGGGCCGGGCCGCCGAACAGCTCAGACCGCGGTGAGCAGTTTCTGGTTCACGACCACCGGCACCGACAGCGTCTTGTAACCGACGGTGTCGAAGAGGACGGTCATCTTCTCCTCCTCGTAGCCCATCACCATGCCGGTGCCCCACTCCCCGTGCCGCACCTTGCTGTGCACCGGGAACGGGCCCTCCTCCTCGACCGCGTTGACCTCTTCCGCGCTCCCGTCCGCGCAGTTGTCGCAGTGCCCGCACATCCGCCGGATCTCCTCGCCGAAGTAGGCGAGCAGCGTCTCCGTGCGGCACTGCCGGCTCTCCGCGAAGCCGCGCATCATGTCGGTGCGCGACTTGATCACGGTCTGCTGGCGTTCGAACTCGGCGACCGCGGCCTTGGCGGCCGCTGCCGGGAGGGGCGCGCCGGGCGGCGCGTCGATCTTGCTGCCTTTTCCGGTACGGGCGGCGCCCACCTGTTCGAGCAGGGCGAGGTACTGCCCGAGGCGGCGTGGGCCGAGCCCGGTCTTCTTGGCCAGCGCGGTCTTGGTCGCCGGTTCCTTGTGCAGCGCCCCGGCGAGGTCCCGCAGCTCGTCCTCGTCGGGCCCGCCGCCGTTGAAGAAGCGCTGGATCGCCTCGTCCTCGGCGCGCCACAGCAGCAGCACCCGCCCGGGTTCGCCGTCGCGCCCGGCCCGGCCGATCTCCTGGAAGTAGCTGTCCGGCGAGTCGGGCAGGGCCATGTGCGCCACCCAGCGGATGTTCGGCTTGTCGATGCCCATGCCGAACGCCGAGGTGGCGACCATGATGTCGACCTTGTCGGCGATGAAGTCCTCGTGCCGCTGCTCGCGCAGCCCGCCGGCCATCCCGCCGTGGTAGTACTCCGCGGGGTAGCCGGCCTGGGTGAGCTTCTCGGCGAGCTCCTCGGCGGCGCGCCGGGTCGCGACGTAGACGATGCCCGGCCGCTGTCCCTCGTCGAGCATCGTGGTCAGCCGCCGCCACCGGTACGCCTCGTCCGGACAGTACGTGACCTCGAGGAACAGGTTCTTCCGGTCGAGCCCGGACACGTGGATCTCGGGCTTGCGCAACTGCAGCCGGTTGATGATGTCCTCGCGGACCGGCGGTGACGCGGTCGCGGTCAGCGCCAGCACCGGCGGGCGGCCCAGCTCCTTGATCATGTCGCCGAGCGCCAGGAAGTCGGGCCGGAAGTCCGGGCCCCACGCGGAGATGCAGTGCGCCTCGTCGATCGCGATCAGGCCGGGCTTGAGTGACTTGACCTCGGCCAGCCGCTCCGGGTTGGCGAGCTGCTCGGGGGTGATGAAGAGGAACTCCGCCTTGCCGGCGCGGAGCTGCTCGATCGCCTCCTGCTGTTCGCGCGGTGTCTCGGCGGAGCTGACCCGGACCGCGCGGGTCTTCGGATCGTTGCGCTCGTTGAGCGCGGCGATTTGGTCCTGTTGGAGGGCGAGTAGTGGGGAGATGACCACGGTCGGGCCGGGGAGGAGCACCGCCGGGATCTGATAGATGGCCGACTTTCCGGCCCCTGTCGGAAGGACGACGAGGGCGTCCTTGCGGCGCAGCACGGCGCGCATCGGCTTGAACTGGCCGGGGCGCAGGGACGGCCATCCGAAGTGGGCGCGGGCCACCTTGCGCAGGCGGGGCCCGTAGATAGGCAGTTTCATCTTCATCGGGCGGCCTGTGTACCCCTATTTGCCGCCGAACATGCGGCGTATGGCCCAGAGCAGGAAGAGAAGGGCGAGCGCGACGCCGAGGAGCTTGACGGCGTGGATCTCGGACCAGTCGACGGTGGCTTCCGCGAGGGGGGTAGGCGGCACCTGGTCACTCTACCGAGTATCGGCCACAGCTAATAGAAAGGTTTGTTGACTAATGACGGTGAGTGGTGTGACCATAGGTCCCCGAACGGGGGAGAACGTTCACATAGACGTTCATGCATGCATTCGGAGGTACGGGGGCCATGTCGAAAAACGGCGAATTGGCGGAACTCGCCAGCGCGGTCCTCCAGCCAGGATTCGTCGGAACGACCGCCCCGGACTGGATTCGGCGCCGGCTCGCCGAAGGCCTCGGCGGCGTCGCGCTCTTCGCCCGCAACGTCGAGTCGCCGGCCCAGGTCGCCGCGCTGACCGCGCAGCTGCGCGCCGAGCGCCCCGACGTGATCGTTGCCATCGACGAGGAGGCCGGTGACGTCACCCGCTTCGAGTCGCGCCTCGGCAGCTCCCGCCCCGGCAACCTGGCGCTCGGCGCGATCGACGACCCGCTGCTGACCGAGGCCGTCGCCCGCGACCTCGGCTGCGAGCTGGCGGCGGCGGGCATCACGCTCGACTACGCGCCCGACGCGGACGTCAACAACAACCCCGACAACCCCGTCATCGGCGTACGGGCATTCGGGGCCGAACCCCTCCTGGTGGCCCGGCACACCGCGGCCTTCGTGCGTGGGCTGCAGACCTACGGCGTGGCCGCCTGCGCCAAGCACTTCCCCGGACACGGCGACACCGCCGTCGACTCGCACCACGACGTGCCGCTGATCGACCGTACCGCCGAGGAACTGGCCGCCAACGAGCTCGTCCCGTTCCGCTCGGCGATCGCGGCCGGCGCCCGGGTCGTGATGACCGGTCACCTGCTCGTGCCGGCCTACGACGACGTGCTGCCGGCCACCCTGAGCCCGCGCATCCTCACCGGCCTGCTCCGCGAGGAGCTCGGCTTCGACGGGCTGATCGTCACCGACGGCATCGAGATGCAGGGCGTGCGCCGCCGCTTCGGGCTGGCCGGCGCCACGGTCCGCGCGCTGGCCGCCGGGGTCGACGCGATCTGCGTGGGCGGCGACCACGCCGACGAGGAGACCGCGATCCGGCTGCGCGACGCGATCGTGGCCGCGGTGCACTCCGGCGAGCTGTCCGAGGCGCGGCTGCGCGACGCCGTGGCGCGGGTGCGTGCGCTCGGCGCGTGGACCACCCGTACGCAGGAAGAAGCCGGAGTGATCCGCGGACCGCAACCCGCGTCGGAGATCGGCTTCAACGCGGCCCGGCGCGCGGTGCGGGTCACCCGCGCCGAAGGCGGCCCGGAGCTCCCGATCACCGGCGTGCCGCACGTCGTCGAGTTCGCCCCGCCGCGCAACATCGCGATCGGCGAGGAGACCCCGTGGGGGATCGGCACGCCGCTCGCCTCGCTGCTGCCCGGCACCACGTCGATCCGGCTCTCCGCGGAGGACCTCTCGCCGCTGGCCGACCCGGCGAGCCTGGTGCTGGCCGGCGCGGCCGGGCGCCCGCTGGTCCTGGTCGTCCGCGACGTGCACCGGCACCGCTGGATCGCCGACACCCTGGCGGACGTCCTGGAGACCCGCCCCGACGCGATCGTCGTCGAGATGGGCATCCCGGTGAAGGTCCTCGGCGGCGTCCACGTGGCAACGTTCGGCGCCACCCGAGCCTGCGGCCAGGCCGCGGCAGAGCTGATCGCCGGCGCCCACGTCCCGCAGCCGGTAGCCGCCTGACTCACGACTCGGCGCCGGCCGCAACTTATCCACACTGGCCGGTTGTCCACAGGGCGCCGGATCGATCTTGGCGCTCCGGGCGATAATGGCATTGGGCAGGCCCCCGTGGTGGGTGGGGTCTGTCAAGCTGCGGCTAGTGGGCCACCAAGTCCGCATATTCTGGGTGTTCGCTGATGTAGTGGGCGAAGAACGGACAAGCCGGGACGATCTTCTGCCCCCGCTCGCGTAGTTGATCCAGCGTCTTCTGCGCCAACTCCCCGGCGAGTCCCTGCCCGCGCATCTCCGGATCGGTCTCGGTGTGCAGCACGACGACCACGTCCTCGCCCCGCATCCGGTAGGTCGCCAGCGCGCCCACCGCGCCGTCCACGGCCAGCTCGAAGCGGTGCGCGGCAACGTTGTCATGAACCAGGTGGTCGCTCACAGGCCCTCCCAGGGGATCGATCCACCAGCTTAGGGTGGCTCCGGCCTCGTACCGTGGAAAGGGTGTTGATCTTAAAGTCACTCGTCGTCGCGGTGCTCGGCGCCGCCCTCCTGACCGGCTGCAGCAGCGACGGCGTCAACTGCGGCGTCGACCAGTGCACGGTCACCATCCAGCGGGAGACGAACGCGAGCGTCGAGTTCCTGGGCGTCGAGGCGGAGTTCGTGAGCGCCGATGACAACAGCGTCACCCTGCAGGTGGCCGGTCAGCAGGTGACCCTGACCAAGGGCCAGCAGGCGGTCCAGGTCGGCGGTCTGCAGCTGTCGCTGGACAGTGTGACGCAGAGCGCGATCCAGATCGAAGTGTCACGCTGACACCCGGAGTTTGACTTTCGGCGCTCCCGGTCACATTGAGGGGCATGTCCTCGACTGCCTCGAACGTCAAATATCGCGCGTCACGTGCGGCGGACAGCAAGCCCTTGGAGTACCTGGCCCGGGGCGGGTTCGTCGGCTACGGCATCATCCACCTGCTCTTCGCCTGGATCGCGCTGCAGGTCGCCTTCAGCGGCTCCGGCAAGGAGAGCGACCAGTCCGGCGCCCTGCAGGAGCTGGCGAGCAAGCCGTTCGGCAAGACCATGCTGGTCATCATCGTGGTCGGCCTGTTCGCGATGGCGATCTGGCAGCTCTTCGAGGCGATCGTCGGCGAGAGCGGCGAGCAGACCCGCGACGCGATCGCCGAGCGGGTGATGTCCGGCATCCGCGCGGTCCTCTACGTCTACCTGGGCTGGGTCGCGATCAAGGTGATCCAGGGCGCGAACGCGTCGATGGGCGACAACTCGGAGAGCAAGTCGGCCGGGCTGATGCAGTCCACCGGCGGTCGCTGGCTGGTCGGCCTGGCCGGTCTGGTGGTGCTCGGCGTCGGCATCGGGATCTTCGTCTACGGCCTGCGGAAGAAGTTCACCAAGCACCTGAACACCCAGCAGATGCCGCCGAGCACCCGCAAGCCGATCATCCGGCTGGGCATGTCCGGCTACATGGCCAAGGGCGTCGCCTACAGCGTCGCCGGCATCCTGTTCGTCACCGCCGCGGTGACCTTCGACGCCGACAAGGCGCGTGGCCTCGACGCCGCCCTGAAGACCCTGGCCGGGCACCCGTGGGGCGTCTGGCTGCTCGCGCTGATCGCGGTGGGGATCGCGGCGTTCGGCGTCTACTGCTTCGCCCAGTCCCGCTACCGCAAGATTTGATTCACAAGCCGATTTGCCCGTACGGCCATGGCACTCCCGCAGTGTGAGCTGTATCCGACATCCGCTATTGGGGTGTGATCCGGCGGCCGGAGGGGGCAAGTTGGAGCGCTGGCACAGCACACGCTCGTGGAGAGGAATCTCGTGTCCAGCGTTCTGACCGCCGTGCTCGGCGTCACGGGGGCCGCCGGTGCGGCCATCGTGATCGTCGAGGCGTCGCACTGGGCGATGATGCGGATCGGCCGCCGATCCGCTCTCGCCGCCGACCTGGCGAAGACCATGCACAAGCCGTTCCTGGTGACCTTGACCCTGATCGCCGTCCAGCAGGCTGTCCGGGTCTGGGGCGGGGAGTTCCCGGGCCGTGGCGGCGTGGTGCACGCGCTCGTCCTCGCCTGCATAGCCGCGTTCGCCTGGCTGGTGGCCGCGCTGCTGCTGGTGTGTGAGGACGCCACCCTGGCCCGGTGGAGCACCGACGTGCCGGACAATCTGCGCCGCCGCCGGATCAAGACCCAGGTGGTGATGCTGCGCCGGGTCACCGTCGCGACGATCGTGATCCTGACCGTCGGCGTCATGCTGATGACCTTCCCGGGGATCCGGGCGCTGGGCGCCAGCGTGCTCGCCTCGGCCGGTCTGGTCTCGGTGATCGCCGCGCTGGCCGCGCAGAGCACTCTCGGCAACGTGTTCGCCGGCATCCAGCTCGCGTTCAGCGACGCGATCCGGGTCGACGACGTGGTCGTGGTCGAGGGCGAGTGGGGCCGGATCGAGGAGATCACGCTGACCTACATCGCCGTGCAGATCTGGGACGACCGCCGGCTGATTTTGCCCACCTCGTACTTCACCACCAAGCCGTTCCAGAACTGGACCCGCAACACCTCGGCGGTGCTCGGCACGGCCGAGGTCGACGTGGACTGGTCGACGCCGATCGAGCCGCTGCGGGCCGAGCTGCGTCGCGTCTGCGAGGGCTCGGAGCTGTGGGACGAGCGGGTCTGCGTGTTGCAGGTGACCGAGGCGACCGGCGGGATGATCCGGCTGCGGGCCCTGGTCAGCGCGGCCGACGCGGGCGCTCTGTGGGATCTGCGCTGCCTGGTGCGCGAGCGTCTGGTCGGCTGGATGTGGGAGAACCAGCGTGGCGCGCTGCCGCGGATGCGCACCCAGTTGGACGAGTCGGACGACGGGGTGGCGCCGCTGCGTCAGGCTCGGAGGACGGACGCGTCCGCGGACGCCCGGGTGTTCAGCGGCGGTGACGACGGTGAGGCCCGGGGCGCGGCGTTCGGCGGGGTGGACGGTCACGGCCCGGCGCCGGCCGATCCGATTCCGGCCGGGCGTTGACGCGTGCGGAAGGATTGAGGTACCGGTGATCAGGGCATACACCGGACACAGCGAAAGGGGGACACGATGGCCGATGTGCTCAACGGCAGGGCCCGACCGTTGTCTGATCAATCCACCGCGGAGCTCGTCCAGCGCGCGAGCGAGCAACTGACCAAGCTGGTGCGGGACGAGCTGACCCTGGCCAAGGCGGAGCTTGCCGAGAAGGGCAAACACGCGGGCATCGGGGTCGGCCTCTTCAGCGGCGCGGGCGTGCTCGCGATGTACGGTGTCGGTGCCTCGATCGCAACCGCGATCATCGCGTTGAGCCTGGTCTGGCCGCTCTGGCTGGCGAGCCTGGTGATCACCGCGGCGATCTTCCTGGTGGCGGGCGTGCTGGCGCTGATCGGCCGGTCGCAGTTCCGTCGTGCCGTCCCGCCCGAGCCGAAGGCCGCGATCGAGGGCTTCAAGGCCGATGTCGACGAGGTCAAGCAGGCGGTCAAGGAACGAGGCCGGGCATGAGCGAGAACAACGGAACCACCGGCGGCAAGCCGGATCTGGTGGCGCTGCGCGCCGAGATCCAGCAGACCCGGGCCGACCTGGGGGAGACGGTGCAGGCGCTGGCCGCGAAGGCGGACGTCAAGGCCCGCGCGCGTGACCAGGTCACGCAGACCCGGCAGCGCCTGCTGGAGCAGGCCGCGTTCGCCACCGGCCGGCTGCGTGAGGTGGCCGGCCAGGCGACGGCGAACGTCAAGGACGCGGCCGGGCAGACCGCTTCCGTCTCCGAGGACGCTGCCCACGACGTGGCCGTCCGGGTGCGGAACAACCAGATTCCGGTGGTACTCATCGCGGCCGGTCTGGCCGCGGTGGTCGGGGTGATCCTGATCGTGCGGGGGAGGCGCTGATGGCGGGCAGGCTGGGCAAGGTTGCGTTGAAACCGGTCAACATCGCGCTGGGCCTCGCGGCCGGCGCTGTGGCCGGGGCGCTTTTCAAGCAGGTGTGGAAGCTGGCGTCGGGCGACGACGACGCGCCGGACGCCGGTGACGAGGAGCGCGGCTGGGGCGAGGTGCTCGCCGCGGCGGCCATCCAGGGCGCGATCTTCGCGGTGGTGAAGGCAGCCGTCCATCGTGGTGGCGCGATCGGCACGAAACGTCTGACCGGTACGTGGCCTGACTGATTTTCCTAGATCAACACCGGTATAGACAGGTGTCTTGACGGCTCCCTACTTCGTAACCGCGAAGTGGGGAGCCTTTTCCATATCTGCCACGCTTTATTGGATTCCTACGAGGGGCAGCTTTGCGGGCTGTTTTTCGGGTACAGTGTGGCCAGTTTTTGCGTACGTGGTTCGCTGCTTCCGCCAGGCGGCGCGACACCGACCCGATCCCGGGAGGGTCAGAGGTGTCGCAAAGCCGAACGGAGGGGACGTCCTCTGAAAGGGCCGCCTCGCGGCGCCGCTGCTCGAAAACGGTCATCGGCTCCGCGCTCCGCTGCCGCGTAGGGCGAGCCGGCATTTTCAGAAGGAGAGTTCAGCATGGCGCAAGGAACCGTGAAGTGGTTCAACGCAGACAAGGGCTTCGGCTTCATCACCGTCGACGGCGGGGGTGCTGACGTGTTCGTCCACTTCTCGGCCATCCAGACGAGCGGTTACCGCACTCTGGAGGAGAACCAGCGGGTCGAGTTCGAGATCGCCCAGGGCCAGAAGGGCCCGCAGGCGGAGCAGGTTCGTCCGCTCTGAGACCAATCCGCCGGTCGCGAGACCGGCATGCCGACCGCCTGGCGGAGGTCGGCCTGACCGTGGCCCCGCACCCTCGCTGAGGTTGCGGGGCCTCTTTTGTACGAACCATTGTTCGAACCGCTTTATCGACAATTCATTGACGGCCCGGTCGTGTGCGGCGCCCACCTTCCCAGAGGCGGTCGCTCATCCCGACCGGGTCGTCGTTGTTGCTGGTCAGACGGCTGGTTTGCCGCTCGCGCGACGCCGCATGCCGATCACCACGAGCGCCAGGCCGACCCCGGCCACGGCGCCACCGACGGCGGCCCAGACCGGCTGATCGCTCATCAGCTCGTTCTCGAACACGTTCAGGCCCTGCAACGTCCACACCGCGCCCAGCACCATGCCGAGCAGGCCGAACGACATCGTCAGCCAGCCGCGCAACCGGGTTGCTTCGGCCGGAGCATTGGTTTCATTGTTCACCATTTGTCGTGCACCTGGGGGCGAATCAGCTCATCGTAGACCGCGGCGATCTTTTCCAGAGTTTCCGGCGAAAGCGGCGCCAGTTCGGCGGCGTGCGCGTTTGCGCGCGCTTGCTCGGGATTGCGCGCACCCGGGATCACGACGGTGACGGCCGGCTGTTCGACGATCCAGCGTAGTGCGAATTGCGCCATCGTCGCCCCTTCCGGAACGAGTGGCCGCAGCCGGCGAACTGCTTCCAATCCGGTAGAGAAGTCGACTCCGGAGAACGTTTCACCGACGTCGAACGACTCGCCGTGCCGGTTGTAGTTGCGGTGGTCGTCGGCGGCGAACGTGGTGTTCTCGTCGTAGCGCCCGGAGAGAAGTCCACTGGCGAGCGGCACCCGCGCGATGATGCCGACCCCGGCCTCGGCGGCGGCCGGCAGCACCCGCTCGAGCGGCTTGAGACGGAACGCGTTCAGGATGATCTGGACACTCGCCACGCCCGGACGGGCGATCGCGGCGAGCGCCTCGTCGACTTTCTCGACGCTCACGCCGTACGCCGAAATGCGTTTTTCCTGAATGAGGGTGTCGAGCGAGTCGAAGACCTCGTCACTGTGGAACACCGGTGTCGGCGGGCAGTGCAGCTGGACCAGATCGAGGGTGTCGACGCCGAGGTTGGCGCGCGAGCGGTCGGTCCAGGCGCGGAAGTTGTCGAGCGAATAGTTCTCCGGCTCCTGGGGGAGGCGGCGGCCCATCTTGGTGGCGACCGTCAGGCCGGGCTTGTCCTTCACGAACGAGCCGACGATCTGCTCGCTGCGACCGTCGCCGTAGACGTCGGCGGTGTCGATGAAGGTGACCCCGGCGTCGACCGCGGCCTGGAGGGTGGCGTGCGCGTCGGCCTCACTGACGTCGCCCCAGTCGGCGCCGAGCTGCCAGGCGCCCAGGCCGATCACCGATGCGTCACGGCCCATCCGGCGAAAGCTTCGTTTTTCCACGTGGAAACCCTACCGCCAAGCTGATATCGTCCTACCAAAACGTACGTACGGTTTGGAGGCGCCTCATGTGGGATCCGATGGTGTACCGGCGCTACGGCACCGAGCGCTCCCGTCCGTTCTTCGACCTGGTGAGCCGGATCGGCGCCACCGCGCCCCGCGCCGTGACCGACCTGGGCTGCGGCTCCGGCGAGCTGACCCGGACCCTGGCCGAGCGCTGGCCGCAGGCCCGCGTGACGGGCATCGACTCCTCACCCGAGATGATCGCCAAGGCCGGTCCCGGGGACTTCCGGGTCGGCGACATCGCCGAGTGGCGGCCGGATCCGGACACCGACGTCGTCGTCACGAACGCGGCGCTGCAGTGGGTGCCGGGACATCAGGACATGCTCGTACGGTGGGTGGCCGCGCTCCCCGCCGGAGCGTGGCTCGCCATGCAGGTCCCGGGCAACTTCGACGCGCCCTCGCACCGGTTGCTGCGGGCCGTGGCCGGTGACTTCGGCGTCGGTGACGTGCTGCGCGAGGCGCCGGTGGACGACCCCGCCGACTACGCGGACCTGCTCGCCGGGGCCGACGTGGACGCGTGGGAGACCACCTATCTGCACCTGCTGCCGGTCGACGGGCCGGACCACCCGGTGCTGCGCTGGATGGAGGGCACCGCGCTGCGGCCGGTCCGTGCCGCGCTCGGCGACGACGCGTGGACGGACCTCCGCGCCGAGCTGGGCAGACGGCTCGCCGAGGCGTACCCGGAGGGACACGGCCGCGTGGCGTTCCCCTTCCGCCGTATCTTCGTGGTGGCAACTATCTAGGGGGAACTCTTGAGCGACTTGACCTCGTTCATCGCCGGCCTGCCCAAGGCCGAACTGCACGTGCACCACGTCGGCTCGGCCTCGCCGCGGATCGTGGCCGAGCTGGCCGCGCGGCACGAGGGCAGCTCGCCGGTGCCGGCCGACCCGGAGCTCCTCGCCGAGTACTTCGAGTTCCGCGACTTCGCGCACTTCATCGAGATCTACCTCAGCGTGGTGGACCTGATCCGGGACGCCTCGGACGTGCGGCTGCTCACCTACGAGATCGGCCGGGAGCTGAGCCGGCAGCAGGTGCGCTACGCCGAGCTGACCGTCACGCCGTACTCCAGCGTGCGCCGCGGCATCCCGGCGCCGGCGTTCTGCGAGGCGATCGAGGACGCCCGCGCCGGCGCCCGCCGCGACTTCGGCGTGGACCTGGCGTGGTGCTTCGACATCCCGGGCGAGGCGGGGCTGGCGGCGGCCGAGGAGACACTGCGGATCGCCCTGGAGGAACGGCCCGACGGGCTGATCAGTTTCGGCCTCGGCGGGCCGGAGATCGGGGTGCCGCGGCCGCAGTTCAAGCCGTACTTCGACGAGGCGCGCGCGGCCGGGCTGCACAGTGTGCCGCACGCCGGGGAGACCACCGGGCCGGAGACGATCTGGGACGCGATCCGGTCCCTGGGCGCCGAGCGGATCGGGCACGGGATCGCGGCGGCACAGGACGAGCGGCTGATGGCGTACCTCGCCGAGCACCAGATCCCGCTCGAGGTCTGCCCGACCTCGAACCTGCGTACCCGGGCCGTGGCCGGCCTGGACGAGCACCCGATCGGGAAGCTGGTCGCGGCCGGCGTGCCGATCAGCGTCAACTCCGACGACCCGCCGATGTTCGGCACGACGCTGGAGCAGGAGTACGCGGTCGCCGCCCGGCTGCTGAAACTCGACGAGGCCGGGGTCGCCGAGCTGGCCCGCGCCGCCGTCCGGCACAGCTTCCTCCCCGCCGCCGCCAAGGCCACGCTGCTGTCCGAGATCACCACCTACGCCGCCACCCCCGAGTAGCCGGCCGCCATTGCCGGCCCACGCTCCTCAGCCGGCACCGACGGTCGTCAGGCGCGCCCGGAGAGCCGTCAGCGCCAGCCCACGGTCCTCGGCTGGCGCTGACGGCTGCATGGTGGGGTTTGGAGCTGTCTCTTATACACATCT
>KL571212.1:18003-18425 GCA_000715855.1 Actinoplanes liguriensis
GCCGCCGGCGCCGGCCGGCGGGTCATGGGTAGAGCGGGTCCTGCCAGAAGAACAGCATGACCAGGGTGCCGACGGTGAGGATGGCCGCCCACCGGATCAGCCTGCGGCGGTTGAAACGCGCCGGCGGCTCCTCCTCGGTCTCCAGGTCGCTCAGCACATCGCGCATCGCTCTCTCCTGTCGTTCCTCCGGTTGTCGCCGGGATCGGGGATGGGGTGGCCTCGAAGCTCTGTGCGCTATCGGTCAGCTGGGAACCGCTGTCCAGCTCTGGTGGCGCTGGTTCAGGTCCGGCTCGAGGGCCAGGACCCGGTGCCAGCCGAAGCGCTGACCGCCCACGCCGACCGCGAGTTTGCCGTCTTCGCTGCGCAGCGTGAAGCCGAACGCGGAGGCCTGCAGCTGTCTCTTATAAACATCTCTGAGCGGG
>KL571212.1:18607-22269 GCA_000715855.1 Actinoplanes liguriensis
GCCGCCACCGGGTGCCCGCGGCGGCGCAGTCGCCCTGCACCAGCGGCGCGCCGGCGACCGGTGTCCCGCCGAGCGGCATCAGGCACTTGCCGCTGGCCCGCGAGATCAGCGTGTACGCGTCGCCGCCCTCGGCCGCCGGGGCCAGCTGCCACTGCTGCTGGTTGCCGCCGTCGGCGGTGCTCAGCGTCGCCGGGGTGCCGTCGGCCGCGCGGGCCGCGTAGAGGTCGGCGGCGCCACCGGTGAGCGAGTTGGTCAGCACGAACCACGAGTTCTGCACGGGCCGGGCGGCCGGGGCTGTCCGGGCGGTGCCCTTGGCCCGGTAGCCGCCGGTCTTGCTGGTGATCTCCACCTGGTACGTGGAGTCCGGCTTCAACCCGATGAGCCGCGCCCGCGTCGACGTGGTGCTGGCCACCGGCTTGCCGTCGACCGAGACCTGATAGGTCGCGTCGTCGGACGCGGCGCTCCAGGTCAGCCGGGCCGACATGCTCGTCGCGTCGCGGATCTCCAGCGCGTTCTGCCCGTTCCCGCCGGCCGGCGTGCCGGCGTCCTGGTCACCGGAGTCGCCGCTGCCCGATTCCGCGTGGAAGGCGGCCTGCTCGGGGTCGAGCCCGGCGCTGGCGCCCGGCAGCGGGGTGGTCGAGGAGCTCGGCGCGACGCTCGGTGTGGCCGAGGTGGCGCCGGCGCTCGGCGACGCGACGAGCGCGCCGGCCGACGGGTCCGCCTGCGCGGGGGCGGTGGAGGCGGACGCGCCCGGCTCGGCGCTCGGGTCGGCCTGGACCGCGCCGGGCACGTCCGGGATGTCGTCGCCACCGTCGCTGCGCAGCAGGAAGTCGCTGAGCGCCACGTTCCAGTGGGTGTCCAGGTAGCTGCCCGGCTTCGGGTTGGTGTTGAAGTAGTCGTCGTGCCCGCAGTCCAGCCGCACCTCGTGCGACTTCGGGCAGGTCTGCCGGACCGTCTTGCCGGAGCGGTCCGGCCCGCAGAGCAGGTCGTACCCGTCGGTGCAGCCGCCGGCCCCGGTGCCGTTCGGCGCGCCGTTGAGCACCGCGCCGAGGACGTGGGTCAGCTCGTGCGCGGCCATCACCGAGCTCCAGCAGCCGGAGTCGACCCGGGCGTACGACGGCCCGGCGTTGTTCCGGTTGGTGCGGCCGGCGCGCTTGTCGTCGACGTACGTGCCGATGCCGCAGTAGACGTTCGCGTCGGAGAACATCAGGTACTTGCGGTCGGCGCGGTTGTACCCGAGGTTGCCGAGCGCCTTGACGGTCGCCGCGAACGAGTCGAGGGAGCCGGCCGGCAGCTCCACCTCGGAGACCGAGACGGTGCACTCCGGCGTGGTCACGTACCGCACGTGCCGGGAGTCGCCGGTCTCGCCCGCGCTCGCGTCGAAGATCGTGTCGACGCCGGCGGCCCAGGTGCGGAACGAGTTGACGTACTTGTTGTAGCGGGTGGTGGTGCCCGCCGCGTACAGGTAGAGCAGCTGGACCCGCTTGCCGCTCTGCCCGTCGTCGGAGCAGGCCACGCCGGCCGGGCCGAGCACGAAGTCGGCGTTGCCCGGCGCCGGGTCGGGGATCAGGGCCGGCGCGTCCGGGGTGAGCGCGCTGCCGCCGAGGTCGCGGGCGATCGCCGCGTCGGTGGGGATGTCCGCGGCGGGAATCGTCTTGACCGTGCTGGGCAGCTGGGTCGCGGCGGTGACCGGCGCGACGTCCTTGCGGACGTTCAGGCCGCTGGGCGCGCGGTCCGGTCCGTGCGTGCAGGTCTCGTCGAAGAGCAGGTACGACCCGGCGCAGAGCGCGTTCGTGGCCGCCGGCTTCAGTCCCCCGTAGACCAGGCCCTCGTCCGGCGCGTCCTTGGGGAGCGCGGTCAGCGCGAACTTGGCGGGGTCGTCCTGGGAGCCCGCGCCGATCACGCTGGGCCCGACCACGCCGCCGACACCGAGCAGAGCCACCCCGAGGACGACCGGAAGCATGCGGGTGGTCACGGAGCGTGGTGGCTGCTGTTGCCCATCCCCGGCACGGCGCCGCCCGATGGGCGACCCGCGGAACGCTGACCGGCGATGCGCGGACAAAGCGTCTCCTTGTCGAGCACCTTGCGCTCGTCTGGCGGGCGCGCGGTGAGAGGGGGCCATGGGGTGCCCGCCTCCCACCGCGCCGGGGCTCCGCCGGCCGCGGCGATGGGGACGTGCGGTGAGCGAGCCGGGGAGCCGGATGGGATCGGATCGAACACTGCCAGTCCGGGCGAGCCAGGGGAACACTCTTAAAACAGATCTAAGCAACTTCTGTTCCGTACGGGGGAAGGGGCTTGCGCATCAGGTCGGACGCCGGCCCAGCCGGCCACGGCCGACCAGTCCGAAACGACTCGGTGTCTTGGGGGTGGCCTCGGCATCGGCGATCAGCATGACCACGCTGGCGCCGCCGAGGGTGGCCCGGTCGAGGCTGACCGAGCCACCGGTGGACTGGGTCATCCGCCGGGCGATGTCGAGGCCGAGGCCGGTCGAGCCCTGCTGGCTCTGGCCGCGGCGTAGTGCCTTCTCCGGGTCCGGGATGCCCGGGCCGGCGTCGTCGACCCGCAGCGCCACCCAGCCGTCGCGGCGCGAGAGCGCCACCTCGAACGCGGTGCCCTGCGGGGTGTAGCGGAACACGTTGCCGAGCACCGCGTCGAGCGCGGCGGCCAGCTCGGCGCGGGGCACCGGCACCGGGATGCGCAGGTGCGCGCCGATCACCCGGTACTGCCGGTCCTGGTCGCCGGCGAGCGCGGACCAGAACGTCATCCGTTCCCGGACCACCTCGCTGGCGTCGCACAGGCCCTCCTCCGGACTGGCCGCCACCTGCGCGGCGACCGCCTGGCGGGTGGTGTTGATCAGGGAGTTGACCTCGTCCTCCAGCGTGGTGATGGCCTGGCGGATGCGCCGGATGCCGCGCCGCCGGTCCACCTCGTCCGCGGTGAGGTCGATGATCTGGGTGTCGTCCGGGTCGAGGGCCTCGGCGTCCAGCCGCAGCGCGGTCAGCGGGGTGCGCAGCCGGTGTGACAGGTCGGCGACCAGCTCCCGCTCGTCGGTGCGGGACGAGATCAGGCGGTCGGCCATCCGGTTGAACGCGTAGCCGGCCTCGGCCAGCTCGCGCGGGCCGGAGGGGTGGATGCGCACGCCCAGATCACCGTCGCCGACCGCGAGGGCCGCCTCGACCAGGTTGTTGGCCGAGTTGACGGCGCCGCGGGCGAGCCTGTCCACCACGATGACCGAGCCGCCGACCAGCACTATCGCCAGACCGAGCAGCAGCCACCAGTCACGGGCGGTGTTCGCGCCCAGCTCGCTGTCCGGCACGAACGCCTCGACCACCCAGGCCTTGCCGTTCGCGCTGACCGGATCCAGCCGGACGACGCCGCCGGCGACGTCCACGATCGTGGCCTCACCGGCGGTCGCGACCTTGTCGATCTCGGCGCCGGTGACCCGGCCACCGGGGCTGGGGGCCAGCCCGGGGGTGTGCACGACCGGGGCGCCGGACGACGCCCGCGTGGCGGCGACGGCCGCGGCCAGACCTTTGTCCCCGGCTCCGGAGACGAGCGCGCCGGCGACCGTGGCGGTCTCCCGCGCGGCGTCGGCGAGCGCCTCCTCGCGGTGGTCGGAACGCAGGCCCCAGCCCAGGGGCACCAGGAAGACCAGGGCGGCG
>KL571213.1:0-930 GCA_000715855.1 Actinoplanes liguriensis
GGGCCCACACCGTGGTTATGGCAAGCCCAAAACCACCGCCACGCCCAGCCCGCAACGCCGCAGCCGCCACCCCGTGCGGCCAGCACCGCAACCGCACAACCCGCCGCGTCGTCTCGCCACCGCACAACCCGCCGCACTCAGCCACCAGCGCCCATCCCGCCGCGACTCATCCCATCCGCGCACCTCCGGCCGGAAGTTAATGGGCCGTCGAAAAACGAACCTGGCTTCACAAGCCAGCCGATGCCATGCCGGCAGGTGACGGCAACCATGATCATCGGGATGGGCGGCCTTCGCCGCAGGTCAAGCAACGAGCAACGAGCAGCGGGAACGCGCCGCAAGCAGTGGGCGGCATGCGCAGGCACCGAGAGGCGCGCCTACGGGCAGTCAGCGGTGTCGGCCCGGCCCTCAGCAGCGAGCGGCGAGGCACCGTTAGCGAACTCGGCCGCGGCAGCAGGTCGGGCCGGCTGGGCCAAGGCAGCGAGTCGGCCGGCCGGGCCACGAACAGCGGGCCCGAGCGGCCGGGCTGCGAGTAGCGGGGTGTGCTGCCGGCAGGCCGGGAGCGACGGGCGAGGTTGAGCGGGATGGGCCGGGCGAGGTTGAGCGGGATCGGCCGGGCGAGGTTGAGCGGGATGGGCCGGAACGGTGAGGGAGTGAGGGCCGGTCAGGTGGGGGCCACCGCCCCGGAGGTGAAACGTGTCAGGCGCGCAAGGACACCGTTGAGACACGACTATTGACCGTCCAATAACGCGACCGTAACGTGGGTCACACCTCAGATAGAACGTTTCAAGTCGCTGGAGGCATAGATGCGTTCCCGGCTGGCCCTTGCTATCGCGATCACCACCACCGCCGCCCTGGCGGTCTCCGGTTGCACGAAGAAGAACGACAACGACACCGCGTCCGGCAGCAGCGGTGGCACGAAGACGTACAAGG
>KL571213.1:1188-2092 GCA_000715855.1 Actinoplanes liguriensis
GGTCGCCTTCGTCCCGAAGTTGCAGGGCGTTCCATATTTCGAGGCAATGAATGCCGGCGGCAAGGCTGCCGCGGCCGCGCTCGGTAACGTCGAATGGCTGTATCAGGGCCCGACGCAGGCCGACGCGGCGGCGCAGGCGGACATCGTGCGGTCGTACATTCAGCAGAAGGTCGACACGCTGATCGTCGCGCCGAACGACCCGGATTCGATGGCCCCGCTGCTGCAGCAGGCCAAGGATGCCGGCATTCACGTCGCGACCGCCGACACCGACGCTCCCAGCTCGGTGCGGGAAGTTTTCGTCAACCAGGCCACGGCGGAAGGTATCGGTCAGGGCCTCACGGACTCGCTGCTCAAGGCGATGGGTGGCAAGGGCAAGTACGCCATCGTGTCCTGCGGTCAGACCGCCGAGAACCTGAACGCCTGGATCAAGGTCCAGCAGGCGTACACCAAGGAGAAGTACCCCGACGCCCAGATCGTCGACGTGGTCTACGCCGGTGAGGACCAGGCGAAGGCGACGCAGATGGCGACCGACCTGATGAACGCGCACCCGGATCTGACCGGTCTGGTCGGCGAGTGCACGTCGTCGGCGCCCGGTGTGGCGCAGGCGGTGAAGGACGCGGGCAAGATCGGGAAGGTTTTCACCGTCGGTCTCGGCACTCCGCAGGCGATGAAGCCGTACCTGAGTGACAAGTCGTCGACCACCGCGATCCTGTGGGACGTGCAGAACCTGGGTTACCTGACCGCTTGGGCCGGTGCGCAGATCGCCGAGGGCAAGCAGTTCCAGGCCACGAACAACGTCAGTGACAAGCTGAACGCGGTCACCTACGACGCGTCGAGCAAGATGCTGCTGCTCGGCCCGGCGCTGGCGATCACCGACCAGAACGTCGACCAGTTCAACTACTGA
>KL571213.1:2358-2590 GCA_000715855.1 Actinoplanes liguriensis
GTTCAACTACTGATGCCGCCTGCCGGGGCTGCGTAGGATGCAGCCCCGGCACGCCCGGGTCCGCCGAACGGAAGAGCTAGCAGAGTGGCAGAAGAAGACGAATCCCCGCGGTTGCGGCTGACCGGCATCTCGAAGCGATTCGGCGCGGTCCGTGCCATCCGCCAGGCAGATTTGACGGTACGACCTGGGCAGGTGCACGCACTGGTCGGTGAGAACGGCGCCGGCAAGTCGA
>KL571213.1:2877-3043 GCA_000715855.1 Actinoplanes liguriensis
CCGGCAAGTCGACGATGATCAAGATCGTCTCGGGCGTGGAGACCGCCGACACCGGCGCGATCGAGTTCGACGGCGCGGAAGTGGCCATCCGGTCCACCACCGACGCGCTCGCCCTGGGCATTGCCACCGTCTACCAGGAGCCGCAACTTTTCGCCGAGCTCACGGT
>KL571213.1:3285-3987 GCA_000715855.1 Actinoplanes liguriensis
GGCGGAAAATATCTTCCTCGGCCGCGAGCTGAAGAAGGGCGGACGGGTCGACTGGTCCGCCCAGAACGCGAAGGTCGTCGAACTGCTCGATCTGCTCGGCCTGCCCGCGCACGTCGCCACCGCCCCGGTCGGCACCCTGTCGATCGCCGAGCAGCAGCAGATCTCCATCGCCAAGGCCCTCGCCGGCGACGCCCGCGTGCTGATCCTCGACGAGCCCTCGGCCATCCTCACCGACGCCGAGATCGAGGTGCTCTTCGACGTTGTCCGGCGGCTGACCAGCTCCGGTGTCTCCGTCGTCTACATCTCGCACCGTCTGGACGAGTTGTTCCGCATCGCCGACGAGGTCACGGTGATGCGAGACGGAAAAACAATCGGGACGTACGGCATCGGCGACCTGACCGTGCGGAAGATCGCCGAGCTGATGGTCGGCGGCATCCTCTCGGACGAGCGTCCGCACCGATCGGTCCCCGAGGGCCCGGCGGTGCTGGAGTTGCGGGGACTCGGCCGCAGCGGAAAGTTTCATGACGTGGACGTCCAGGTGAAAGCCGGCGAGATCGTCGCGCTCTACGGCCTGGTCGGCTCGGGCGTCTCCGAGATCGCCGCCTGCGTGTACGGGATCGACCGCGCCACCACCGGCGACCTCCGGCTCCGCGGTCAGGCGGTCAGCCCGCGCTCGCCTCGCGAAGCTCAGAAGCTCGGGAT
>KL571213.1:4255-5246 GCA_000715855.1 Actinoplanes liguriensis
GGTCCGGCGGCAACGCGCAGAAGGTGGTGCTTGCCCGGCAGTTGGTCGAGCGCCCCGAGGTGCTGATCCTGGCCGAGCCCACCCAGGGCGTCGACGTCGGGGCAAAGGAAGAGATCCACCGCATCATCACCGAACTCGCCGACGAGGGCACCGCCGTGCTGGTGGTCACCTCCGACCTGCCCGAGGCCCTGCGCATCGCCGACCGCATCCAGGTCGTCCGCGGCGGCACCACGACCGCCGAGTTCGGCCCGGACGCCACCCAGGTCGAGTTGCTCGCCGCGGCCGCGGGCTCCGAGGACGACGCGCTGTCCGCCGACTCGGCCTCGGAGGCGGAGGAGCCGGGCGACGGGCCCGGGGACGCTACTGAAGGAACTGTTGAGGAGAGGGTCGGATGACGACCACCGCTGTGCGGCCGCCGGCCGCGACCGACCCGCCGAAACCGCGTGGCCGGGTGCTGCCCGCCCCGGTGTCCGGCCAGGAACTGGTCCTGGTCGCGGTGATCGCCCTGCTCTGGATCGGCCTCGCGCTGACCACCCCGGCCTTCCTGACCGCCGGCTCCCTGCAGCCGCTGCTGGTCGCGACCGCGCCGATCGCCCTGGTCGGGGTCGGCATGACGATCATCATCATCACCGGTGGCATCGACGTGTCGGTCGGCGCCGCGATGATGGTCTGCTCGGTGCTCACCGCGAAGGCCCTGGTCGGCTCCGGCGTCAACCTCGGCGTCGCGGTGCTGATCTCGGTCGCCGCCGGCGCCGTGCTCGGCCTGGTCAACGGCGTGCTGATCGCCTACGGCCGGGTGCACGCCATCATCATCACCTTCGGCACGGCGAATCTTTTCACCTTTCTCGGCCTGCGTATCTTCGGGTCGACGACGGTCAACGGCATCCCCGGCACGCTGGCGTTCTTCGGCCGGGGAACCGAGGGCCGCACCCTCGGCGTCCCGCACGCCTTCCTGATCACGGTGCTGATCACCGCGGCGGTCTGGTGGTAC
>KL571213.1:5480-6947 GCA_000715855.1 Actinoplanes liguriensis
GTGGCCGGCACTTCTTCGCGATCGGCGGCGACCCGGTCGCCGCCCGGCTCGCCGGTGTGCGGGTGCAGCGCCGGATCCTGCTCGCCTACACGATCACCGGAGTGCTCGTCGGCCTGGCCGCCTGCTTCCTGATCGCGCAGGGCACGTCCACGCTCGATCAGTCGGTCGGCTCCGGCAAGGAGCTCGCCATCATCGCCGCCGTGGTCATCGGCGGCACCTCGATCATGGGTGGCCGCGGCTCGGTCCTCGGCACCCTGCTCGGCGCCCTGCTGGTCCAGTCGGTGAGCTCCGGCGTGACCCAGCTCGGCTGGAAGTCCCAGTTGTCCGACCTGTTCGTCGGCGTGTTCATCATCGTCGCGGTGGGCGCTGACCTGCTGCGGGCCCGCGCCAGGAGGAGCCGGTGACCATCGTCGAAGCACAGCCCGCCCCGCCGAAGGAAACCTCCACCGGGACCAGCGAGTCGTTCGGTGCTCGTGCCCTGCGGATCCTGCTCACGCAGCGGATCGCGCTGCTCGCCGTCCTGATCGTCGCCGTGGTGGTCACGTTCTTCATCCAGGACGCCGGCGGCTACCTCACCGCCTCCTACGACTTCGACTACATGTCGGCGTCGCTGATCAACGCGGTTCCCCTGGCCATGCTCGGGCTGGCGGAACTGTTCGTCATCCTCTCCGGCCGCGGCGGCATCGACCTGTCCGTCGGTGCGATCGTCTCGCTCGCCGGCATGATCTTCGGATTCGCGTACGGCGAATGGGGCTGGCCCCTGTGGGCCGCGATCATCCTCACCGCCGCATTCGGGGCGCTGCTCGGCGCGGTCAACGGATTCCTGGTCTCCTACGTCGGATTCCCCGCCCTGATCGCGACCCTGGCAACGTTCTACGCCTACAAGTCGATCGCCATCGTGATCAACAACCAGGAGCCGATCAGCACCACCCCGATCCAGGACCTGTACTCGATCACCCGATCCGTCGAACTACCGGTCATCGGCCAGTACATCCCCGACATCCCCCTGGGCATCTTCACCTTCCTGCTGCCCACCGTCGTCGCCGTCTGGCTGCTGCTGACCCGCACCACCTACGGACGACGGCTGTACGCGATCGGCACCAACGACGTCGCCGGACGCTGGGCCGGCCTACCCGTCCGCGACACCCGGATGAAGGCCTACGTCTATGCGGGTCTGATCTCCGGTCTGGTCGCCGTCGTCACCGTCGGCCAATTCGCCTCCGCCCGCCCCGACGCCGGCGTCTCCGGCAACGGCATGGCACTGCCCGCCATCACCATCGCCGTCCTCGGCGGCGTCGCCATCACCGGCGGCATCGGCCGCGTCGCCGGCATCGTCCTGGCCACCCTGCTCATCGTCTGGCTCAACGCCGGCATCCTGCTCGCCTTCATCGGCAACGAAGGCTCCCAATACCAACTACTCGCCCTCGGCGCAGTACTCGTCTTCGCCGCCCTGCTCAACGGCCTGAC
>KL571213.1:7187-8613 GCA_000715855.1 Actinoplanes liguriensis
CTCAACGGCCTGACCAACCGACGCTACGGAGGAACACCGTCATGACCGACCGCACCGAGCGGCCGCCGGCCGCACGTCACGACGGCCTCGCCGGCGAGGGCCAGGAGAGCAGGACGACGCGGGCTCAGCCCCTGGACGGGTTGGACGGCTTCACCGTCGAGGTTCCGAGCTGGGCGTACGGGAACTCGGGCACCAGGTTCAAGGTGTTCGCACAGCCGGGGGTGCCGCGGAACCCGTACGAGAAGATCTCCGACGCCGCGCAGGTGCACCGGCTCACCGGACTCGCACCGCGAATCTCGCTTCACATCCCGTGGGACGTCGTCGACGACTGGTCGGACCTGCGCGCACACGCCGAGAAGCTGGGCGTGAAGCTCGGTGCGATCAACTCGAACCTGTTCCAGGACGACGAGTACAAGCTCGGTTCGCTCTGCCACCCGGACGCGGCGATCCGGGACAAGGCGGTACGGCACCACCTGCGGTGCATCGAGATCATGCGGGAGACCGGCTCGACGGATCTGAAGATCTGGCTGCCGGACGGGCTGAACTACCCGGGGCAGGACTCGCTGCGCGGCCGGCAGGACCGGCTCGCCGAGTCGCTGCGGCGCATCTACGACGAGCTCGGGGACGACCAGCGGATCCTGCTCGAATACAAGTTCTTCGAGCCGTACTTCTACAGCATGGACATCCCGGACTGGGGCACGTCGCTGCTGCACTGCCTGGCGCTCGGCGAGAAGGCCACGGTCGTGCTGGACACCGGGCACCACGCTCCGGGGACGAACATCGAGTTCATCGTGATGCAGTTGCTGCGGCAGGGGCGGCTCGGAGCGTTCGACTTCAACTCACGGTTCTACGCCGACGACGACCTGATCGTGGGGGCGGCCGACCCGTTCCAGCTGTTCCGGATCATGTCGGAGATCGTCGCGGTGGGCGCGCACCTGCCGTCGTCGAAGGTCAACTTCATGCTCGACCAGTGCCACAACATCGAGGAGAAGATCCCGGGGCAGATCCGGTCGGTCCTCAACGTCGAGCAGGCGCTCGCGAAGTCGCTGCTCATCGACCAGGAGGCGCTGGCGGTGGCCCAGCGGGAGGGCGACGTTCTCGGGGCGAACGAGATCCTGATGGCGGCCTACGAGACGGACGTGCGTGGCGCGCTCGCCGACCGCCGGGAGGCCCGGGGGCTGCCCCGGGACCCGGTCAAGACCTTCAAGGCTTCCGGGTACGCGTCGAAGGTCAACGCCGAGCGGGTCGGCGGCACCCAGGCCGGCTGGGGCGCGTGAACCGCCGTGCCGCGATCGAACGACCGCCCGGGAACTCCAGTCGGCTGGAGCGCCCGGACGCCGTGCCGCGATCGCACGCCCACCCGGGAACCCGAGTCGGCCGGGGCGCCTGACCCGGGCTTCTGGTCTGACCGTGCCCACCCACGGAG
>KL571213.1:8890-9300 GCA_000715855.1 Actinoplanes liguriensis
TGAAGCTCTTGAATTTGATCTTCTGAGCGGCCCCGGCGGCGCAGGATGGGCGCATGGAGGACGAGCGGCTGGCCGGGGTGCGGGCCCGGATCGCGATGATCACCGATCCGGATCCGACGCCGGCCGAGCTGGCCCTCGTGCTGAGGTTGCTGCGGTCATTCCTGGCGAAGACGCCCGACGCGGTGGAGGTGCTGCTGGACGGGTTCGAGCAGAAGGATCTCGGCACGATCCGGGATCAGGCGCACGCGTTGAAGGGGTCGGCCGCGAACATCGGCGCCGGCGCGCTGGCCGCTCTCTGCTCGGCGCTCGAGGATCAGGCCCGGGCCGGCGCGGTCGCCGACCCGGCGGGCACGGCCGGACGAATCCGGGCCGAGGCCGCCGGGGCGTTGCAGGCGGTGTCAGCGCTGGCC
>KL571213.1:9458-12223 GCA_000715855.1 Actinoplanes liguriensis
GCGTTGCAGGCGGTGTCAGCGCTGGCCGCCGAGTACGCCGCCGAGTAGGCCGCGTCGAAGTTACCGACGGTTCGCAAACGCGATGCGAATTCACTTCCGCGCGGCGCGATGCGGCGGGCGGCTTGTGACGGGGGTGTCAGCGGTGGTTTGCGTAGGCGGTGGGCTTGTAGCTCGCCTTGTAGGGCACCGCGGCCAGCACCTCCTCCACCAGCTCGACCGCGCGGGCGAAGTTCGTCAGCCGATCCAGCATCAGCTCGGTAATCACGGTCTCCTTGCCGATCAGGACCAGGCCGTTCGTCGCCACCACGTCCTCGACCAGGCGCATCCCGACCTCGAGCTCGGTCACCCGGACGCTGCGCACGGTGTCCTTGAGCGCCCGCACCCCCTTGAGCCGCCGCAACGCCGCGATCACGTGCGGATAGTGATCCTCCCGCTCCTCGATGGCGGTGATCGCCGTGACCGCGTTGATCCCGCGACTCTCGAGCGACTCGTAGGCGATGGCCGTCCGCAGCACCGCGATCGCATCCTCGGCCAGCGCGGAGCGACCCTCGACCGGACCGGGGTGCCCGGTCAGGCCGTTCACGATCGCGAGCACCTCCTCCATCATCGGGATGTCGCCGAGCAGCCGGACCGCGATCCGCGGCATGGCGTCGACACTCGCCTGCTCGTCCTCGCTCAGCGGCATGCCGCGTTCCAGCTTCTGCCAGGTGCCGGGGGACACGGTGACCGCGCCGAGCTGCGAGGCCATCGCGGCGACCTCGATCTCCCACAGGCCGTCGAGCTGCAGGATGTGGCAGAGCTCGCCGACCAGCGTGCTGATCCGGCCGGCGCGCTGGAAGGCCGGCGGGTTGGACAGCTCGAGGACCCCGAAGAGCGCCTTGACACCGGTACGCAGGGTGCGGTCGAGCAGTTCCCGGTCGGCGATCTCCACGTCGTGCTTGGCGACCGATTCGCGAATCGCGGTTCGCAACGTGTCGGTGTCGGCCGGCTTGGGCAGGTACCGGTAGACGCCGCCGGAGTTGATCGCGGCGACCGCGGTGGCCATGTCGCCGTAGCCGGTGTGCAGCACCCGCGTGATCGCCGGGTACTCCATCTGCACGCGGCGCAGCAGCTCGATGCCGTTCATCCCGGGCATCCGCATGTCGCTGATCACCGCGGCGGCCGTGCCCTGTTCGGCGAGCAGCGCGAGGGCTTTGTCGCCGTCGACCGCGGTGAGCACCCGATACTCCCTGCCGAGCTGCAGCGACAGTGTCTCGAGCACCGTCTCCTCGTCGTCGACGACGAGCACGACGGGCTTGTTGTCGTCGGCCTTCGCCGACTTGTACAGCTCGGTCCGCATGGGTCCCCTCCACCTGGTCGTTGCACCGCCAATATCGACCCTGTGGGCTGGGTCATAAGCGTTCGGTCGCCGGGTAATTGCGCTGCCGGAACTTCTCAACCGGCCCGCCCGGGGGTCGAAGTTTCCCCCACGTGCCACCCGCCACGAAGAAGACGTGTCTACCCGCCACGAAGAAACGGATGCAGATGAGCGCAGTCGCTGACGAGGCCCGCGTGGCCGCCGTGGGGAGCTACCACCTGCTCGACGCGCCCCGCCCCGTCGTCCTCGACGAGCTGACGCGGCTGGCCAGCTCCGTCTTCGAGACCTCGATGTCCACGGTGACGCTGGTCGGCGCGGACCGTCAGTGGTTCGCGGGCAGCACCGGCATGCCGTCCTCGGGCGGGCCGATCGACACCTCGTTCTGCGGGGTCGTGGTCGACCGCCGGGTGCCGCTCATCGTCCAGGACGCGCTCTCCCACCCGGTCTTCCGCACCTGGGAGAACGTGGTCGGCGCGCCGGGCATCCGGTTCTACGCGGGGGTGCCGCTGGTCGACGAGGACGGCTTCACGCTCGGCACCATGTGCGTGCTCGACGACCGTCCGGGCGAGGTCGGCGACCGGCGGCTGGAGATGCTGCACACGATGGCGGGCCAGGCCGCCGGGCACCTCGCCGCGATCCGGAACCGGCTGCTGCTGACCGAGGTCGGCGACGAGTTGTCCCGGGCGATCAGCCGCGAGGAGGATTTCGTGGCCACGGTCTCGCACGAGTTGCGCACGCCGGTCACGACCATCCAGGGCTATCTGGAACTGCTCGTGGACAACGAGGAGATGGCGCCGTACCGGAAGATGATCGAGCCGATCCAGCGGAACGGCGAACGCCTGGTTCGCATGGTGGACCACCTGCTGGCCGGAACCCGGCCGGCCGGCACTCCTCTGCCGCTGCTGCGTGCCGAGACCGACCTGATCACGGTCGCGGAGGCGGCGATGGCCGCGTGCCGGGCGGCGGCCGGGCAGCGCGAGGTGGCGCTGCGGCTGGAGATCACTGGCGGGGAGGGGCCCTTCCCGGTGCCGGGCGACTTCACCCGGCTGAGCCAGGCCGCCGAGCACCTGGTCCGCAACGCGGTCCTGTTCAGCCCGGCCGGGTCCGCGGTCCGGGTCCGGGTGGGCGAGATGGGCCTGGACGTGATCGATCACGGCGCCGGCATCCCCGCGGACGAGCTGCCGCACGTGATCGAGCGCTTCTACCGCGGCCGGTTCGCCCGGGAACAGGCGGTGCCCGGCGTCGGTCTGGGGCTCAGCATCGCGCAGCGGATCCTCAGGGCGCACGACGGCGAGTTGACCCTGGAGTCCGAGGGATCCGGAAAAGGCACCACCGCGAGGATGGTCGTGATCTCCTGACAGCATGGCTGTATTGCGGCGGCTGCGGCTCGGTGGCCGACTCTCGGTGC
>KL571213.1:12403-17215 GCA_000715855.1 Actinoplanes liguriensis
TGGTGATGCTCGGTGTGGCGGTGGCGATCGGCGCGGTCGGGCTGACCCGGCAGTCGGACGCGGCCGCCGAGGTGCGCACGCTGCTGTCCCTGCAGCACCAGGTGGACGAGCAGAAGTACTACGACGGGGACATCTCCGGCTGGCAGATCGCGTATGTCTGGGACACGCTGCGGCTGGGCCCGGCGAAGGCGGTCGACCCGGCGACCGAGAACCGGGCCGGGTTCCTCGCCGACAAGCAGAAGCTCCTCGAACTGCTGGACACCACGAACACCGCCGCGATGACCGCCGACGAGAAGAAACTTTTCGACAGCCTGCTGGCGACCTGGGATCAGTACTTCGCCGCGGACGACCAGGCGGCCGCGACGTACGGCAAGGGTGACATCGCCGCCGGTGACAAGATCATCCTGGGCGCCGGCTACGACCTGTACTTCCAGATCGTCGAGGGCACCGACAAGCTGGTCGCCTCGGTCTCCGGACGCGCCGAGAAGGCGACCCGCACCACCCAGCAGCAGGCGAGCACCGCCCGGAACTGGCTGATCATCGCGTTCGCGCTGGCCGTGATCGCCGCGATCCTGCTCACGATCGTGGTCACCCGCAGCATGACCGTGCCGGTCGGGCACCTGGTCCGGACCCTGCAGGCGCTGGCCGGCGGGGATCTCACCGTCCGCGCCGACACCTCCGGCAGCGACGAGATCGCGCTGATGGGGCGGGCCGTCGACGAGGCGATCACCGGGGTGCGCGGCACCGTCGTCGAGATCGTCGAGAACGGCGCCCGGCTCCAGGAGGCGTCGGAGACCATGCGCCGGGTCAGCACCGAGATCGACTCCGCCGTCGCCGAGGCCGACCAGCAGGCCGGGCTCGCCGCGCAGAGCGCCTCCGGGGTCTCCGGCAGCGTGCACGTGGTGGCCGCCGGCACCGACGAGATGGGCTCGGCGATCAGCGAGATCTCCAAGAACGCCGGCGACGCCGCGCAGGTCGCCTCGGACGCGGTCGCCGCCGCCCGGGCCACCAGCGCCACGATCAACCGGCTCGGCGACTCGTCCGCGCAGATCGGCGACGTGATCGACGTGATCACCACGATCGCCGCGCAGACCAACCTGCTCGCCCTCAACGCGACGATCGAGGCCGCCCGGGCCGGCGAGTCCGGCAAGGGCTTCGCGGTCGTCGCCAGCGAGGTCAAGGATCTCGCGCAGGAGACCGCCCGCGCCACCGAGCAGATCTCCCAGCAGATCGCCGCGATCCAGAGCGACACCGGCCAGGCGGTCACCGCGATCGACGAGATCAGCCGGATCATCGAGCAGATCAGCGACTACCAGACCACGATCGCGTCGGCGGTCGAGGAGCAGAGCGCGACGACCGCCGAGATGAACCGGGGCGTGACCGAGGCGGCGGCCGGGGCCTCGGACATCGCCGGGAACATCGCCAGCGTCGCGACCAGCACGGCGGCCAGTCGTACCGCGGCGGGGCAGGCCGCACGGACGGCGCAGGACGTGGAGGCGCTCGCCGTGCAGTTGCGCGCCGCCGTCCAGCGATTCCGCATTTAAGAGAAGAAACTACTTATTCGGTACGGCCACAGCAGCGCGAGCCCGTCCGTCTCAGGCCGTGGTCAGCAACGTGAGGACGCCGGTGGCGGCCATCGAGCGCCGCACGATCCCCCGCGCGCCCACCACCCGGAAGTCCACCTCGCGCGCCTGCGCGCCGGCCCGCCCGCCGAGCAGCACGTCGATCCCGGCCGAGTCGCAGAACGTCAGCCCCGCCACGTCCAGCACCAGGAGAGGCGGCCCGCCCGCCGGGATCGTGTCCAGCGCGACGGCGATGTGCCTGCCGGCCAGATCGGCGGTGGCCAGGTCGAGCTCGCCGTGGAGGGCCAGCCGGACCATCCCCGGCCCGTCGGAGCGAACGACCCTCACGCCGCGCCTCCACGAGCCGAGCCGGACGACTCCTCCAGGCCGGGACACGGCAGGAGCATCACGCGCACCTGCTTGCCGCCCTCGTGGTTGTGCACCGTCCAGTTCTCGGCGAGCGCCTCGATCAGCGCGATGCCGCGGCCACCCACGTCGTCCGGGTCGCGGCGGCGGGGCACCACCGAGGAGCCGTCGGCGACCGAGACCACGACGCGCCGGTCGTGCGCCTCGACCTGCAGCGCGATGCAGCCGCCGCCGTGCCGGACCGCGTTGGTGACCAGCTCGCTGACCACCACGGCGGCAGCATCCAGCCAGTCGGGGTCGCGGAATCCCCAGCCGCCGAGGACCGCGACGACCGCACGGCGGGCCGCGCCGGGCGCGCCGTGATGGAGAGGGACGTCCAGGTGGGCCGTCAAAGCGCTCATGCACAAACCCCAGGAGTTGCCGGTACGCGGGCGGAGAGTACCCCCGCGTACCCGTTCGCGAAACCTGAGTGCGCTTATTGTCGCTTTCTCCCGTTTCGAGCGTTTAGCGCCTCTACAGTACGGCCATGGCAGCGGTGCTGGTCGTCGAGGACAACCCGGAACATCAGGCGGTGCTCGCCGAGATCGTCCGCCGGCTCGGTCACGCCGCCACGGTCGCCGACGACGGCCGGGCCGGGCTCGCCGCCGCCCTCGCCGACCGGTACGACCTGATCGTCGCGGACGTCGACATGCCGCACCTGGACGGCGTCCGGATGTGCCACGCCCTGCGCGCCGAGCCGGCCACCGCGGACATCCCGGTCGTGCTGATCACCGGCTACCTGCCGCCCGGCGACACCCTGCTCGCCGAGGCGGGCGCCACGGTCGTCGTCCCGAAACCGTTCAGCGTCCGCGAGCTCACCGAGACGCTGCGTCAATGCCTCCCGCTGCCGCCGGACGCCCCGTTCCTGGCCGAGCTGATGCAGAGCCTCGACACCGGCGCGGTGGCCTGCGACCGGCAGGGCCGGCTGGTCTTCGTGAACCGCGCGGTCCGGGACTTCTTCGGCGACGAATGCGCGACCGTGCCGATCGACGAGTGGCCCGAGCGCTTCGAACTACGCCACAGCGACGGCACCCTGCTGACGGCGGAGGAACTGCCGCTCTACCGGGCGTTGCGCGGCAAACAGGTGCACCACGCCGACGTGCGCGCCTGCGACCGGGAGCGCCGGCCACGCTGGCTGACGATCAACGCGCGGCCGGTCCGGGACGCCGCGGGGACGATCCTCGGCGCGGTCGCCGCGGTGCACGACGTGACCTCCGACCACCATCAGCTCCAGTATGAGAAGTGCAAGGCCGAGGTCCTGCAGGCGCTGGTGCACGCGCCGGACGTCCAGCAGGCCGGGAAATCCGTGCTGCGCAGCGTGTCGACGTGCCTGGACTGGCCGTACCTCCGGCTCTGGCTCGTCGACGAGGTGACCGACCGCCTGCGGCCCGAGGTCACGCACACGGCCCCCGGCGCGGAGGACATCCCCTTCCCGCCCAGCCTGAACCAGGGCCAAGGATTGGCCGGCCGGTGCTGGTCGACCGGCGAGCTGCTCTGGGTACCGGACATCCGCGCCCCCGAGTCGCCGGTGCTGCCGCAGGTCCGGGCGACCGGATACCGTGCGGCCGGCGCCGTGCCGGTGCTCAGCGCCGAACAGGTGGTCGGCGTGCTGACGTTCTTCACCCCCGAACGGCAGGACCCGGAGCCGGCCCTCGCGGTGCTGCTCACCGGGATCGCCGGGCTGCTCGGGGCCTACCTGGAGCGACGCCGCTCGGACGAGCTGCAGAACCAGCTGGCGGCCAGCATCGGGGAGTACATCGCGCTGGTCGGGCACGAGCTGCGCACGCCGTTGACGTCGATCGCGACGTACACCGATCTGATCGCCGAATCGGGCGACGAGACCACCATCGGCGAAGTCCGCGACCTGCTCGCGGTGATCGAGCGCAACAACGCGCGGCTACGAACCCTGGTCGAGCGCCTGCTGGACCTGTCCGCGCTGGAGTCCGGGCACGCCGGGCTGACCGTCGGCACGGTTGACCTCTCCGCGGTGCTGCAGTCTGCGGCGGCGACCGTGATCGCCGACTCCGGTGAGCCGAGCAGCCGGATCCGCACCGACCTGCCGGACCGGCTGGAGATCGGCGGCGACCAGGCGCGGCTCCGCCAGGTGGCGGAGAACCTGATCGGCAACGCCGTGAAATACAGCCCGGCCGGCTCCCCGGTGACGGTCACTCTCACCGCCGAGGACGACGCCGCACTGCTCACCGTGGCGGACGACGGCATGGGCATCCCGGAGGGCGAGCGCAACCGGCTCTTCGCCCGCCTCTACCGCGCCACGAACGCCCGGCACAGCGGCATCCCGGGCGCCGGCCTCGGCCTGGCTCTGAGCCGCGCGATCGTCGAACTGCACCGCGGCACGATCACGCTCACCGCCGGCACCACGGGCGGCACCACCGCCACAGTCCGCCTCCCCCTCTCCCCCACCCAAACCCCCCACGACCACTAACCACCCCGCACACCCCCAGCTCACACCCCGCGCCCGCGCCCCCGCGGCACGCGGCACGCCCGGGCACGTGGACCGACGCGAGCGACTGCCCGCCCGACTCCCGGCGCGACTCGCGGTTTCAGCTGGTGCTCACCGTGGTTATGAGGCACGAATAACCACGGTGAGCACCAGCCCGAAGCAGGACGCGCGCAACTACGGTGAGCACCTGCCCTCCTCGCGCCGGCTTCCCGCAGGGAACGCATCCCACCACTCCCAGCTCGCCCAGGCGCCCGCCGCCGCGCAGCGCCTGGCACGCGGAGCCCGGCACGCGGAGTGCCCGGCGCTCGGACCGCGCGAGCGACTGCCCGCACCGGCTCCCAGCGCGACTCCCGGTCTCAGCTGGTGCTCACGGTGGTTATGAGG
>KL571213.1:17427-17616 GCA_000715855.1 Actinoplanes liguriensis
GCACGAATAACCACCGTGAGCACCAGCCCGGAGCGGGGCGCGCGCAGCTGCCGTGAGCACCTGCCTCCTCACGCCGGGTGGCCGCACGGAACGCATTCCACCGCTCTTGTCACCCGTCAGGCGCGTGCCGGTGGGGGCGGGTCTGGTTTGCGAACGGTCGTTAACCGGGGTTTGCAGTGACCGGGACCA
>KL571213.1:17920-22012 GCA_000715855.1 Actinoplanes liguriensis
AGTTGATTTTAATCATGATCACGTTCATCACTCGTTCTAGTTGCCAAGGATGTGCAACAGCTACCTCTGGCTTATAGGCTGACCCGGCGGGGAAATCCGGCCCCGCGAAGGGGAGGCGCCATGGATGCGCAAGCGATGCACATCGCGAACGGGATCGTGAACGGCCCGGTGTCCGCGGTCTTCGTGGTCTTCGCCGTGGCCGTGCTGGCGATCTGCGTCTGGAAGGCCCGGGCCGACCTCGACGATCGACTGGCGCCGATGGCCGGGCTGGTCGCCGCGTTCATCTTCGCCGTGCAGATGTTGAACTTCCAGGTGCTGCCGGGCGTCTCTGGTCACCTGCTGGGCGGCACGCTCGCGGTCATCCTGGTCGGGCCGTGGGTCGGCGCGCTGTGCGTCTCGACCGTCCTGATCGTGCAGTGCCTGCTCTTCGCCGACGGCGGCCTGACCGCGATCGGCCTGAACATCACCAATATGGCGTTGCTCGGCACCGCCGCCGGATATCTGCTGGTCGCCGGCCTGCTGCGGATCCTGCCGAAGACCCCGGGCGGCCTCGGCGCCACCGCGTTCATCGCCTCGGTCGTCTCGGTCGTGGTCGCCTCGCAGGGCTTCGTGCTGGAGTATGCGCTGGGTGGCACCACCGACCTGTCCCTGCCGTGGATCTCGGGAACGATGGCCGGCACCCACGTGCTGATCGGCATCGGCGAGGGCCTGATCGCGGCGACCACCGTCGCCACCGTGGCCCGGGTGCGCCCCGATCTGGTCTACGCGCTGCGCCGGTTCCGCAAGCCGGTCGTTCTCGAAGAGGTCGCGGCATGAACAAGAGCATGAGCAAGAGCCTGAACAAGAGCCTGAACGAGAGCACGAACAAAAGCGTGAACAAGGGCATGACCAAGAAGCTCGGATGGTTCCTCGCCGGCGGCCTGCTCGTCGCGCTGCTGCTCGCCGGCGTGGTCAGCAACTTCGCGTCGAGCAGCCCGGACGGTCTGGACGCGACCGCCCGGGAGGGCTGCACCTTCGACGCGAACGGCGACATCACCGGCGGCTCCTGCATGGCCCAGCGGGAGCAGGGTCACCAGATGAAGGACAGTCCGCTGGCCGACTACGGCATCCGCGGCATCCACAACTCCGCGCTCTCGACCGGTCTCGCCGGGGTCGCCGGGGTGCTGATCACGTTCAGCATCGGGGCGGGCGGGTTCTGGCTGGTGCGCCGCCGCGAGCAGAAGGCCGCCTGAGGTGGGGGCGGGGCACGCTCACCCGCTCTACCTCGACCGGGCGGGCCGGGTGCACCGGCTGGCCCCCGAGGTGAAGATCGTGGCGGTGCTGCTGTTCACGATCGTGGTGGTGGTGACCCCGCCAACCCGGTTCTGGGCCTTCGCGGGCTACGCGTTGTTAATCGCGGTTCTCGCTGCGACCGCTCGTGTCCCGGCGTTCTGGCTGCTCAAGCGGGCGACGATCGAATTGCCGTTCGTTCTGCTGGCGGTCGTTCTGCCGTTCGCCGGTCACGGCGAGCGGGTCGAATGGCTGGGCCTGTCGCTGTCGATCGAGGGCCTGCACGGCGCGTGGAACATCTTCGCCAAGGGCACGCTCGGGGTCCTCGCGTCGCTGCTGCTTGCCGCGACGACGACGATGCGCGACCTGATCCTCGGGCTGGACCGGCTGCGCGTGCCGTCGGTGTTCACCCAGATCGCCACGTTCATGCTGCGCTACATCGACGTGCTCGCCGACGACGCGCGGCGGATGCGGATCGCGCGGCTGTCCCGTGGGTACGACCCGCGGTTCCTGTGGCAGGTGAAGGCGTTCGCGGTCGGGGTCGGTTCGCTGTTCCTGCGGTCCTACGAGCGTGGCGAGCGGGTCTACCTCGCGATGGTGTCCCGCGGGTACACCGGGCGGCTCCCCCAGCCGGCGCACGACCGCGCTCCCGCGCGCCAGTGGGCGATGTCCGCGGCCCTGCCGCTCGCCTCGGCCGGCATCGCCGTCGCCGCAGCGGTCCTGACGTGAACCGCGATTCTCAGACAGGAGACGGCCTCTACATGGGCGGCGCTGGGCGGGCCCGGAGCGGAGCTCTAGCATGATCGACGTGGCAACTCCCGCGCTGAACGTCTCCCGCCTGCACTACGCCTATCCCGACGGCCGGGCGGCCCTGCGCGGCGTCGACCTCACCATCGCCCCCGGCGAGCGCGTGGCCCTGCTCGGCCCGAACGGCGCCGGCAAGACCACCCTGGTCCTGCACCTCAACGGCATCCTGCACGGCGGCGGTGGCACGGTCGAGGTCTCCGGCCTCCCGGTCACCCCCGGCGACCGTCCCGCGATCGCCGAGATCCGCCGCCGCGTCGGCATCGTCTTCCAGGACCCCGACGACCAGCTCTTCATGCCCACGGTCGCGGAGGATGTCGCTTTCGGCCCGGCCAATTCCGGCGTACGCGGTGCCGAGCTGGACGCCCGAGTCGACGAGGCCCTGGCCGCGGTCGGCATGTCCGACCACCGTGATCACGTGCCTCACCACCTGTCGTTCGGCCAGCGCCGGCGCGTCGCGGTCGCCACGGTCCTCGCGATGCGCCCGGAGATCCTGGTGCTGGACGAGCCGTCGTCCAATCTGGACCCGGCGAGCCGGCGGGAGCTGGCCGAGATCCTCGAGTCGTTGCCGGTGACGCTGCTGATGGTGACGCACGATCTGCCGTACGCGCTGGAGTTGTGCCCCCGCTCGGTCATCCTGGACACCGGCCGGATCGCCGCCGACGGCGAGACCGCCGCCCTGCTCTCGGACCGTGAGCTGATGCGCGGCCACCGTCTGGAGCTGCCGTTCGGTTTCGATCCGGCCGCGGCCGCGGCGTCCCGTGCCGACCGTTCCTAGGGTTCTGTGTCTCGTCGTCTGCGCCGCCGGCCCGGCCGGTGACGCCGGCGAGCTCGTCGGGCTCGCCCAGGACGACGGCTGGACGGTGCAGGTCATCGCGACCCCGGCGGCCCTCGACTTCATCGACGTGCCCGCCCTGGAGCGGCAGACCGGAAGGCCGGTACGCAGCCGCTACCGCAAGCCCAGCGAACCTCGGAGCCCCCGCGCGGACGCGATCGTGGTCGCCCCGGCCACCTTCAACACGGTCAACAAGTTCGCCGCGGGAATCGCCGACACGTACGCGCTCGGCCTGCTCGCCGAGGCGCCGGGGCTGGGCATCCCGGTCGTGGTCCTGCCGTTCGTGAACAACGCGCTCGCCGCACGGGCGCCGTTCCGCCGCAGCGTCGAGCAGTTACGAGCGGAGGGCGTCCGGGTCGAGTTCGAGCCGCACCCGCCGGGAGCGGGCGTCTTCCCGTGGCATCTCGCCCTGCAACTGCTATGAGGGATGCCGGGCCCGAACCGGACCCGGCATCCCTCGAAATCACAGGTCAGGCTGCCTGTTGGAGCTCCGCGGAGGCCCCGCCGACGAGCGCCTGCCAGGTCTGGCGGCCGACCACCCCGTCCACGATCAGGCCGGCGTCGGCCTGGAACGTGCGGACCGCGGATTCGGTGCCCGGCCCGAAGACCCCGTCCGGCGCGGCGGCGGCACCCTTGCGCTGCAGGAACTCGTGCTGGACGCCGCTGACCGCGTTGCCGGAGGCACCCGGCCCGACCTCCATGATCAGGGCCTGCCACGTGTCGGCGCAGACGATGCCGTTGTCGGGGATGCCGCGGGTGCGCTGGTAGGCGCGGACCGCGTCGCCGGTCTGGGCGCCGAAGACGCCGTCCACCGTTACCGTGTGGCCGTGCGCTCGCAGCAGGTATTGCAGCGTGGGCACGGGATGTTGCGTCGAACCCTGTCGGGTCGTCGGCCAAGGGCTGAGCGTACCGGCCATCCGGGGTCCCCTTCCTCAACGTCGAGTAGGCGTATGCCATTCACCTTCGCGTCATCCGGCGTCGAAAGAAAGGGTGAAGTATCTCTCCGCCCACACTTTGTAAGGCGGAGAGACAGTCAAACCCTCCTAGATCAACTCTGCGCCCAGTCCCCGAGTGACCAATCCCGCACCTCGGGCATGTCCTCGAGGTGCTCGACGACGTAGGTGGCGTGCCGTTCGAGCTGCGCCTCGCACCAGGCCTTCAGCTGTCTCTTATACACATCTCTG
>KL571213.1:22257-23356 GCA_000715855.1 Actinoplanes liguriensis
CGCTCGCCAGCCGCTTCGCGTTGTTGATCGCGTCGATCACCAGGTGGTAGCGGGACGCCTTGTTGCGCACCGTCATGTCGAACGGCGTGGTGGTCGTGCCCTGCTCGATGAAGCCGCGGACCCGGAACCGGTCGGCGTCCGGCCGGCCGTGCACCAGCTGGTGGATCGCGCCCGGATAGCCGTGGAAGGCGAACACCACGTCCACGCTCTCGGTGAACAGCTCGCGGAACAGGATCTCGCTCATGCCGTGCGGATGGTCCTTCTGCCGCGGCAGCGTCATCAGGTCGACGACGTTGACGACCCGCGTCCGCATCGACGGCAGCCGCTCCTTCAGGATCTGTGCCGCCGCGACCGTCTCCATCGTCACCACGTCGCCGGCACAGGCCAGGACGATGTCCGGGTCGCTGGTGCCGTCATCGGTGCCGGCCCACTCCCAGATGCCGGCACCCGTCGCGCAGTGCTCGACGGCCTGCTCCATGGTCAGCCACTGCAGCTGCGGCTGTTTGTCGATCACGATCAAATTGATGTACGACCGTGAGCGGAAGCAGTGATCGGCGACGGACAGCAGGGTGTTCGCGTCCGGCGGCAGGTACACCCGGGCGACATCGCCGCGCTGCGTGAGCACGTTCTGGATCAGCCCGGGACCCTGATGCGAGAAACCGTTGTGGTCGTTACGCCACGCCGTGGACGTGAGCAGGATGTTCAGGCTCGGCACCCTGGCCCGCCAGGGCAGATGTGACGCCTCCTGCAACCACTTGCCGTGCTGGATCGTCTGCGACGCGCTGACCATGGCGAACGCCTCGTAGGTCGCGAACATCCCGTGCCGCCCGGTGAGCGTGTACCCCTCCAACCAGCCGTGGCAGTTGTGCTCGGAGAGCACCTCCATCACCCGCCCGGAACGACTGAGCTTGACGTCGTCGGGCGTGACGGACTCCATGAACGCACGGTCGGAGACCTCGAAGACAGCGCCGAGCCGGTTGCTGTTGGTCTCGTCCGGGCAGAACAGCCGGAACCGGTCGTCGTTACGGGAGTAGATGTCACGCATCAGCTCACCCAGCTTGCGGGTGGACTCGGCCCGCCCCGCCGCCGGCTTCTTCAC
>KL571213.1:23570-26336 GCA_000715855.1 Actinoplanes liguriensis
TCACCGCGACCGCGTAGTCCCGGAAGTCGGGCAGGTCCAGGTCACGAGTGAGCCGGCCGCCGTTGGCGTGCGGGCTGGCACTCATCCGCAGGTCGCCGTCGGGCGCCAGCGCGCGGACCGGGCCGCTCGGCGCGCCGGTGGCGTCGAACAGCTCCTCCGGCCGGTAGGACCGCATCCACTCCTCGAGCATCCGCAGGTGGTCGGGGTTGTCCTTGACCCCGGAGAGCGGGACCTGGTGGGCGCGCCACGTGCCGCCGACGGTCACGCCGTCGACCGTCTGCGGGCCGGTCCAGCCCTTCGGCGTACGCATGATGATCAGTGGCCAGTGCGGACGCTGACCGTCCCACTCACCGCCGCGCGCCGACGCCTGGATCGCCCGGATCTTTCCCCACGCCTCGGCGAGCGCCGCCGCGAACCGGTGGTGCATGCCGGGCAGGTCGTCCCCGCCGACCTCGATGATCTCGTAGCCGTGGCCTTCGAGCAGCTTGCGGACCTCGGCCGGATCCTTGCGGGCGAGCACCGTCGGCCCGGCGATCTTCGCACCGTTCAGGTGCAGGATCGGCAGCACCGCACCGTCGTGCTCGGGGTTGATGAAGGAGATCCCCTTCCACGACCCCTCCAGCGGGCCGGTCTCCGCCTCGCCGTCACCGACCACCGCGATCGTCAGCAGATCCGGGTTGTCCATCACCGAGCCGAACGCGTGCACCAGCACATAGCCCAGCTCACCACCCTCATGGATCGAGCCGGGCGTGGTCACCGACACGTGACTCGGGATGCCACCGGGACTGGAGAACTGCCGGAACAGCCGCAGCAGACCCTCCTCGTCCTGGCCGACCTTCGGGTAGACCTCCGAATACGTCCCCTCCAGATAACCCGCCGCGACCAGCGCCGGGCCACCGTGCCCCGGCCCGGCCAGGTAGATCGCCTGCTGGCCGGTCGTCTTGATCAGCCGGGACACGTGCGCGTAGACGAACGACAGGCCGGGACTGGTCCCCCAGTGGCCGAGCAGGCGCGGCTTGATGTGCTCGGGCGTGAGCGGCTCGCGCAGCAGCGGGTTGGCCTGCAGGTAGATCTGGCCGACGGTCAGATAGTTGTTCGCACGCCACCACGCGTCGAGGCTCGCGACCTCGGCCTCGTCGGGATGGGCGAGCTTACGCACCAGGTCCTCGTGGTCGAGCACAGCGGTCACGATCGTTCCTTCCGAAGGCGTCGTCGATCCTCACGTTCCTCCGCCGGGACCCCCATCGGCAGGGTCCTCCGGCCCTTCCGATCGGGACGTTACCCGCGGGGACGTGCACCACGCCCCGCTCTCGACGTGAACGTTCTCCCCTTTCTCACGGTCCGCTGTTGCTTGCGATCACGACAATTCGGCGGTACGACGGTGCGCCGCCCGCCTCGCACGCTCCGCTTGCGCCCACGATCGGACAGGTACCGGCGGCTCGGCGGTCAGGCGCGCGGCGTCACGCGGTCGCGCAGCAGGGTGAGGGCCGGGGCGTACATCCGGCTCTTGATCGTCCCGAGGGTCGCCCCCGCGTTCGGCGCCAGCGTGAACGCGATCTTCACCGCGGTCGCGCGGACCGCGTCCTCCCCGGCCGCGTGGTCCACGATCCGCGCGGCGAGGGCCTCGTCACCGCCGTACCGCCGGCCGGTTGTCATCGCCTCGTGCGCGACCTGCGGAGCCAGCCGGCTCTGGATCAGCGCCGACATGCCCGGCGTGAACGGGATGCTGATGTTGACCTCGGGCAGGCACCAGTAGCCGCGGTCCGCCCGCATGACCCGGAAGTCGTGCGCCAGCGCGAGCATCGCCCCCGCCGCGAAGGTGTGCCCCTGCAGGGCCGCGACGGTCGGCAGCGGAAGCGCGAGGAACCGGGCGAACAGCTCCTCCACGTCGTCCGCGTACTCCTGGAAGTCCGCCCCGCTGCTGCCCAGCCAGTCGAGATCCAGCCCGTTCGAGAAGAACTTCCCGGTTGCGGTGGTGACCAGCGCCTTGTTCCCGTCCGCCTTCTCCACCTGGTCGAGGGCATGGTTCACGGCCGCCAGCCAGTCGGGGTGAAACCGGTTCTCACCGTCCCCGAGGTCGAGGATGAAAACGTCGTCCTGCCGGTCAAGCGTGGGCATCATTGCCTCCTGTCGCAAAGTTACCGAACGGTAACTTGCCCCCGCACAGCCGGTCAAGGTAACCCTGGCGTTACCGACGGCTGACCGGAGCGGCCTCAGGTGTTCTCGGCCGGATGGGGGTCGGTGGGGGCGGCGTGCCAGGAGGCGAGCAGGCGCAGGGAGGCGGCGGCGGCCGAGTCCGGTGGGGCGCTGTAGGTGACGAGGACCTGTTCCGGGTCGTCCGGGAGCTGCAGGGCCTCGTAGGCCAGCGTGATCGTGCCTGTCAGAGGATGGCGCAGGACCGCGGTCGTGTGGCCCTTGTCGCTGACCGGGTGGTCGGCCCACAAACGGCGGAAGAGCTCGCTGCCCGGTGACAGCTCGCCGACCAGCTCGGCGAGGAGTGGGTCGTCCGGGTGGCGGCCCGCGTCGGCGTGCAGGAAGGCGACCAGGTCGCGGGCTTTGGCCGGCCAGTCGGCGAACAGGTCCCGGGCCGCCTCCTCGTCGCCGAACAGCAGCCGGGCGAAGTTCCGCTGCCGGGCCGGAACGGTGCCGAGGCCGGCGATGAGGGCGGCGCCGAGGCGGTTCCAGGCCAGCACGTCGGTGCGCCGGCCGACCACGAACGCGGCCGCGTCGGTCATCGCCTCCAGGCTGTCTCTTATACACATCTCT
>KL571213.1:26542-31028 GCA_000715855.1 Actinoplanes liguriensis
GGTGGGTGAGCCGCCGCAGGTGGGCGCGTTCCTGAGCGTCGAGGCCGAGAGCGCGGGCGACGGCGTCGAGCACCGCCTCGGAGACGTTGGCGGCGCGGCCCTGCTCCAGGCGGACGTAGTAGTCGACGCTGACCCCGGCGAGCTGCGCCACCTCCTCGCGGCGCAGGCCCTGGACCCGGCGGCGCCCGAGGTGCGGTGGCACACCGGCGGCGACCGGATCGACCCGGGCGCGACGGGACCGCAGGAACTCGGCCAGCTCGGTGCGTCTGTCCATGCCCGCAGTATCGCGCGGAACGTCACGTCCAACGTGGTTCTGCCAGACCTACTGTCGATCGGAGCACTGGGTCACGGCCTGTGGCGCGGCGATCGTGGTGACCACGCAAACCCGACCTCAGGAGACGACGATGGACATCAAGGGAAGTGTGGCGCTGGTGACCGGCGCGAACCGGGGACTGGGCCGGGCACTGGCCGAGCATCTGCTGAACCACGACGTGGCCCGGCTGTACGTGGCCGCACGCCGGCCGGAGAGCCTCGACGGCCTGGTGGCACGGGACTCCCGGGTGGTGCCGGTGCCGCTCGACCTGACCGATCCGGCCCAGATCGAGCGGGCCGCCGTGACCGCCGCCGACACGACGCTTCTGATCAACAACGGCGGGTCGCTGGCGTTCGCCGATCCGCTCGCGGGTGACCTGGCCGCGATCGAGCTGGATCTGCGGACCAACTTCTTCGGCACGCTGGCGATGGTGCGGGCGTTCACGCCGGTCCTGGAACGCAACGGCGGCGGTGCGATCGTCAACCTGCTCAGCCTGGTGGTGTTCGGCTCGGTGCCGGCGATGGGCGGTTACAGCGCGTCCAAGGCCGCGGCCGCGTCGGCCACCCAGGCGCTGCGCGCCCAGCTCGCGAGCCGCGGGATCACCGTCCACGGCGTCTTCCCGGGCGCGGTGGACACCGACATGATCCGCGCCTTCCCGATCCCGAAGACGAGCCCCACGGACGTCGCTGCGGCGGTGCTCGCCGGCGTCGAGGCCGGAACGGAGAACATCTTCCCGGACCCGATGGCCGAGCAGGGCTACCGGTCCTGGCGCACCGACCCGTCAGCCTTCGAACGCAGCATGGCCGCCATGTAAACCCGACCTCGACCAGCCATGATGGACGGCATGGCTCGGTCCCTGGGTTACGCGGACGCCGTCCTTCTCCTCGGCGGCCAGGACAACAAGATCGTCACCGCCCTGGAAAAGATCACTGGCGGCATCCTGCTCGGCGCCACCCCGGCGGCCCCGGCGATCCTCGGCCTTTTCGACGCGAAGGCCGAGTTCGTCCGGCTCAGCCATGACCTGGTCCGCCGCATCACCGAACGCCGCAGCGGCCTGTCCCGCTACGGCCGGACGCAGCGCCTGGAGGCCGCCCACGCAGTCCTGGTGATCACCGCATACTTCGAGGCGCTGGAGAACGTGCCGCTGCCCATCCCGGCCGAGGAGCTGAAGCTGATCAAGTCGGAGCAGATCGCCATCTCGACAGCGGGCAACGATCCCGACGGCGCCTCCCTGGTCGAGCAGCTCATGCGGGCTGCCACGCTCCTGCCTCAGCCCCAGCAGTCACCCGAGCAATTCACCGAGACGCTCCTGAACTACTACGCGGGCGTGAGCAGTGCGTTGCGACTCTTCGTCGTCGGACTTGACATCGTCGACCGGCTGGACTACTCCCGGCAGCGCGATTTCGTCGAGGCGGTGTGGGAGGTCCCACCACCGGCGGTCCGGCGATACACGGAACTGTTCCGGCAACTCGTCGCCGACTTTCCCGAGGTCGCCTGCTGGGCGAGTCAGCGCGAGCACCGCGCCACCCGGGCAGCGCTCGCGGGGTTGGAGGAGATGCTGCGGGAAATCTCCACCGGCCGTGCCCCGAACGAGCGGCGACAGGCCCTAGCCACCGCGTACCGTGCTGACCTCGACCGGCCGGTGGTCGAATCCGGGGACGTGCCCGAAAGCATCCGGGTGCCGACGCTCGACGAGGCCTACCTGCCGCCTCGGTTCCGGGCAGCGGACGCATCGTCGTCGGCCCGGGTCAGCGAGGAGTCCTGGTGGTACGCCATTCCTATCCGTGACGACCTCCAGCACTTTCTGGTCGGGCACCTCACCTCGCCGCAGGCAGTTCGCGCTCCACTGCTGGTTCTTGGTCAGCCCGGCTCCGGCAAGTCGGTGCTCACCCGGGTCCTCGCCGCGCGTCTGCCCGCCCCCGACTTCATGCCGATCCGGGTCGTGTTGCGGGATATCCCGGCGGCCGACGATGTGCAGGATCAGATCGAGTACGCAATCCGACAGGCCACCGGTGAGCGAATCGAGTGGCCTGCGTTGTCCCGCTCGGCCGACGACGCGATGCCGGTGATCCTGCTCGACGGCTTCGACGAGCTGCTGCAGGCGGTCGGCGTGAACCAGACCGACTATTTGGTCAGAGTCGCCCGGTTCCAGCGACGCGAGGCCGAGCAGGGCCGTCCGATCGCGGTCGTCGTCACCAGCCGCACCGCCGTCGCTGATCGGGCCCGCGCTCCGGAGGAGACCGTTGCACTGCGCCTCGAGCCCTTCGACGAGCCGCAAATCACCAGATGGCTCGACATCTGGAATGGCACGAACGCGTTGAACTTCGCTCCCAAAGACCTGCGGCCGCTCCCGCCGGAAACCGTGCTCGATCACCTCGATCTGGCTGAGCAACCACTCCTGCTGCTCATGCTCGCGCTCTATGACGCGGACGGAAATGCGCTGCAACGGTCCGGCACGCACCTGCGAACTGACGAGCTCTATGAGCAGCTACTCAGTACCTTCGCCCAACGGGAGATCGTCAAGCAGGGATCGGGCCTGTCGGACGCCGGGGTGCGGTCGGCGGTCGAGAACGAGCTGCGCCGACTTTCGGTGGTGGCCTTCGCCATGTTCAACCGGTCCGCGCTGTGGATCACCGAGGAGGATCTGGAGCGCGACCTCACAGCGCTGCGGATCTACGAACGTGCACATCTCGATGTCGCTCCCGGGATGCGTGCCCCGTTGAAGGAGGCCGAACTGACCCTCGGCCGGTTCTTCTTCATCCACCGCGCCCGGGCCGCACGGGACGAGGCCCGCCTCCAGACGTACGAGTTTCTGCACGCCACCTTCGGGGAATACCTAGTGGCCCGTCTGACTTGGCAGGCTCTGCTGGACCTGGCCGCTCGGGACACGGCTGCCTCGGCGTCGTTCCATCCGGGTCCGGCGGAGGACGATCTGCTCCGCGCCTTGCTGTCGTTCGAACCGCTCAGCCTGCGCGCGCCGATCATCGACTTCCTGGCGTCCCGGGCCGGTCGGCTCGCCCCGGAGCAGCAGTCTCTCCTGCGGGACATGCTGCTACGGCTGTTCCGCGCGGTCGACCACACGCCACCGGGCCCGCGATTCGCGGAGTATCGGCCGCAAACACGCGGCGAGCCGACCCGATATGCCGTTTACACTGCGAATCTTCTACTGCTCGCTCTCTGCATGACAGGCGAGGTGCGGGGCAGCACTCTCGTCGCGGTCGGCGGCGACCCGATCGACGCCTGGCGGTCACGGACTCTGTTCTGGCGTTCCCAGCTCAGCGCCGAAGGCTGGACAAGCCTCGTGATGACGATGACGCACGATCGGATCTGGGACGGCTCGCGGCGGGATGTTGTCCTCACCCTGCAGCTGCCGGCAACCGTTCCGGTCGTCGATCCGGACTGGACCTTCAATCTGCGCCCCGGTGATCCGGAATCGGGGCCGAACTCCTCGACATATCACAACCTGCACCCCGACCTGCTCCGGCGGCAGGCCTATTTCATGTGTGACATCACTGAGGACGTGGCCCTGCACGCGTTGGAACCTCTCGCCGGACAGTTGGACGTCAGCCTCAACACCTTCGTCCGGTCGTCAGCGGGAGAAGGTCCGTCAGCCGCTCACGCGCTGGTCGAGTTACTGATGAGCCCGTCGGCAGAGGCTTATCATCGGTGCGCGCGGATAGCCGCGTCCGACTTTCTCACCTGGGACGACGCAACATACGTTCGATACACCAGCCTTGTTCTGGGCAAGCTGGCCGCCGACGGCTCATGCGCTCCGGAGACAGCCGCCGACGTCCTGGAAACCATCACCTACGACACCCGCCGCCGAGTCCTCGACCGCATTGCGGGCGCAATCGTGCAGAGCGTGATTCCGTTTCTGGGGCTGGACGACCCCGTCGATCAGAAGCTGGCCAGGGTGCTCGAACGGGCATTTCAACTGGATGATGGATCGGTGGTGGAAGAGATCCCCGGCGCTGAAGCGATCGCGCGGCTCGCCGAACTCGGTCTGCCGTTGCCCCGTAACGTCGCAGCCGTATGGTCCGAGTTGTGTTACGAGTTGATCGATCAAGTAGCCGGCCAACGTCCTGATCTCGCAGAACGCCTGGCACGGATCGAGGCCGAGTGACCGGCGGGGCCTGGTGGGTCCCGCCGGTCGACGGGAGCTGCTAGCCCAGG
>KL571213.1:31153-31576 GCA_000715855.1 Actinoplanes liguriensis
GATGTGTATAAGAGACAGGTCCTGATCCGCGGACAGCTCGGTGATCTGCGCGCCCACCTGGACGCGCCACGGAAGGGCCTCGCCGGCGCGCCCGACGCGGACCTGGTCGCCGTCGCGGAGGACGGTGAAGACCGTGTCGGCGCCCGAAGGACCGGGAACGATCACGGCCGTACGGCCGTCGGCGGGCTCGAAGAGGCGCAGCGTCACGCCGTCGCGGTAGTCGTAGTCGGGCCGGTCCTGCCGCGCGCCGACCGGGATGACCGCGCCGGGGCGGGCGAGCAGCGGCGCGCTGAAGAAGTCGTGGGACTCCCGGACCCAGCGCGGCCCCTCGACGACCTCACCGGTCTGGTAGTGGGTCCACCGACCGGCCGGGACGTAGTAGGAGACGTCGCCGGCGGCGCTGAAGCTGTCTCTTATACACAT
>KL571213.1:31771-38316 GCA_000715855.1 Actinoplanes liguriensis
AGTACTGGCGGTCCAGGTAGGTGACCGACGGATCCTCGGGGAAGCCGACCACCATCGGCCGCATCACCGGCACGCCCGTCAGGTGCGCCTCGCGGGCGGCGCCGAACAGGTACGGCATCAGGCGGTACTTGAGGTGCGTGAAGTGCCGGAGGACGTCCACCGACTCCTCGTCGAAGTTCCACGGCACCCGGTACGACTTCGAGCCGTGCAGCCGGCTGTGCGACGACAGCAGGCCGAACGCCACCCACCGCTTGAACACGGCCGGATCCGGCAGCCCTTCGAAGCCGCCGATGTCGTGGCTCCAGAAGCCGAAGCCGGACGACATCAGGGACAGGCCACCGCGCAGGCTCTCCGCCATCGACTCGAACGTGCCGGTGTTGTCGCCGCCCCAGTGCACCGGGAACTGCTGGCCGCCGACGGTCGCGGAGCGGGCGAAGAGAACCGCCTCACCCTCGCCCTTCGCTTCCTTGAGCACGTCGAAGACGACCTGGTTGTAGATCTGCGTGTAGTAGTTGTGCATCCGTTCCGGGTCGGAGCCGTCGTGCCACACGATGCCGTCGACCGGGATGCGCTCGCCGAAGTCCGACTTGAACGCGTCGACGCCCATCTCGACGAGGGCGCGCAGCTTCGACGCGTACCACTCACGGGCGTCCGGGTTGGTGAAGTCGACCAGACCCATGCCGGCCTGCCAGCGGTCCCACTGCCAGACGTCGCCGTTCTCCGTCCGTACCAGATAGCCGTTTGCTTTTCCTTCGGCGAAGAGCGGGGACCTCTGCGCGATGTAGGGGTTGATCCACAGGCAGACCTTGAGGCCTTTGCCGGCGAGGCGTTTCAGCATGCCGGCCGGGTCCGGGAAGATCCGGGTGTCCCATTCGAAGTCGCACCAGTTGAACTCGCGCATCCAGAACGTGTCGAAGTGGAAGACCGACAGCGGCAGGTCCCGGTCGGCCATCCCGTCGACGAACTTGTTCACCGTCTCCTCGTCGTAGGAGGTGGTGAACGACGTGGTCAGCCACAGCCCGAAGGACCAGGCCGGGGGCAGCGCCGGACGGCCGGTCAGCGCGGTGTACTTGCGCAGCACGTCGGCCGGGGTCGGACCGTAGATGACCAGGTACGACAGGGACTGCCCGGCGACGCTGAACTGGGTGCGGGTGACCATCTCGGAGGCCACCTCGAAGGAGACCTTGCCGGGGTGGTCGACGAGGACGCCGTAACCGGCGTTCGTGAAGTAGAACGGGACGTTCTTGTAGGACTGCTCGGAGCTGGTGCCGCCGTCCTCGTTCCAGATGTCGATGCTCTGGCCGTTCTTGATCAGCGGCCCGAACCGCTCACCGAGACCGTAGACAACCTCTCCAACCCCAAGATCCAATTGCTCGTGTACGAAGTTCCCGCCGCCCCCGGAGACGATGCCCATCCCCTTCCAGCCACTGCCGGTGAGGCGCTTGCCGCCGGCGACGAAGTCCAGCCCCCAGTTGTCGCCGGTGAGCACCCGCGCGGTCAGCGCCCCGGAAGTGAACGACGATTCGGAAACCGAGACGTCGGTAACTTCCTGGGAGAACTCGAAGGCCGGGCTCTTGGCGACACCGCCCTGGAAGTGCTCGATGGTGACCCGGATGACGTCCGGGGCCGGCGATCCGAGGGTGACCGTGACGAGCGGCGCGTCCAGGGTGTCGCCGCGGTCCTGGATGCGCTTCGTGGCGGCCCAGACGGTGAGCGAGTCGGGCCCGGGGGTGCTGTCCTGGTAGTGCGCGGGGTGAACGACGGTGAGGCCGTCCCGTTTACGCCAGTAGCCGTCGGTGAACTTCATGGCAGTCCTTTTCTAAAGATCACTTGAGGGCGGCGGCGATGCCGCGCGAGAGCGGAGTGGCAGCAGCGATGCCGCACAAAAGCACCGGTGCCGCACAAAGAGCAGCGGCGCCGCACGGAAGCGGCGATGCCGCACGAGAGCCGACCGGCGGGCGGTGCGGCCGCGCCGACGACCAGGGGCGACTCCGGCGCCGCATCCGGAGTGGGAGCGGCAGCACCATCGCGGTTGGGGGCAGCGCCGCCGCCCTGGAGGTCGGCGGACGGCGGCGCCGCGCGGGCATCACTTGATGGCGCCGGCCGCGATGCCGCGTGTAAGGGTCCGCTGGAAGATCAGGAAGAAGATCATCGCGGGGATGATGCCGATCAACGCGGACGCACTGGTGGTGGTGGCGTCCATCATCCGGTCGCCCTGCAGGACGCCGAGTGCCACCGGGACGGTCTGGTTGTCGTTGGAGATCAGGAAGATCAGCGGCAGGAAGAACTCGTTCCACGTCCAGATGAAGAAGAACGTGAACAGCACCGCGAGCGTCGGCCGGCTGACCGGCACCACCACCCGCCACAACGACCGCCACTTGCCGGCCCCGTCGATCGCGGCGGCCTCCAGCAACTCCTTGGGGAACTCGGTGTAGACCGAGGTCAGCAGGTACGTGCCGAACGCGCTCTGGATGACGGTGAAGATGATGATGACCGACCACAGGCTGTCGTAGAGCCCCACCTGCTTCGACAGGTAGTACAGCGGGTAGACCAGCACCTCCTGCGGCAGCAGGTTCGCGATCAGGAAGAAGACCAGGAACCAGAGCCGGCCTTTGACCCGTCCGATGCCCAGCGCGTACGCGTTGAACACCGACAGGATCACGCCGAGCACCGCCACCACGATGCTGGTGATGAAGCTGTTCCAGAGCTTGAGCCCGAAGTTCGCCCGGTTCCAGAAGTCGACGATGCCCTGCCAGTAGAGGTGGTGCGGCAGCGCGAGGGGCCCGTTCGCGGCGTAGTCGGCGGGGCTCTTGACCGCGTTGATCGCCACCACGAGCAGCGGCGCGACGATGAGCAGGAGCAGGACGAGCAGGAGGGCGAGGATGAAGAAGCGGGCCGGGTGACGCTCGCGGAGCGAGACCCGTTCCGGGGTACGGCTTGTGGACGCGCGCGTCGCGGTGAGAGTCATGGGGTCAGCTCCGCTCGGCACGGTTCTGCAGGCGCAGGAAGACGATCGCGAGGATGACGATCAGGACGGTGAGCACCGTGGAGATCGCCGATCCGTACCCGACCTGGGCCTTCTCGAAGAAGTTCTTGTAGGCGAAGTAGGACGGCACCAGCGTCGCGTTGCTCGGGCCGCCCCGGGTGAGCACGAAGATCTGCCCGAAGATCTTGAGGGACGCGATGGTCGTGGTCACCAGCACCACGTACAGCTCGGGCCGGATCATCGCGACGGTGATCTTCCGGAACCGCTGCCACCAGGTCGCGCCGTCGAGGTCGGCGGCTTCGTAGAGCTCGGGGTCGATGCGCTGCAGGCCGGACATGAACATGACGATCGGGTAGCCGAGCTGGAACCAGATCATCACGAACATGACGCTGTACAGCGCGTATTTCGGGTCGCCGAGCCAGTTGCGGGTCAGCGAGCCGAGCCCGATCGACTCCATGATCTTGTTGAGCGCGCCGTAACTGGGGTGCAGGATCCAGCCCCAGATGATGCCGGTGACCGCGACCGGGAGCACCTGCGGCAGGTAGTAGCCGGAGCGCAGCACGGACGCCCAGCGGTCGCTGAACTTCTTGGCCACGTAGTCGAACAGGACCGCGGCCAGGACGAGACCGAGGAAGGTCGGTATCACCGCCATCGCGATGATCAGCAGGATGATGTGCCCGAAGGAGGCCCAGAAGTTGGCGTCCTCGAACAGCCGGGTGTAGTTGTCGAAGCCCACCCACCTGGGGCTGCCGATCCCGGTCCACTTGGTGAAGCTGATGTAGACCGTCATCACCAGCGGGACGACGATCACCGCGATCGAGGCGATCATCCCGGGAATGAGGTAGACCGCGTAACCGCGGTTCTTGGTGCTGCCGGCCATGCGCCCGGTCCTTTCCAGCGGGGCGGGCGGTCGTCCGCCCGCCCCGGTTCACGAACGCGGGATCACTTACCGAGATCGGCCAGGTTCTCGTTGTACGGCTTGGCGATCTCGTCCTGGAAGGCCTGCGGCGTCTTCGAGCCGTTGATCAGGCCCTGCGTCGCGGCCACCATCACGTCGTAGTAGCCGGGAGCCGGCCAGTCCGGGTAGAAGGCGAGGCCGTCACCGGTGACGAGCTTGTTGAAGTTCTCGATCAGTTCCTTGTTCTTCGCGTCGGTGATCGCGCTCGCGTCGGCCGCCACCGGGACGCCGCCGTTGTTGCCGAGCAGGTTCTGCACCTCGGCCGACATGGTGATGTCGATGAAGTCGTACGCCAGGGCCTTGGCCTTGCTCTTCTCCGGCACGACCCAGAGGTTGCCGCTGGAGCCCGGGTGCAGGGTGTTGCCGGGGAACAGGAACGTGCCCCACTCGAAGTTCTTGACCTCTTTGGCGAACCGGCCGTACCACCAGGAGCCGGAGATCAGGATCGGGAACTTGCCCTGCTCCCAGGAGACGCCCATGTCCTCGGCCTTGATGCCGGCCGAGTTCTTGGCGATGTAGCCCTTCGACACCCACTCGGCGAACGTGGTGGCGCCGTAGCTGATCACCGGGCCGTTGAAGTCGACCTTGTTCTTGTAGAGCTGGTAGTCGTCGACGAACGCGCGGTCGGCCTTGGAGAGCGCCAGCTCGTAGAAGATCTGCTGGGCCGGGTACTCGGCGCCGCCGACCGCGAGCGGGACGACCTTGTTCTGCACGAAGGTGTCCATCGCGGCGGTGAACTCGGCGAGCGTCGTCGGCACGGCGATCTTGTACTTGTCGAACATCGTCTTGTTGTAATAAACCATGACGTACTCGCCGTAGTTGGGCACGCCGAAGAACTTCCCGCTGCCCATGATGCCGTCTTCGTCGTACTTCGCCGTGGTCTGCAGGCTCGACGAGAGCTTCTTGTCCCAGCCGCGCTTGGTCGCCTCGTCGGACAGGTCGGTGAGCAGGCCCTGCTTGGAGAGCAGGCCGGCGGTCGCGTTGCCCTTGTTGTACTCGAGGATGTCCGGCGCGCTGTCCGAGTTCAGGATCATCTGGGCGTTCTGCTGGATCTGCTCGAAGGACTTCTCCTCGAACTTCACCTCGACGCCCGGGTGCTTGGTCTTGAAGATCTCGATCGCCTTGGCCCAGGCGATGCCCATCGCGCTGGTCGGGCCCTCGTAGTGCCAGAGGGTCAGGGTCTTGGCGTCGGCGCCCTCGGTCGAGGAGGACGACGAGTCGTCGTCCTTGCCGCAGGCCGCGAGGGCGGCGGCGCTCAGGCCGAGTGCGCCGGTGAGCAGGCCACGTCGTGAAAGGGTCATCTCGGGGTCCTCCCAGGGGGACTGTTCCAGGAGTGAAATGTCATCAGGGGAAATCGTCGAAGCGCTTCGACGAATCGAAGCGTTTTGTCGAAGCGCTTCGACAACTGCCTTGCCGCAGACGCTAGGGAACGCGGGATGGAGATGTCAACGGTGTGACGGCGAGATTTCGCGGCAGCTCGCCCGTTCGACCAGACTCGGCTCCAACAGCCGGGTGTAGTCGATCGGGCGGTTGTCCAGCAGTCGCATCGCCGTCTCCACCGCGATCGTCCCGACGTCGTGCGCCGGGATGTCGATCGAGGTCAGGTTGACCGGCATCGCGGTCGCCACGTCCCGCGGGCAGATGGCGACGACGGAGACGTCTTCCGGCACGCGTCGGCCCGCGGCGTGCAGCAGGTCCAGCAGCGGCCGCAGCGCTTCCTCATTGTGCACCACCAGGGCGGTCAGCCCGGGCAGTTCGGTGTCGAGGTCCGCCAGCGCGGCCCGGACACCCTCCGCGCCCGGCTCGCAGGGGTGGGTCACCGTCCGCAGCCCGAGCTCGTTCGAGGTCTGCAGGAAACCCGCCAGGAACCGATCCGCGTACGTCGTCTGCCGCCGGTACACCGCGGGCGACGGGCCGACCAGCCCGATCCGCTGGTGACCGTGCTCGGCGAGGTGCTTGAGCGCCAGCGCGGCGGCGGCCTCGAAGTCCAGGTCGACGCAGGCGACCCCGGCATGATCGGCGGGAAGACCGATCAGGACCGAGGGCTGCTTGAGCGTACGGATCGCCGGCAGCCGCACGTCGTCACGCTCGATGTCCATCAGGATCAGCGCGTCGACCATGGTGCTGTGCGCCACTCGTTCCAGCCCGGCGGTGCCCTCGTCCTTGGTCAGCAGCAGCACGTCGTGGTTGTACGACCGGGCGGCCGTCACCACCGCCGTCGCGAACTGCATGATGACCGGCACGTTGACGTCCACGCGCAGCGGCGCGACCAGCGCGAGCACGTTCGTCTTGCTGCTCGCCAGGGCCCGCGCCCCGGCGTGCGGGTGGAAGCCGAGCTCGGCGATCGCGGCCTGCACCCGGGCCCGGGTCTCGGCGGAGATCGGGCGCCGGCCGCTCAGCACGTACGACACCGTGCTGGGCGACACCCCGGCCGCCCGGGCGACGTCGTTGATCGTCGGCACTGCGCCTCCCCATGTACCCCGGTCTTTCGCCAAGACCGCGCTCCCCTCGTGGATCCTAACTACCTGCGATTTCGTGGGGGGTCGCGGCGAGGGTCCCGCTCCCAGGTGGCCCCCCGCCGCGACGTCTCATCGGATGGGG
>KL571213.1:38535-52035 GCA_000715855.1 Actinoplanes liguriensis
AACGTCGCCAGCCGTACGCCGGAACCGAGCACCAGGTACACGTCCCGGCGTCCGGTGACGGCGGTCAGCGGCGCGCTCACCGTGGCGTACGAGTAGAGGCCACCGGTGTCACTCACCGTGGCCGTGCCGAGCAGCTTCCCGGTCGGCGAGCCGAGGCGCGCCTCGACCGTTCCGGATCCCGATGCCCGTACCGTGAAGGTCTTCCCGCCGCGCAGCGCGGCGTCCTTGAAGGCCAGCCAGCCGCCGGAGACGGCCGTGCCGCTCGCCTTCGTCTCGTCCACCAGCGTCGCGCCGGAGTAGTCGTCGAACGTCTCGGCTCGCGTGGTCGTCGCGAGGTCACGCGCCGGAATCGTCTCGCCGCGCACGTTCAGTGACGCCCGCTGCCGGATGTCGGCCGAGGACGAGCCGAGGAGCACGTCGTAGACGGAGGTCTCGGTCACCCATCTCTGCCGGGTGACGTCCCAGTGGGCCAGGTCCCGCGGCGTCAGCGTGAACGTCACGGTTCTCGATCGGCCGGGTCGCAGCGCGACCTTCTGGAAGCCGCGCAGCTGCTTGACGGCCGTCACATCGCGGGAGGTCCGCTGGTGCGTGTAGAGCTGAACCACCTCGTCACCGGCCCGTTTGCCGGTGTTCGTGACGGTCACGCTGACCCGGTTCCCGGCGATCTTGACGCCGCTGTAGCGGAACGACGCGTAGGACAGCCCGTGGCCGAACGGGTAGAGCGGCGACGCCGCACTGTACTGATACGTCTGACCGGTCTTGATGATGTCGTACCGGTTCAGGTCCGCGGGGAGCTGCTCGACGGATCGCGGCCACGTCTGGGTCAGCTTCCCGGCCGGGTTGACGTCGCCGTAGAGCACGTCGGCCAGGGCATTCCCGGTCTCCGCGCCGGCGTGCGTGGTCCACACGATCCCGGAGACGTGCCGCTGCGCCCAGTTCAGCGCGAGAGGGTAGCTGCTCTGCACCACCACCACGGTGTGCGGGTTGGCCGCGCGGACCGCCTCGATCAGCGCCTCCTGCCGGGCGCCGAGGCTGATCCCGGTACGGTCGTGCGCCTCGCGCCCGGCCACGAACGGGTTCGTCCCGACGACGACCACCGCGGTCCGCTTGCCCTTGGCAGCGGCCGCGGCCGCCGCGACGCCGTCGGTGACGACCTCTTTCGCGAAGTGCGCCGCTCCGGCCGCGGTCGCCGAGCCCAGGCCCAGCTTGCCGTCGGCACCGACGGTCACGTACGTGTTCGCCCCGAACCAGCTCTCCTGCGTCTCGTAGCCGGCGTAGTGCAGCACGACCGTGCCGTCGCCCTGATCCTCCACCTTGAACTGCTGCTGGACGTACCAGCCGGTGGGCGCCGCCTCCTTGGTGACGAACGGTCCCCAGTTGTAGCCGAGGTACTTGCCGTTCGCGGCGTTGCGCAGTGTCGAGATCCCGTCGCCCCAGTCCACCGCGTCGAACTGGGCGGCGGTGTCCGCGCCGGTGGCGGTCGCGGCGACCGCGTCCGGGTCGGCGGCGGTCACGTACCGGCCGGTGGCGACGTCCTTCAACGCGACCCGGTCGGCGCCCTCCGACGACACGGTGACGCCGCGGGCGGCCAGGCCGTCGAGCGCGGTGACCCGGTAGGGGAACTGGCCGCCGTACCAGTCGGTGTAGAGGTTGTCCGCGAGCGGGCCGACCACCGCGACCGAGCCGCCGGCCTTGAGCGGCAGCGCGCCGGAGTCGTTCTTCAGCAGCACCATCGCGTCGGCGGCGGCCTCCCGGGCCAGCTTCCGGTGCGCGGGACTGTCCACGACGGAGGCCGGGATCGTCGCGTACGGGCCGCCGTCCGGATCGAACTCGCCGAGGCGGAACCGGATGCTCAGCGCGTCGCCGACCGCGGTGTCGATCTGCTTCTCGGTGAGCAGCCCCTGGTCGAGGGCCTGCCGCACCGCGGTGGTCGTGGGCCCGCCGTCGGTGTCGTTGACCGTGAAGCTGTCCAGACCGGCCTTCACGACCGCCGCGTCCGCCTCGGCCTGCGTCCCGAAGTAGGCCTGCGAGCCGGTCAGGTTCGTCGGCGCCCAGGCGTCCGTGACGTTGAAGAGCCGCTGGTCGCTCCAGCTCCGGACCAGCCCGGCGAGGTCCGGGTCCACGGTCGCCGGCCGTCCGTTGATCAGGTTGTAGGACGCCATCACGCCGGTCGCGGCGTCCGCCCGCAGCGGGATCTCGAACGGCCGGCGGTCGTACTCGTTGAGCACCCGCTGCGGGACGTTCGAGGAGGTCCGGTCCCGCAGGGTCTCGTTGTTGTAGGCCGCGTAGTGCTTCAGCGTCGGCGCGGTCTTGAGCCGGTTCGGATCATCCCCCTCGAGACCTTTCCCGTACGCCGTGGCGACCGCCCCGCTGAGCAGCGGATCCTCGGAGTACCCCTCCTCGTTGCGCCCCCACCGCGGGTCGCGCAGCAGGTTCACCACGGGCGCCCACAGGTTCAGCCCCCACACCGTCGGGTCCTGCGCGTGCAGCCCGCGGGCCTCGTCGCCGACCGCGGAGCCGACCCGCTTCAGCAGCTCCGGGTCCCAGGTGCTGGCCAGGCCGACGGCCTGCGGGAAGACGGTCGCGGTCGCGTCGATCTTGGCCCCGCCGGCGGTGTAGCTGTTGGACCAGGCCACGCCGTGCAGCGCCTCCGTGCCGGCCTTGAAGACGCTCAGGCCGAGCCGTGGGATCGCCGGCTGGTACTGGTGCAGCATCGAGATCTTCTCGGCGAGTGTGAGGCGGCCCACCAGGTCGTCGACGCGGGCCGGCAGCGGCAGACGCGGGTCGCGGAACGGGAAGGACTCGGCGGCGTGCGCCGGAATCGTCGTCAGAGGAATGGTGATCAGGGCTGCGGCCAGCAGGGCGAGGCCGCGTCGGTTACGCATGACGATCTCCCTCTCGGTGACAGGGGTCAGCGACGCGATGTCGAAGCGCTTCGACCGCCGGACGGTGGCCGTCGAAGCGCTTCGACGAATGCGGTCACCATAGATTCCGGCCGATGCGGGAAGCAACAACCTTGCGGAAATCTGCCGGAAACAGCGGCGCGGATCCGGGCACAATGGGCGAGTGCGACTGATCGTGATCGGTGGAGATGCGGCCGGAATGTCGGCGGCCGCCCAGGCACGGCGCCGTCGCGGCCCCGGGGACCTGGAGATCGTGGCGTTCGAGCTGGGACGCTTCGTGTCATATTCGGCGTGCGGCATCCCGTACTGGATCGGGGGTGTGGTCGACGGGCCGGACGCGTTGATCGCCCGCACGCCCGAGGAGTTCCGCAAGGCCGGGATCGAGGTGCGCACGCGCCACGAGGTGACCGGCATTGATCTGTCCGCCCGCACGGTGACCGTGCGTGATCTGGACGGCGGGCGGGATCTCCGGGAGGGCTTCGACGAGCTGGTCTACGCGGCCGGCGCGAGCCCGGTCCGGCCGCCCTGGGCACGGATCCCGGAGAAGGGCGTCTTCGGCGTGCAGACGCTGGAGGACGGGTCCGCGCTGCGCGAGTGGCTGGACGCCGAGAAACCGGAGTCCGCGGTGGTGATCGGCGGCGGCTACATCGGCGTCGAGATGGCCGAGGCGCTGATCAACCGCGGGCTGCGGGTGACCCTGGTGGAGAAGTCCGGGCAGCCGATGGGCACCGTCGACGAGGACATGGGCGCGCTGGTCGCCACGTCGGTCCGCGAGCTCGGCATCGACCTGCGCACCGGCGTCACCGTCGAGGGCCTGGAGACGGCGAACGGCAAAGTCCGGGCGGTGGTCACCGACGACGGCCCGATCCCGGCGGGCGTCGTGGTGATCGGGCTGGGCGTGCGGCCGAACACGGCGCTCGCCGAGGCGGCCGGCCTCCCGCTCGGCGTGACCGGTGGCCTGCGCACCGACCTGCGCCAGCGCGTCACCGACGGGGTCTGGGCGGCCGGCGACTGCACCGAGACGCACCACCGGATCAGCAAGCGCCAGGTGCACGTCCCGCTCGGCACGCACGCCAACAAGCAGGGCCGGGTCGCCGGGATCAACCTCGGCGGCGGGTACGCCACGTTCCCCGGGGTGATCGGCACCGCGGTGACCAAGCTCTGCGATCTCGAGGTGGCCCGCACCGGGCTCAGCACGCGGGAGGCCGAGCAGGCCGGCTTCGCCACGGTCAGCGCGACCGTCGAGTCGACGAACCGGGCCGGCTACTTCCCCGGCGCGGTCCCGATGACGGTCAAGGTGATCGCCGAGCGGGGCACCGGGGTGCTGCTCGGCGCGCAGATCGTCGGACGGACCGAAGCCGCGAAGCGGATCGACGCGTTCGCGGTCGCGGTGTGGAACAGGATGACGGTGAGTGACATGACCGGGCTCGATCTCGGCTACGCACCGCCGTACGCGCCGGTCTGGGATCCGATTTTGATCGCCGCCCGAAAAGCCGAGGAGGCCCTCTGAGATCCAGAGAGCCCCCTCGGTCGTGCGTTATTCGGTGACGGATCCGATCTGGACGGAGCCGCGGCCGACGACCGCGCCCTCGTCGGTCACGAACTGCACCTCACCGGAGAGGTGCCGCCCGGCCGGCGGGACCGCCGCGACGGTGACCGAGCCGGTGATCGTGGCGCTCGCCCCGACCCCCAGCGCGACCGGGGTGTTCGGCGCCGACAGGGTGCCCAGCGCCGGGCTGTAGTACGCGTCCTGGTAGTCGTAGGCGGTGGTCCCGGCGGGCACCGAGTACCCCTGGACCTCCACCGTGTACGTCCCGCCCGCCGGGTTGGCGATCGAGACCGCCTCCTCGGAGTCGCCGTCCGCGGACCGGCCCACCTCGGTGCCGTTCGCGTCGTAGACGAACAGGTCCAGGTCGGCGGCCGGGTCGGCGGGGTTGCCGATGGCCACGCTCAGACGGGTCGCGCCGGCCGGCACGTCGACCGTGTAGTCCTGCACGCCGTTCTGCTCGATGCTCGGCCGCTGGGTGAACGAGCTGCCCAGCGGGCCGCCCTGCGGGGTGATCGAGATCGGGCCGAACCGGTTGGTGACCGTCCAGGAGGCCGGGGTGGCCGTGCCGACCTTGACGCTGGGCAGCGTGACCGTGGCCGGCTCCACCGTGACGCCCTGGACCTTGGCGGTCAGTGCGAACGGGTTGCTGAGCAGCGGCGAGGTCCGCCGGGACTCGACCTCGAGCTCCCAGACGCCCGGGATCGGGTTGTCGTACGACCGCTCCTCCGGCTTGCACGTCGCCGGGTCGGAGTAGTTGGTGTAGCAGTACGGGCTGGAGGTCGGCTCGACCGGCACGCCGTACGGGTTGATCGCGATCCACCGGGTCTGCGAGTTCGCCGCGAGCCCGCCGAGGTCCACCTGCAGCGAGGTGGCGTTCGACGGAACGGTGACGAAGAACGACGTGGTGGAGTTGCGGTCGACGGCGCCGGTGAACGTGTTCGCGTACGACGGCGACTTCGCCTCGACGCCGGTGACCACGGTGTTCAGCACCTCGAAGTCGATCGCCGGGGTGAACGGGTCGTCCACCTTGAGCAGCGCGCTGGTCACGCCGGAGCCGGCCTTGACCCGTACCGGGATCTTGACGGCCTTGTTCAGCGGCAGGCCGATCAGGGGCACCGTCGAGAACGCCCCGCGGTCACCCTGGAACGACAGCCGGTGCAGGACGGTCCGGTTCGGCCCACTGGTGCGGGTCAGTGAGATCGTCACGAGCTTGGTCTGGCCGGCCTTGTAGCCACCGTCGGCGGCCGCGCACCGGTTGTAGATGCCGGTGCCGGAGCCCGGGGTGCTCAGGTACTGCGCGAGCGGGGTGCAGACCGGAGCCGACGCGGTGTAGGTGCGCGTCTCGGAGATCTTCGTCAGCAGACTCCACGAGCCCGGCACGTCGAAGTTGCCGTAGCCCTGCTCGTAGGCCCCCTCACCGGCGATCGGGTCCGCGGTCGAGTAGATCGCCCGGCGCAACTGGGCCGGGGTCACCGTCCGCTTGGTCTGCTTCGCCGCCGAGAGCAACAGCGCGGCGCCACCGGTGGCCTGCGGTGCGGCCATCGAGGTGCCGTTCTCCATGGCGTAGCCGACCGGCAGGGTGTAGCCGACGGTGTCGACACCGGCCACGACCTCCCAGGTGGGCGTCGCGGAGATGGCCGAGCCGGGCGCGGCGATGTTCGGCTTGAAGCCGCCGTCCTCACGCGGGCCCCGCGACGAGAACGGGAACAGCTGCTCGCTCTTGCGGGTCACCGACGCGTAGTTGGCGAGCCAGGTCTGCTTGGAGACGCTGGCCGCGACGCTGACCGCGTCGGTGGCCACGGACGGGTCGCCGATCGTGTTCACGCCCGAGCCGGAGTTGCCGGCCGAGATGAACAGCTGGACGCCGTACTTCGTGATGAGCTGCTGGTAGAGCTGCGACTGGGCGCTGCTGCCGTCGTTGAGGGCGGGCAGGCCGCCGATCGACAGGTTGACCACGTCGACGCCCCGGTTCACGACCAGGTCGACCATGCCGGTGGTCAGCGCGGCCGCGGTGCAGCCGCCGCCCCACGAGCAGGCCCGCGCGGAGACGATCTTCGAGCCCGGCGCCTGGCCGTCGAAGTTGCGGTTGCCGAACAGGTCGTTACCGGCCGAGATGCCCGCCACGTGGGTGGCGTGCAGGCCCTCCGGGATGCCGATGTTGACGAAGTCGGCGACCTGGCCGGGCAGTCCGGCCGGGGTCAGGTCGACGTCCTCGCGGTACTCGACGACGAACGGCATGCGCTCGGCGATCGCGGTCGCCGGGTTGTCGGTGCCGAAGTACCCGACGTCGTACTTCTCCTTGTACGGCCGCATCACGGCGTCGTCGGTGAAGTTGTTGTTCTGGTTCACGTCGACCCGGATGTCGTGGCTCACCGGGTCGTAGAGGATGCCCCAGACGTCGGTGGTGTCGCCGTCCCGGTTCACGTCACCGGCCGGCTCGGAGGCGGCGGTGATGGACTCGCTGAAACGGTTGATCAGCCAGTTGCCGGCCGGGGCCGTCCAGGTCGCGCCGGCGTAGGTGAAGGTCGGGCCGGCCACCGGGGTGCGCATCGCACGCCAGGTGCCGTCACTCTCGACCAGCGGGTCGGTGGCGGTCACCCAGTCGACGATCTTGCGATCGCCGGTCGTCGTCTTCTGCAGGGCCGGGTGGGCCAGGTCGACGCCGGTGTCCATGATGCCGATGGTCACGCCGCGACCGTCGTACGTCGGGTGCTTGCGCTTGAAGCTGTCTCTTATGATGTGTATAAGAGACAGGTCGCGCCCGGCCCGCTGACGGTCGCCTGCTTGGCGGCGCTCGCGTCGGCGGTCAGATCCGGGTCCGGCACCTTGACGGTCTCGTCCAGGTCGACGGCGGCGACACCGGCCAGCTTCGCGGCGCTGAGCACCTTGCCGGTGGGCACCGAGGCGAGCACGTAGCCGACCTGGTCGAAGTGCCGGGCGACGGTGCCGCCGAGCGCCTTCAGCTTGGCCGCGACGTCCGCGGTCTTCCCCTGGTCGGTCGCGATGATGAGGGTGACGCTCGGTTTGTGCTCGGCCACTGCGTCGGCGAGCAGTCCCGCGTCGTGGGCGCCGAGTGTGTCGGCCGGTGAGTCCTTGGGGTCGACGGTCTCGGTGGCGGGCGCGCCGTCCTGTCGGACCGGCGCCGGTGCGGCCGCGGCCGGCAGCGAACCGCTCATCGTCGTCACGCCGGCGGCCAGGCCGAGCGCCATGACGGAGGTGAACGTTCGTCGGCCCCAGCGGGATGGTTGTCTCACGTGCGGGTCCTCCGGAGGGATGGCGCCCGGAGTGGTGTCCGGACGCTTCTCCCGGGAGTCTCCGATCGATCGCAGTGGAAGTCACTACGGTCGATAAGGTTCGTGACCTTCCCGTGACCATTGTGGACCTAAGCCTTGGTCAACAGGCTCTCCATCCCCGCGATGAACAGCCGCAAATCAAACTCGAACTGGTCATCGTCCCCCATTTCCCGCATACCCATCACGCGTCGCGTCGTGGGCAACTGGTCGGGCGCGGCCTCGGCGAACATTCTGCGCAGCTCGGTCACCTGCGGATGGCCGGGACAGCGTGCGGCGAGGACGGCGTCGCGCGCCGAGGCGAAGGCGAACTCGCCGACCCGATCCCCGGCGCCACCTCCGTTACCGACACCGTCCCCGCGGCCCGTCCCGGTCACTCGCCCGCGCGGGCCATCATGGGCTCATGGACATCCAGGAGTACCTCGACGGCCTGATGGCGGCGTCGAAGCCGTACTGGTGCGCCCGATGGGACGCCGGGCCCCAGCCGGCCACCGTCGCCCGGCACCTCCGCGGCCGGGGCACCTGGCTGTACCGAATGCTCCTGCCCCTGATCGACCGGTGGGGGCCGGGCCCTCTCGACGGTTTCCTCGCCTCGCTCGCCCCGGACCGGCGCTATCAGGTCCTACCGATCCTGATCGAGCACACCGACATGCCCCTGGAACAGATCGAGGACTGGATCCGCGGGCCGTTCCAGGGCAACATTCACCACTTCGCCGGCTGCACGATGATGCACCTCTGGCGGGACATGTTCCGGGACGGGAGCGCGCCCGCCCGGGCGTCCGCCGCCCTGGGCGTCACCCGGAGCCGGCACATCCTGAGCTACGACTCCGACTCCACGGCGCCCGACCTGCCGTTCCCGTCCGAGGCGCGCCGGGCCGCGCGGGACGACTTCGGGCTCGACCCCGGCGACGTGGACCTGCTCGACCCCATGCAGTCCCTGCCCGCGCCGGTGTTCGCCGCGCTCGCCCGGTTCCGGCTGGCGGGCTGGCCCTCCGACGAGGCCGTCCTCACCGCGCTGCCGGAGTCACCCGGGCAGCCGCTCACCGTCGCGCTGCCCGCGTTCTCCCGCGTCGCCGCCCTCACCCGCGAGGAGATCGACGCCTGGCGGACGATGCTCGCCGAGGCCGGGCCCGGGGCGCTGCCGCTCGCCGAGATCTGGCGCCTGTGCGCCCCGGTGCTCGCCTGGCGGCTGACCGGCGTGCCGGCCGCCGCCGCGCCGTGGTGCGCGGCCGCGAAGCTGCCGCCCGACGAGGCCCTGGCCATGCACCGCGCCGGCACCCTCGACGTCGCCGGCCTGCGGGTGCTCGCCCTGCTCAGTCGCTGACCACGATCTTGCGCATCCACGCCGGGACGTTGCGCCGGTCGCCGTCGACAAGCACCACGACGTAACGGGCGCGCGGGTTGTCCGCCGGCGGCGCGTCCGGCCACGGGGTGTCGCCGTCGGTGGCCAGCACCACCACGTCCGCCCGCGGCCGCAGCGCCGCCACGGCGTTCAGCCCCACTCGCATGTCGGTGCCGCCGCCACCGGTTAACACGACGTCGTCGATCCGGGCCACCCGCTGCACGTCCCCGGACCGCGCGTCGCAGCACAGCACCCGCACGGTGTCGCCGCGCAACGCCCGGATGATGCCCCGCAGCTCGGCGGTGACCTGCCCGAGCATCATCGTCGTCATCGAGCCGGACGTGTCGATGACGACGTCGAGCCGGGGCGGCCGGGGCGCGCGCATCGCCGGCAGCGCCAGCCCGGGCACGGCGGAGGCACGACGGGACGGCCGGGCGTACGTGTAGTCCCGCAGGCCGGCCACGCTCGCCCGGGACCGGCTCACCACGCTGCGCAGCTCCCGCCGCCAGTCGACGCGGGTGGTCAGCGTCTCCCCGGCGAACCGGCGCAACCCGGCCGGGACGTCGCCGATCGCGCGCTGGTGCTCCTCGATCTCCCGGGCGACCTGGTGGCGGATCATCTCGGCGCGGCCGTCGCCGACACTGCCGTCGGACTCGTCGTCCTCCGACGCGGGGCGTTCCCAGTCGCGGCGCTCTCCCCCGCTGCCGGAGCCGCAGTCCGCCGCCGCCGGCGGGCTGTCCACCCCGAACACCCCGACCACGGTCTGCCCGCCGGAGCCGATCACGAGCGCGTAGGTGCCCGCTTCCAGGGACTCCAGGAGGTCGAAGTTCAGCACCCGCCGCGTGACGATCGCCGGGTCACCCGCCGCGTCGGGCCGGCCCTCCAGACCGTCCGCGCCGAACCGCGCCACCAGCAGCGTCGTGTCCGGCTCGAAGTCGAAGTCGTCGCTGCTCGCGGCCATCGGGTGGGGCAGCCCGTACCCGGCCGGCAGCGACTGCGGGTTCACCTCGGCGAACGGCAGGCCAACCGGGAGCACCGCCGCGAGCCCGTCGACCTCCACCCGGTACAGCCCGGGATTCACGTGGGCCAGCTCGAAGGTGAGCAGGCGGGTGGTGACCAGCCGGACGGCGGAGACCGTGTGCGGGACCGGATGCCCGCGATCGCTGTGCAGGGCCACGACCGTTCCCGGGCCGAAGTCGAGGCCGCTCCCGCGTACCGTGATCTTCGCCGGGGTCGTGGCGAGATGGTCCGGGCTGAGGCTGATCGACGGCGCGTCCCGCCCGTCCGGCCCGGCCGGTGCCGCCGGGGAACCCGCCGGGACGTCGCGGAGCAGGCGGTACATCTGCTCGGCGATCATCCCGCGGCGCGCGCCCGGGATCCGCTCCCAGAAGGACGCGCGGACGGACGGCAGCGTGACCCCGGCGTCCCGCAACTCCTCGTTGATCGCCGCATCCGCCGCCGCGTTGAACATCGGGTGCTGGGCCGGCGGCTCGGCGAGGGCCGTCCAGCGCTCCCGGTGCCCGTGCAGCAGATGCCCGGCCTCGTGCAGCCACGCCCCGGCGACCTCGTCCGCGGAGAGGGTGAGCACGAAGTCCGGGTTCGCGTACATCCGCCAGCGCCCGTCGACCCCGAACGTCGGCAGCTCCCGGGTCAGCACCGGCGTCATCGCGAACAGGGCGGTGCTCAGGTAGGGCATCCGGCCGGCGGCCACCACCCGGCCGGCGGAGAGCCGCAGCGACGCCTCGCGGCTGTTGTCATCCACGAAGCTCGGCCAGGATCGGGCCCAGAGCCCGCAGATGGTCCGCCGTGGGGAGCACCCCGGGCGGGCGGGTCGCGGGACTGCCCCAGCGCCGGGCGTACAGGTAGGCGATGTCGGCCATCCCCGCGTCGGCGATCCTGGCGAGGATCGTGCCGCACGCGAGCCACCGCTCCGGCGTGGGATCGTTCGTCATCGCGGTGAACACCGACGCCGCGGTGGCGAAGACCTGGTCGGCGCGGCGGACCGGGACGACGTACGCCGAAGGGTCCTTGAGCAGTTCTTGCGGATCGGGGAGATCCAGTTGCCGCACGAACTCCAGGAACTCGGCCGCCGCGGCGGGACCGACCGCGCCGTTGAGCAGCAACAACACCACCGTCTCGGAGAACCCGGCGGCCTTGGCGGCGCCGTGGAGACGGGCGCCCATCTCCCAGCTGCGCGGCGTCGGGAACGCCCGCCCCGCCTGCTCCGACGAGGACGGCATCCGGGTCACCAGCTCGGGTCGCGCCCGCAGGAACGTGCCGGCCAGCATCTTCGCCGACACCGTGGCCTTCGCGACGAGGTCCGGCGCGACGGGGGGCACCGGCACCCGCGGCCAGCCCACGGTGAAACCGTCCCGCACCACGTCGGCCGGCAGCGTCCAGTCCAGATGCACGAACCGGTTCGCCAGCGGTGGCGCCAGATCCCACCCGTCGGCGGCGATCTCCGGCGGATTCGCGGCCGCGACACTGCACGTACCCTCGGGAAGCTTCAGATCGCCGACCCAGCCGGTCAGGATCGGGCGCAGCAGCGCCGCCTGCGTCGCCGGCGGCGTGGTGCTGATCTCGTCGTAGAAGACGACACTGGGCCGCCCGGACTCGCCGACCTCGACGACCCGCCGCGCCCAGCCCGGCGGCAGCATCCGGGTCGTCCCCTTGACCGGGTCGAGCATCGGCAGCCCGGCGAAGTCGGCCGGCTCGTGCAGCGAGGCGATCACCGTCTCCACATGGAAGTGCAGGTCGTCGCCGAGCGACTCGATCACGCTGGTCTTGCCCTGGCCCGGTGGCCCCCACAGCAGCGCCGGAACGCGCGCGATCAGCGCGGCGCCCAGCGCCGTGATGGTGTCCGCGTATCGCTGGTTCACCCGGCTCACGGTAACCGCCGCCCACAAAAACGCGCCTTGATCCATCGGCGACGATAGAATGCGGCGTGGCGGGTTGGCTGGAGACCTACATCAGCGAGTTGATGAACATCGCCGCGCCCTACTGGCGGAGCCTGCGGTCGGACTTCGTGGAGCAGTTCGCCTCCCTGCCGGACCTGCCCTACTGGCCGGCCGGTGACCTGCTGTCCGACATGGTGCTCCTGCTGGACCACTGGGATTCCGACCGCCTGCGCGCCCTGCTCTCCGTCGAGCCGCGCTTCTGGCGCGCCCCCGGTACCGACACCGGCCTGGTCCGGCTGATCGCCAGCACCCTGCTCGGCCACCTCGACATGGCACCGGACGAGGTGGACGAGTGGGTGCGCTGGCCGTTCCAGGGCGACATCCGCGAACTCACCCGCAACCCGGGGATGCACGTCTGGCGCGCGCTGTACCCGGACGGCTCGGCGGCCCGGCACGCCGCGGCGTACCTCGGCATCACCGCACCGGCCGACGACCTGACGTTCGGCCTCCACTGCCGCGACGACGTGGACGAGATGCCGCTCCCGCCCGACGACGATCCCGCCTGGCCGCCGTGGCTGACCGACGGTGACCTTCCGGTGGAGGTGACAGCCCGCCTGTTCCGGGCCGGCTGGACGGTCGAGCAGATCCACGCCGAGCTCGGTCCCCGGCCCGGCGCGGGGTTCGGGAGGTCCCTTCCACCCCACCTCTGCCTGCCGCCGGCGGAGTTCCTGCGCTGGCGATCCGCGCTGGTCCCGGGCGGCAGCGAGGCCTTCACCTACGACGGCGTCACCCGGTTACGGCGGCTGATCCTGCTGTGGCGGCACACCGGCCTGCCGGTGGAGGCGGTGCCGTGGTGCGCGGCCGCGCGGATGTCACCGGAAGAGGCGATCGCCGCGCATCGGGCCGGCAAGCTGCGGCACGACGGGTGGGACACGCTCACCGCGTTGAGTCATCTCTCCTGAGCAGCTTCTTCACTCGCTCGGCGAACGCTTTCGGATGCGTCAGATTCCCGTTGTGCCCACCGGGAAAGGGCTCGGCCGGCACACCCCGATGCTCCGCGAGCCGCATCGCGGCCAGGTAGTCGAAGCCGTCCCGCGGCGACGTCTCCCCCACCGCCGGGATGATCCGCGCCCCGGCCGGCAGGTCGCCGAGCACCAGGTCGTCGTCGAGCGCCGCGCCGAGGTCGTGCCCGAGGAACCACTCGAAGTTCGCGGCCCGCCGATCGTCGAACGGGAACGCCGTGATCCCCGGCTCGGTCTCCTGGTCACGCGGGTTGATCCCGAGCACCGCCGCGACCTTCCCGGCCGCCGCGCGCCATCCCGCGACGCGATGCGTCGCGATCACCTCACCGAGCTCGCGCCGGGCGCGAGCATCATCCGCCGGGTCGAGCAGTCCCAGAGCGATCGGCTCGTGGGCCACCAGGTCCGCCACGATTTGCGGGTACGTCGTGAGCAGGTGCAGCCCGATCGCCGCGCCCAGGCTGAGCCCGAGCATGGCGGCGGGCCGGTCGGTGACGGCC
>KL571213.1:52233-53186 GCA_000715855.1 Actinoplanes liguriensis
GTGTATAAGAGACAGGGTCGTCGCAGACACTTCGCGACAGCCCGCGCCGGTCCCAGGTGACCACCGTGAACTCGTCGCGCAGATGCTGGACGAGATCGGTCGTCCGGTCGGCGTCACCGTCCCCGCTCTGCCCCACGAGCAGCACCGGCCCCCGCCCGGTGACCTGGTAGTGGATCCGTGCCCCATCGACGTCCACGAGTTCGCTCATGCCGTCGACGATAAAGCATCAGTTCTGATGCATCAAGAGTGATGTATTGTGGCGGTCGTGACCCCGGTCGAGTTGATCCTGCTGTCCCGCGCCCTCCTCAAAATCGGCGAGCAATCCCTGCCCTCGCCGGAAGGCGGGCGCACCGGCGGCGAACGCGCCGTCGTCGTCGTGATGAGCGACATCTACAGCCACGACGGCACGACCGTCACCGAGGTCGCCCGCCGCACCGGGCTGCCGCAGAGCGCGGTGTCCGTCGCCGTCGCCCGCCTGCGCACCGCCGGCTCGGTCCTGACCACCCCCGACCCGGCCGACCGCCGCCGCCAGCTCCTCCACCGCAACCCGGCGCTGTCCGCCCGCCGCCGGGAGGTCGCCGCCGCCGACATCCGCCCCGCGCTGGCCGCCGCCCTGCCGCCGGACGCCCCGATGCCGGAGATCCTGGCCGCGCTGGAGACCTTGAACCGTCACTTGACCCCAGCCGCCATCACCCACCTGACCAGGTAACCCTCCAGCCGGCCCCCACCGTGGTAATGCCGCCCCCATAACAACGGTCACGCCCAGCCGACAGCAGCACGGCGCTGCTCGCTCCCCGGGCTGGTCCCCACCGTGGTTATGACGGCCCCAAAACAACGGTGACGCCCAGCCGACGACAGCGCGGCGCGGGCGGGCGAAGGGCGTTGCCGGCACGCGGAGCAGGCGGGGTGGGCTAAGCGGATGCTCCTATGGATGTCAAGCGGCGAGTTCAAGA
>KL571213.1:53421-54743 GCA_000715855.1 Actinoplanes liguriensis
CGGATGCTCCTATGGATGTCAAGCGGCGAGTTCAAGATCGTTTGCTGTGATGATTTGGTAGAGCTCGCGGGCGATGTAGCGCTTGAGGCATCGGATGATCTCTTTCTTCGACAGGCCTTCCTTGGTGCGTCGTTGCATGTAGTCGCGGGTGCGGGGGTCCCAGCGCAGGCGGCAGAGAACGACGCGGTAGAGCGCGGCGTTGGCTTGCCGGTCGCCGCCGCGGTTGAGCCGGTGCCGGGTGGTCTTTCCGGAGCTGGCGGGGATCGGGGCGACGCCGCAGAGCATGGCGAACGCGGCTTCGGAGGCGAGTCGTCCGTGGTTTTCGCCGGCGCTGACCAGTAGTTGTCCGGCGGTGTCGGCACCGACGCCGTTGGCGGCCAGCAGGCCGGGATTGATGGTGGCGATCAGGGGCTCGAGCAGGTCGTCGAGGTCGGTGATCTCGGTGGACAGCTGCTGGTGACGGCGGGCCAGCGATCGTAGGGCGAGCGTGACGGCGGTGGCCGGGTTGGCCGCGTCGGTCCGGTCGGGTCGCAGGCCGGCGCAGGTCGTGATGAGTTTCGTGGTACTCAATCCGCGTAGCTGAGAGCGCAGCTGGTCGGGGGCGGTGACGATCAGGGTCTTGATCTGCCGTTGGGTGTCGGCGCGCTGTTCGACCGCGCTGCGCCGGGCCACCCGCAGGTTGCGCAACGCTTCGACGCGGCCGTCACGCTGTTTGGGGATGCCGGTGCGTTGCCCGGCCAGGGCGGCCTTGGCGGCCTGAACAGCATCGATCGGGTCGGATTTCCCCTGGAAACGGCGGGTCCTGCGGTCCGGCCGGTCGACCTCGATCACCTCGACGTGCTCGTCGCGCAGCAGGCGGGCCAGTCCCGCGCCGTAGGCGCCGGTGCCCTCGACGCCGACCCGGCCCAGCCGGCCGTGCCCGCGCATCCAGGCCAGCAACGCGGCGTAGCCGGATGCCGTGGCCGGGAACTGCTCGGTGCCCAGCACCCGCCCGACCAGGTCGATCATCGCAGCGGTGTGGGTGTCCTGGTGGGTGTCGACGCCACCGAAAACGTCGAGCCCGGTGTCATCGGGTGTAATAGGAAGCATGTCGTCCTGTCGTTCGTGACTGGGTGCAGGGCGGCACGCACCAGCCGGGCAACGCGGACAAGACAGAGATGGGGCCTCTTGCCAGGCTCCTATGAAGTCACAACGCCACGTCCGGTGAGTGCACGAGTACCTCCCGACCGGAGCCGACAAATCCCGTTGAGGACCCGAAGTCAGTCAGGCGGTGGGTCAGACCCCGGCGGGAGGTACTCATGAACATCATCTCTGTCAGGCGG
>KL571214.1:0-6218 GCA_000715855.1 Actinoplanes liguriensis
GAAGCGGTTCTTGTCCTCGCGCTTCGACCGCGCACGGAGCTGGTCCTTCAAACGGGAGAGGATCAGCAGGCCGCCGTTCGCCCAGCGCTGACGCTGGATGCAGAGGGACCCGAAGTCCGGCGGGGTCGCGCTGTAGGCGAGCCGCTCGGGATAGTTGTGCAGCGTCCAGCCGTGCACGCCGAGGTCGATCGTCGACTCGGTGTCCTCGATGACCGTCCGGTCCTGAATGTACCGTTTGATCTCCCAGTCGCCCTCGTAGGCAACTTCACAGATGTCATCAAGGGCTTTCTTCCGCAGTACGGCGTTGGCCCCGACCCAGAACGTCGCGCCGTACTGCGTCATGCCCTGATGCACGATGTGCTGTAGGTCGGTGGTCGCCCCGGAGATCCGCTCGATCCGGGTGGCCGCCCCGGGGAACGCGCTGTACGGCGTCTGCGACACCGCCACCCCGGAGTACGCGCCCTGCTCCATCAGGTGCACCAGCCGCAGGCAGTAATCCGGCATCAGCACACTGTCGGCGTCCAGGGTGAGCACGTAGTCCGGGTTCGGCACGGTCAACTCGCCCCGGCCCGCCCCGGACTCCACCAGCGCGATCCCGAGCGGTGTGCTGACCTGCTGATAACTGCCGCCCATCAGCCCGATGTAGCTGTTCAGGTTCATCGCCTTGTTCGGCTCGTGCGACAACGACACGTACCGCTTGCGCTCGAAGCTCGTCAGCTGCGCGTCGAAGATCGCCAGCAGCCGGCTGTAGAGCTGGACCAGCCGGGCCACCGGCAGCGTCGCGTTCTCCTCGGCGCCACGGTCCAGCGCCTCGCCGATCGTGGCCAGGTCCGCGGCGAGCGCGGTCACGATGTGCTCGGCGAAGAACGTGTCGGTGTGGTCGACGATCTCCTGACGCTCGGCGAGACCGTGCAGCCACTCGGTCGCGGCCCGGTACTCCGCGGCCAGCTCACGCATGTCGCCGGTGGTGCCGGTCCGCTGGTCGCGTTCGTCGAGGGCGCGCTCGAAACGGTCGTACGCGGCCTGCACCCGCCCGAACGGCGCGGCCAGCTCACCCTCGATCGCGGCCGGCAGTCGCCGGGCGGCCAGCAGCAGGTCCCGGGCGGCCCGGTTCCGCGGCTGCTGCGGGTCGTCGATCAGCAGCACCACCCGCAGGCCCGGGTACTCCTGCAGGGCCGCCGACAGCAGCGTGGTCCGGATGACCCGCTCGTCCTCCTGGTACGACGGGACCAGCACGGTCACCGACGGCGTCCGCGGCTTGGCCAGGAACGCGTCCAGGACGATCCGCGGCGCGCGCTGATGCGCCCGGCTCCGGTAGAAGTAGCCGATCCGGGTGATCAGGTAGGCCATCGCGGACGCCACCAGACCGGTGATGACCAGCATGTAGACGATCGCCTCGGCCGCCAGCCGCGCGGTGTGCGCCTTGCCGACGACGAACTGCTCGAAGATCGTGTACGCGATGTAGCCCGCCCAGACCGCGATGGTGAGCACGATCGCGAGGCGGCCACGGGCGATCCGTCCCTCGGAGATGGGCGCCGGCACGAACGGATGGGGCTCCGACCGCCGGTCCGCTCCCCACTGACGCTGGGCGTCCGGCCGCGGCCGGGACACCGATCTGCGCTTCATGGGCTGCCCTCCACGTTCTGGTCGATCGCTGGGACCGTTCACCTCTCCATCGGAGCGAACCGGGTGCAGCATGAAGGGTTTTCGCAGGTTAAACCTTCTGGCCTTGATTCGGCGGCGACCCTGCCGATCGGGGAGAGCAGGACTCCGATGAAGGAGAGCGTCTGATGGCGACCGACCGCACCACCCCGCAACCCGTGCGGCCGGACGACGACCCGCTCGCCGACCCGAACTGGCAGGAACCGGAGCAACCGGCCGAAAAACTGTCCTGGCTGCGGCTGCTGTTCCTGATCCTGGTCATCGGCGCGGTCGGGGCCGGCAGCGCGACCGCCGTCATGCGCTACCGGGACGCCGGGACACGGGTGAAGTCCTGGGCGGTGCCGTACGTCGACGTCACGCTCACGCCCACCTTCGAGTTCCAGGACCCGGACGCCAACCCGGCGAACGACGTGGCCCTGGCATTCGTGGTCGCCGACCCTACCGACGGGTGCGTGCCGAGCTGGGGTGGGGCGTACACGCTCGACGAGGCGGCCGCCTCCCTGGAACTCGACCGCCGGATCAGCCAGCTGCGTGCGGCCGGCGGCGACGTCATGCTCAGCGTCGGCGGTCTGACCAACCGTGAGCTGGCGGTCGCGTGTGCCGACCAGGCGCGGCTGACCGACGCGTACCGGCAGCTGGTCAAACGCTACGACCTGGCCACCCTCGACCTGGACGTGGAGGGCACCGCACTGGCCGACCAGGCGTCGCTGCAGCGTCGCGCGGCCGCGCTGAAGACGGTCCAGGACGAGCGGAAGGCGGCCGGTCTTCCGCTGGCGATCTGGCTGACCGTGCCGGTCACCCCGCAGGGCCTGACCGCCGACGGCGTCTCCGCGGTGCGCGCCACGCTGGAGGGCGGCGTCTCGCTGCGCGGCGTCAACGTGATGACCATGGACTACGGCTCGGCGGGTTCCAGCCCGGACATGCTCGACCTGGCCACCGGCGCCCTGAACGGCACCCACAAGCAGCTCACCGACCTCTACCTGCGCCTCGGCGTGCAGCTCAACTCGGCCGACGTGTGGTCGCGGATCGGCGCCACCCCGATGATCGGGCAGAACGACGTCGACACCGAGCGGTTCACCGTCGAGGACGCGCAGGGCCTCGCCCAGTTCGCCGTGGACAAGGGCCTCGGACGGGTCTCGATGTGGTCGCTGAACCGGGACTCCCGCTGCAAGGGCACCTTCACCAACGTGGTCGTGCACTCCAACACCTGCAGTGGCGTGGACCAAGCGGCGCTGGCGTTCTCCAAGGTCTTCGCCGGCCTGCCCGGCACCGCGGTCGGCAGCACCGGCCGGGGCGCCGTCGAGATCCCGGACCAGCAGGCGACCGTCGACGACCCGGCGACCAGCCCGTACCCGGTGTGGCGCCTGACCGCCCAGTACGTCGGCGGCTACAAGGTGGTCTGGCACGGCGTCGTCTACCAGGCGAAATGGGCCAACACCGGCGCCGACCCGTCGGCCGACGACAGCGGCGGCACCCCGAACCCGTGGTCGGTGATCGGGCCGGTGACCAAGGGCGAGACCAAACCCTCGCCGACCCCGCTGGTGACCGGTGTCAAGGCGACCTGGAACCCGGCAACCGAATACCACCGCGGCGACCGGGTGACCTTCGGCGACCTGCCCTATGAAGCCCGCTGGACCACCCAGGGCGACGCGCCGACGACCGAATACCCGGTCGACCCGTCGTCGCCGTGGGCCGCGCTCTTCAACGTCCCCGGCGAGCCGGTGGTCAACTGACGCAGCGGGCGAAGCCCTCGGTGATGTCGCGGTAGTTCGTGTAGCCGTCGTCGTAGTTGAGGGCCCACCGCCGCGCGCTGTCCGGCGCGGCCGTCGCCGATGTCCAATACCAGCCCTTCTTCACCGTGCCGGGGAAGGCGGCGGTGTCGATGGCGGGCGAGACACGGGAGTCGTCGACGGTGCTGGACAGCTCGGTCAGGCTCGGCAGGCGCCAGCTTCGACCATTCAAATTCAAATTTCGGCAGTACGTCGTGGCGGCGCCCGCCGACATCGACGCCGACGTGGCCCGCTGCCACACCAGGCCCGTCCTCGGATCGGTCACCTGACCGTTCCTGACCACATACTTCGCCGTGCTGGAAGCGGCGTCCGACCGCACGCAACGCACCTGGAACGCCCCGGTCTGGAACGCGCCGTTGCTGGCCAGGCCCTCGTAGAAGTTGATGATCCAGGCGCGCAGCGGCGTCTTGGTCACCGCCCACGCGGTCGACGTCCAGAAGAACCGCGCCGGGGTGCCGGGGAACGCGGTCGTGTTGATCGCCGGCCCGGAACGGCTGCTGTCCACGATCGTGCTCAGCTCGCCGCGGGTCGGCAGATGCCAGCCGCCGCCGTCCAGCGCGAGACCCTTGCAATACGCCTTGGCCTCGGTGAACGTGTAGGTCTTCGTCGCGGCCGAGCGCTGCCACTCCAGGCAGGTGACGTCGTCACGGACCACGCCGCTGTTGACCTTGGTGTACTTCGCGCGGTTCGGCGAGACGGGGTTGGGCATCCGGCCGCAGGCTCGCACCGGCGTCGTCTGCACGGACTTCGTCTCCACCGGCGTCGTCTGCTCGGGCTTCGTCTTCTCGGGCCTCGCCGACGTCGACGCGGAAGGCGTGGGAGAGGACGCCGCGGGCGCCACCGGTAGGGCTTTTGGTTGCGGTCCCGGCCGGCTCGCGTACGCCGCGGTGCCGCCCACCGCGAGGACCGTCACCGCCGCCACGGTCGCCATGACCGGATTCGATCGCATCGAGCGCCACAGCCCCGCCCTCGCCGTGGCCGTCACCGTCAACGATGCCGGCACCGGAACGAGCGCGCACCCGACCAGCAGGCGCTCCACCGCCACCCCGCCACGGGCGGCGCCCAGGCACACCGCGCAGTCCCGCACGTGCCGGTCCATCCGCTTACGCCACAACACGCCCGGGCGCTGATCCCAACCGGTCACCGTCTCCGCCAGCCCCCGGCAGCGAGGCTGCGTCTCCAAAGCCGCGACCAGCACGCGGCACCGATCGAGTTGGGCACGCATGCGCTGGATGCGGACCGCGGCGTACGCCGAAGTGGTGTTCAGAGCCGACGCGGTCTCGGCCCGGTCGATCTCGCCGGCCGCCTCCTGCCACCAGAGCGCGAACACCACCCGGTCGTCCGCGTCCAGCCCTGTCTCTTATACAGCAGGATCGCCAGCTCCTCGAAGTCGGCGCCGGACGTCGGAACCTCCGCCACCGGACTAACCCGGGCGGCCGCCTCGGCACGCTGCCGATACACCCCGACCTGGTGCACCGCGATCGCCAGGACCCAGGCCCGCAAACTCTCCGGCTGCCGCAGCGACGGCAGGTCGCGGATCACCCGGAGCATGGTCTCCTGCACCACGTCCTCGACGTCGGGATGACCGCTCAGCGCGCGGCCCACCACGTTGTAGACCAGCGGCAGGCAGGCCCGGGCGAGCTCGTCACGGGCCCCGCGGTCACCGCGCTGCGCGGCCGCGATCAGATCGCGCTTGGTCATCGATCGAGTCCTTGTCGCTGGGCTTCGGCGCGGTCGAGACTAAATAGCGAAAGGAGGCCTGTCAATGCGCGGTCGAGTCCTCAGAGCGAACATATCAATTTTCGTGAGGAGATTTTTCACACCACCCCTGAGCTGCTGTTTTGCTGATAATGACGTAGCTTTCGAGGCATTCTTAAAGAGAGTCTTAATCGCCGCGAGCGTTCGGTAGCGCCGATTTCCTCCGCAGTCGGCGGAATCGATGGAAGACGGCCGTGTGCGGCTGGCGCCCCCGACGCGGAGAGTCCGCGCGAACCCGAGCCGCATCTCCGCCGTTGCAGGGGTTCCGTGCACGGGCTGCCGGCCCCCCGCGCGTCTACCACATGCCGGGCGGCCGCCGGTGGTTATCCACAGTGGGTGGTTGTCCACAGGGCCCCAACTTGATCTTCCACTCCCGCGAGATAGTTGGCGAGGTGGAGGTGTCCCCCTCCGGTCTCAGGTCCCAGCGGTCATCGCAACACCCGACCCGGTCAGGAGCTGCCGCGCCCAAGCCTCGTCCTATGCACAAGCCACCAGATCCCGGCCCGGAGCAAGCAACCGTGATCACCACATTCGCCTTATCCTCACTGGGACACCTCCCGCCCAGCATTTCCCCAGCTGCTCGCCGAAGCCGCATGACTACGTCTACTGACCCGCCGAGACGAGGGATTGTAGAGGCAACACAACACTCAACCCTTCACCAAGAATGATCCGACGATATTCCGGTGGACCACGCGCGCCCTCAGAAATAGTCCTCATCCCGATACAAAAATTGCCTTCTTTAAGCTGGATCATCGCCCGGTGACCACAGCGAACCCGACGGCATCCCATCTGACCGAGTGCCACCTGGACCACCTGCAAACACCAGCCCGCTAAAACAATAAAAAGCCCAGCACGCCCCCACCCAGGCGCAATCCGATCCGAGCCGCCCGCACGAAGCGAGGCCGTTTCCCCGAACGCCGCAGAGCCGATCGGCTCCGGGCAAGGCGCAGGGTCAGGAGCCTGCTGCGAGTGAGGCGCAGAAGTCGAGCGAGCAGCTGGCTCTTGGGG
>KL571214.1:6474-6698 GCA_000715855.1 Actinoplanes liguriensis
GGAGCCGCAGAAGCCGGGCTGGCAGCTGGCTTCGCGCAAGGCGCCGAGGTGGCGGCGGAGGTCGGGGTGGGGTGAGGTGCAGGCGCAGGGGTGGCGCGAGGGGCTCGGGCTGGGGTTGTGTGAAGGGCTCGGGCTGGGGTGGCGTGAGGAGCCGGGGCTGGATCCGCTGGTCGCTGCCGTCGTTGATCATCCCTGCGGTGACGGCAGCCCACGCCTCCGACGCA
>KL571214.1:7001-9821 GCA_000715855.1 Actinoplanes liguriensis
AACGATAACTGCGCCACCCCTAAATCATCCCACCTCCAGAAAGCCATGTGTAAGCGTCAGGAGGCGCTAAAAATATTCTCCTCCATGCGACACCGAAAAGAATATTTTCGCCAAGAGGAAACGGCGTGATAAGTGAGTCGTCGATCTCATTCAGCCGCGATCCGCAGGTTCGGCGGCCCGCCCGGCCCGGCGGTGGTTCGTCGAGGAAGGCGCTATAACCGCAGCGCTGACTTCATCAGCGGCATAGTTGCTCGCCTGAAGTGTTGCGGCGGCCTCTGAATCCACCGGGCGGGCGGGTTCTGTCCGTTGGTGGCTGTCATGATTTACAGGCCGGGTCTTGATCCACTAGTGGTTGGGATGAGGCCCGGAAGGTCCGCCGCCGTGGCCGCCGTTGCCGGATCCGCTACCGCTCGGGCCGCCGCTGTTGGGGCCGCCGTTGCTCGGCCGGTCCGAGCCGTTGCTGCTTGGGCGATCGGGTCGACCAGGCCCGTTCGAGCCTGAGTTCTGGCCGGGACCGTTGGGGCCGGAGTTGTTCTGGCCGGGGCCGTTGGAGCCAGGGCCAGTCGGATCGGGACGGTCAGGGCGGTCGGGACCCGGGCGGTCAGGGCGGTCGGGGCGTCCGGGTCCGTTCGAACCGGGACCGTTCGAACCGGGACCGTTCGAACCGGGACCGTTCGAACCGGGACCGTTAGTGCCGGGACCGTTCGGACCGGGGCGATCAGGGCGGTCGGGACCCGGACGGTCGGGGCGACCAGGACCGTTGGGGCCGGGACGGTCCGGGTGGTCCGGAGTTGGGCGGCCAGCGCCGGGCCACTGCGGACGGTTGGGCCAGCCGGCGGGCCAAGAGCCTGGCCGCCAGCGGTTGTCCCAGCGGTTGTCCCAGTCGTTCTGGGCGACGATCAAGGCCCAGGCGCCTCGGCGGAAGCCGAAGCGGACCCTCTCGCAGTCGTGGTCGTCCCAGGAGTGGAACCGCTGCCCGACGAGCCCGGCCCGGTGGCAGGACCAGAAGTCGCGGTAGTAGCCGACGACCTCGTCGTCGTTCCACGGGTTCCTCTGCTGTTGCTGGGCGGACGTGCTGCCGCCCGCGGGGCTGGCCTGGGCGGGGGCGGCGGCGGCCGTCAACCCGGCCAGCATTCCGAATCCTGCCAGCGCCAGAAAGCGCATGGTCTTCTGCATTACCAATCCCTTCTGAGTACTCTCCAAAACCTCCTTTACCGTGACATAACGGACTTAACCTACCTAGCGCCTGATCTCATACTTTTAGGCTTGCTTGATCTCCAAACGTCCGGCTCGCGGATGCGGCAAACCGCCCGACGGCACACGCGGCAGCTGGCGAAGCCGGGCCGAGCTGTGAGGCGGCAGGCCCAAGGAGATGGCTGGCTGGGCCGCGGCGGCGGCGACGGCTGGGCCGCGACAGATCGGGCCGCGACGATCTGGGCGGCGGCGGCGGGCTGGGCGGCGACGGCGACCGGATGGCGACGGGGCGCGCGGCGACCGGCCGGGACGAGATCCACGTGGCCCAGCCGGCGGCGCTCCCGACGTACGGGAAAAGGAATTAAGCGGTGGGCAGACCCGGCAGCCCGCCCACCGCATGGTTCTCAGGCGGCCGGAAGCAACTCCCGCTCCTCGCCCCGACGGTTCCCGGCGAGGCGGCGGGCGAGTCCTTCGCCTTCCACGTCGACGTTCGGCAGGGCCCGGTCGAGCCAGCCCGGCAGCCACCAGGCCGATCGGCCGAGCAGGGACAGCACGGCCGGCACGATGGTCATCCGGACCAGGAAGGCGTCGACCGCGACGCCGAAGGCGAGGGCGAAGCCGAGGGATTTGATGATGGTGTCGTCGGCCAGGATGAAGCCGGCGAAGACGCTGATCATGATGAGCGCGGCGGCGGTGACGACCCGGGCGCCGTGCTTCATGCCGGTGATGATCGCCTCGTTGGGGGCGGCGCCGTGCACGTACTCCTCGCGGGTGCGGGTGACCAGGAAGACCTCGTAGTCCATCGCGAGTCCGAAAAGGATCCCGATCAGGAAGATCGGCATGATGCTGACCAGCGGGCCGGTGGACTGGATGCCGAACAGGCCGGCGAGGTGGCCGTCCTGGAAGACCCAGGTCAGCGCGCCGAACGCGGCGGCGACGCTGAGCAGGAAGCCGGCGGTTGCCTTGAGCGGCACCAGCAGACTGCGGAAGACCAGCATGAGCAGCACAAAGGCAAGACCGACAACAATTGCGAGGTACGGGATCAGAGCCGCCCCCAACCTGTCGGAGACGTCGATGTTGACGGCCGTCGTGCCGGTTACCTGCACGGGGAACGGCAGGGCGCGGATCGCCTTCACGAGGTCTTTGGTGGCCTCGCTGGTCGGGGCGCTCTTCGGGATGACGGTGAGCATCGCCACGTCCCCGGTCCGGTCCAGAACCGGCTCGGTGACCAGGACCACGTCGCTGAGTTTGGCGATGGCCTGCTGTGCCTGGTCGAACGAGCCTTCCGCGACCACGATCAGCGGACCGTTGAAGCCCGCGCCGAAGCCGGCGGCCAGCTGGTCGTAGGCCTTGCGCTGGGTGGACGTGACCGAGGCGGTGCTGTCGTCGGGCAGTGACAGGCGCAGGTGGAGGACCGGGACGGCGGCTGTGACGATCAGGCCGAGCGCGACGATCAGTGCGGCCCAGCGGTAGCGGAGCACGTTGCGGGCCCAGCGCTCGCCGAACGGGACCGTGTCGCGGGCCGGCGTCTTCTTCGGCATGACGCGCCGGCCGGCGAAGCCGAGGACCGCCGGGACCAGCGTCAACGTGATGATCACGGCGCCGGCGACGGTTCCGGCGGCGGCC
>KL571214.1:10019-23519 GCA_000715855.1 Actinoplanes liguriensis
GAACGGGATGCCGGTGACGCTGAGCGCGGCGAGGGCGATCACCACGGTCAGGCCGGCGAAGACCACGGCCGAGCCGGCGGTTCCGGCGGCGCGACCGGCGGCTTCTTCGCCGTCGTGGTCTTCGGCCAGCTCGTGGCGGAAGCGGGAGACCAGGAAGAGCGCGTAGTCGATGCCGACGGCGAGGCCGAGCATGGTGGCCAGCGCGGATGTGGAGGACGACAGGTCGGAGAACCCGGTGGCGATCTGGATGCCGCCCATCCCGAGACCGACTCCGATCATGGCGGTGAGCAGTGGAAGACCGGCTGCGATCAGCGAGCCGAACGTGATGACCAGGACCAGCGCGGCGACCACGATGCCGAGCGCCTCGGTGGACTGGCCGCCTTCGGCGGACTGGGTGGATTCGCCGGAGTACTCGACGCCGAGACCGGCCGACTTGGCGGTGTCCCCGGCGGCGAAGAGTGCGGTCCGTCCGGCGTCGGTGACCTCGGTCGCGGCGACCGAGTAGCTGACGGTGGCGTACGCGGTCCGCCCGTCCTCCGAGATCGTCTTCGCCGTGAACGGGTCGGCGACCGCGGCGACCTGCGGCACCGCGGCGAGCGCGGCGACGGCGGCCTCGACCGCGGCCTTCTGCTGTGTGGCGGTGAGCGTCGTGCCGGCCGGCGCGGTGAAGACGACCTTGGCGGTGGTGCCGTCGGAGCCGCTGCCGAATTTCTCCGACAGCACCTCCATGGCCCGCTGCGACTCGGTTCCCGGGATGGCGAACGCACCGGTCGTCGGCCCGGACAGGGTGGCGGCTCCCAGGCCGGTGAGGGCGAGGACCACCAACCAGACGGCCAGCGTCAGGCGGCGTCGTCGGTAGGCGAGTCGTCCGAGCCGGTACAGCAGGGTTGCCACGGATGCTCCCTTGCGCGATGAGGCGGGTCGACACACGTGATCGGCGGTCGGGAGCCGGGACTGAGAATCCCCCCAAAACGCCCACGTGGTGTCGTGTACGTCCCGTCGAGACGCCGACGTTTCGTTACGCGTTGTATAGACAGCCAACAGGTAACAATCCGTAGTGGACAGACCGATGCTCAACCGTGACCCCGGCGAGGGGTCGATAAGGGTGGATTCGACCTCGTCCTTTGTGGGCCGAACCCCTTTCCGTTACCTGAGCGAGAAGAGAACGTCACCGAACCTACCTACGCTCCGGCCCACTCACTTCCATAGGGGGACCTGTTTCCATGCGTCCATATCTACGCAGCGTGAGTGCCGCTGCGAGCCCCCAGGCTCTCCGGGCCCTGGGTGCGGCGGCACTCGCGACCGCGCTGGGATTGGGCTTCTCCGTGCCGGCGTTCGCGGCCGAGGCCCAGATCCCCTTCATCTCCGAGATCCACTACGACAACGTCGGCGACGACACCGGTGAAGCGGTCGAGATCCAGGCCCCGGCCGACTTCGACCCGACCGGCTGGACGCTCGCCCTCTACAACGGCAGCGGCAACGCGGTCTACGGCACCAAGTCGCTCAGCGGCATGGTCGTCACCAACGGCGTGTACGTGCAGACCTGGCCGAAGGACGGCCTCCAGAACGGCGCGCCGGACGGCCTGGCACTGATCAAGCCGGACGGCACGGTCTCCGAGTTCCTCAGCTACGAGGGCACGATGACCGGCGCCGCGGGCAGCCCGGCCGCCGGTCAGACCAGCACCGACATCGGTGTCTCGGAGACCAGCAGCACCCCGGTCGGCTTCTCGCTGCAGAAGATCGACGGCGTCTGGCAGGCCGCCGCGCAGAACACGTTCGGCAGCGTGAACGAGGCCCCGGTCACCGACCCCGACCCCGGCACCGATCCGGCCGGCTGCGACACCCCGGTCACCAACACCATCGCCGAGGTACAGGGCACCGGCGCGGCGTCCCCGCTGGCCGGCCAGAAGGTCACCGTCGAGGGCGTCGTCACCGCGGACCACCGCACCAGCGGCTGTGTATAAGAGACAGGCGCCGAGGGTGTCGCCTCCGACGCGATCTTCGTCTACGGCGCGGCCCTGCCGGAGGTCAAGATCGGCGATCAGATCCGGGTCACCGGCACGGTCTCCGAGTTCAACACGCTCACCGAGCTGACGCCGGCGGCCACGGCCGACACCCAGATCTGCGCGCACGACGTGACCATCCCGGCCGCCTCCCCGCTGTCCCTGCCGGGCAGCGACGCGGTCCGCGAGTCGGTCGAGGGCATGCTGGTCTCCCCGGCCGGCACCTACACCGTCTCGGACCCGTACTACCTGACCAACTACGGTGAGGTCGTCCTGGCCGCCGGGGACAAGGTCGCCAAGGTTCCGACCGACGTGGCCAAGGCCGGCAGCGACGAGGCGGCGGCGGTGAAGGCCGCGAACCGGGCCGGCCGCATCCTGCTCGACGACGCGCGGACCACCACGCTCTCCTCGGCCGGTATCGCCCCGCCGTACCTGAGCAAGGACGAGCCGATCCGGGCCGGCGACAAGGTCGCCTCCTTCGGGCCGGTGGTGCTCGACTACGCGTACGGCGACTGGCTGCTCGAGCCGACCACCCCGGTCACCGCGGACACCGCGGCCGCGAACCGGACCACCTTCACCTCGGCCAACCCGCGTACCACCGCTCCGGCGGCCGTGGGTGGCGACATCAAGGTGGCCAGCTTCAACGTCCTGAACTACTTCGTCCACTTCGGTGGCGACGCCCGCGGCGCCACGGACGCGGCCGCGCTGGCCAAGCAGCAGGCGAAGATCGTCTCGGCGATCAGCTCGCTGGACGCCGACGTCGTCGCGCTGATGGAGATCGAGAACTCGATCCGCTTCGACGCGAACGACCCGCAGCTGGCGCTGAAGACCCTGGTCGGCGCGCTGAACGCGAAGGACGGCGCGGGCACCTGGGACTACGTCAAGTCGCCCGCCGAGCTTCCGGCCGCGACCGCGCAGGACTTCATCACCACCGCGATCATCTTCAAGCCGGCCAAGGTCACGCCGAAGGGCGAGTCCCGGTCGATCAACGACGAGACCGTGTGGTCGAACGCGCGCGAGCCGATCGCGCAGACCTTCACCGCCGGCAGCATCGACTTCACCGTGGTGGCCAACCACCTCAAGTCGAAGAGCGCCTCGGTCGCCCCGACCGGCGACAATGTGGACAGCGGCGACGGGCAGGGCCCGTACAACGGTGACCGCAAGCGTCAGGCCGCGTCGCTGGTCGACTTCGTCAAGGGTGTGGAGAAGGACAGCGGCACCGACAAGGTGATCCTGCTGGGTGACTTCAACTCCTACACCCAGGAGGACCCGATGCAGGTCCTCTACGGCGCCGGCTACACCGACGTGCACAGCGCCAAGGCGCCGAACAAGAACTCCTACGTCTTCGGCGGCGAGTCCGGTTCGCTGGACCACGCGCTGACCACGCCGTCGCTGACCGACCGCGTGACCGGCGTCGACATCTGGAACATCAACTCCGTCGAGTCGTACGCCTACCAGTACAACGGCTGGGCTCCGTTCTACAACGCCGACCCGTACCGCGCCAGCGACCACGACCCGGTCGTGATCGGCCTGGACACCAGCGCGCCGAAGCCGGTGAACCTGCAGCTGCTGAACATCAACGACTTCCACGGCCGCATCGAGTCCCCGTCCGCCGGTGTCGGTGGCGCGGCCCAGCTCGTGGGCCTGGTCGACAAGCTGCGTGCGGAGAACCCGAACACGATCTGGACCTCGGCCGGCGACAACATCGGCGCGTCCACGTTCGTCTCCTCGATCGACGACGACAACCCGACGATCGACTCGCTGAACGCGGGTGGCCTGGCCGTCTCCGCGGTCGGCAACCACGAGTTCGACAAGGGCATCGCCGACCTGACCGGTCACGTGCAGGAGCGGGCCGACTTCCCGTTCCTGGGCGCGAACGTCTACACCGCGGACGGCAAGCGCGCCCTTCCGGCGTACGACGTCGTGACTGTCGGCGGCGTCAAGGTCGGTTACGTCGGCGTCGTCACCGAGCAGACCAAGTCCCTGGTCAGCCCGGCCGGCATCGAGGGCATCGAGTTCCATGACCCGGTCGCCGAGGCCAACAAGGTCGCGGCCGAGCTGTCCGACGGCGACGCGTCCAACGGTGAGGCCGACGTCGTGGTCGTGCTCGCCCACGAGGGTGCGGCGACCGAGAACATCAGCAGCGCCGAGGCTCTGCAGAACGACGCGGTCTTCGGGGCGTTCACCAAGCTCAGCGCGGACGTGGACGCGATCTTCAGCGGTCACACCCACCAGCCGTACGCGTTCGAGATCCCGATCCCCGGCACGGACAAGACCCGCCCGGTCATCCAGGCCGAGGACTACGGCGTCAAGCTGGGCCGCGCGAACCTGACGTACGACCCGGTGACCAAGTCGGTGACCAGCTCGACCGCTGAGCTGCTCGACGTCAAGGGCTACACCGAGAACGCCGCCGTCGCGACGATCGTGGCCAACGCCAAGGCCAACTCCGCGGAGCTGGGCAAGCGCGAGCTGGGCAAGATCACCGACGACATCAAGCGGGCCTACTCGGCCACCGGCGCCGAGGACCGTGGCGCCGAGTCGGTGATGGGCAACTTCATCGCCGACGTGCAGCTCGACCAGACCAAGGACGCCGGCCGTGGTGGCGCGCAGATCGCCTTCATGAACCCGGGTGGCCTGCGGACCGACCTGCTCAAGGGCGACGACGGGGTGATCACGTACTCCGAGGCGTACGCGGTCCAGCCGTTCTCCAACGACATGGTCACCAAGACCCTTTCCGGCGCCGAGATCAAGCAGGTGCTGGAGGAGCAGTGGCAGCCCGCCACCGCGTCCCGCCCGATCCTGCACCTGGGCGTGTCGAAGGGCCTGACCTACCAGTACGACCCGGCCGCGGCGAGCGGCTCGCACATCATCGCGTCGACGCTGAAGCTGAACGGCGTCGTCCTCGACCCGGCCGGCTCGTACCGGGTGTCGATGAACTCGTTCCTCGCCTCGGGTGGCGACAACTTCACCTCCCTCGGCCTGCACAACGACACCAAGACCACCACGGGTGACAACGACCTCACCATGCTGGTCAACTACTTCGCCAAGAACACCCCGGTCACCGCGGACCCGCAGTTCCGCAGCAGCGTGTACGTGCCGGCACCGACCGACACGACCGCGCCGGCCGGGACGTACTCGGTGAACGCGAGCAGCATCTGGACCGGTCAGACGGTCACGCTGACCCAGAAGACCCTCACCGACGACGTCAGCGGCGCCGCGGACATCGCGCAGGTGGTCAACTGGGGCGACGGCAGCGCGGCGGAGACGCTGGCTGCCGGCGCGAAGACGGCGACCCACAAGTACACCAAGGCCGGTAAGTTCACGGTCACCGTGACGATCACCGACAAGGCCGGCAACGCGGCCCCGGCGATCACCGCGGGTGCCGTGACCGCCGCCGTGCAGACCGGCAAGTACAGCCTCGACCGCGGTTCGGTCTACCTCACCCAGGCGGTCACGCTGCGGGTCAGCGGTGTGAACGGCACCTCGGTGAAGATCGCCTGGGGCGACGGCTACATCAGCACCGCCTCGGTGAACACGCCGGTGGCGCACATCTACAAGAAGGCCGGGACGTTCTCGGTCAAGGTCACTCCGGCGAACGGCCTCGGCGCCGGTGCCACCGTGACCGCGGGTTCGGTCAAGGTCGTCAAGGACGTCTGGGCGCCCAAGGTCACCCTGAAGGTGCCGAGCAGCCCGAACCGCGCGTCGTCCTGGGCGAAGGTGACCGGCTCGGTCACCGACACCGGGCTCGGCATCCGCTCCGTCCGGGTCAAGCTGACCGAGCAGCGCGGCAGCCACTGGTACTACTACAGCCACGGCAAGTGGACCAAGGCGTCCTCGCGGACGTCCGCCCTGGCCAAGGCCGAAGTGGTGAACGCGTCGTTCAACGGGAGCACGTGGAGCGTCCGGGTCTCCGGCGTGAAGACGGGCATCCTGCGGATCTCGTACTGGGGCGTGGACCGGGCCGGTAACACCTCGGCCGCCAAGGTCTACTACCGGACGATCACGCGGTAACACCTCATGAGCCGGGAGGCCCTCGTCGCGATCGCGCGGCGGGGGCCTTTCCGCCCTGTTCAGGAGAAAGCGGCTCGGCAGTGCTCGAGGAATGCGGCCAGCGCCGGACTCGTCCGCTCCTGCCAGACCAGCGCGAGCAGCGCCGGGATGTCGGCGCCGTCGATCGGAACCGCGATCAGATCGGGATGGGCGGCCGCCATCGACTCGCTCAGGACGGCGACACCGAGACCGCGCCGGGCCAGGCCGGCGACAGTGTCCGGCGAGGTGGCGACGAGCGCGACCTCCGGTCGCATCCCGGGTCCAGCCGTCCCGGCCCGGTCGAGCACGTCACGGATTCCTGTTCCTCGCGGAAGACAAATTATTCGGTACGCCGTGAGCTCCGCGACCGTGACCCGGTCTCGTCCCGCGAGCTCGCCGCCGGTCCGGGTCAGCGCCACCAGCGGCTCACTGACGATGACCTGCGACGCGAGGTGTTCCGGCGGCTCGCCGGCCAGCCCCGCCAGGGCCACGTCGATCGCGCCCGTGCGGACGCCGGCGACGAGCTGGTCCGAGTTCGCCTCGGTCAGCTCCAGCTCGATCCCCGGGTGGTGGTCATGGAACGCGGCGAGCGCCTCGAAGAGTGGCGCGACCTCGCAGCCGATCACCATCCCGATCGTCAGCCGCCCCCGGACCAGCCCCTTGACGTCGTCGATCGCATCCCGCAGGTCGAACGTCGAGTCGAGCGCGGCCCGGGCGTGGCGCAGCGCGACGGACCCGGCCTCGGTGAGCCTGGCGGTCCGCCCGCTGCGGACGAAAAGCTCCGCCCCCAGTTCGTGCTCCAGCGCCTTGACCTGGGCACTCACCCCGGACTGCGTGATGTGCACCCGCTCGGCGGCGCGGGTGAAGCTGCCCGTCTCGGCGACCGCGACGAAGTACTCCAGCTGCCGCAGATCCATGAGTGGGAATTGTAGTAGCTAGAAGAACCATCTGTTGGACTTGTGGCTCCGCTCGGAGGAGGGTGGAACCCATGAGCGAACGCGAGAAGGCACACCAACCCGAAGACCTCACCCGCCTCTTCGTCGAGCGCGCCAATGCGAAGGATGCCGAAGGCCTCGCGCTGCTGTACGAGGAGGATGCCGTGATGGCCTACCCGCCCGGCAGCCAGACCGTCGGCCGCGCGGCGATCCAGAAGTTCTGGGCAGAGGTGCTGCCCAGGATGCCGCGATTCGAGCCGGAGCCACCGCTGCCCACCCTGATCAGCGGCGACCTGGCCCTCACCTCGACACCGCCGAAAGACGGGGCCGGGGCGAGGGCGCAGGTGGTCCGCCGGCAGCCCGACGGGACGTGGCTGCGGGTGCTCGACCAGCCGGAGTTTCTCTAGAGCGCCAGGCGCTGACCGACCTTGAGCCGATTCGGGCTGCTCAGGCGGCCCGCGTTGGCGCGGTAAAGGGCCTTCCAACCACCCCGGACGTGGTAACGCGAGGCGATGCCCGAAAGGGTGTCACCGCGCTTCACGGTGTAGACGCCCTTGGCCCTCAGCGGGGTGTTGTAGGAGGCCAGGCGGTAGGGGGCGGTCTTCGTGCTGGTCCGCGCCTTGGTGAGACCGCGACGACCGCACGTGGGCCAGGCGCCGATGCCCTGAGTGCGCAGCACCCGCTCGGCGACCGCGATCTGTTCGCTCTTGGAGGCCTGGTTGGCGGTGGAGCCGTACTTTCCGCCGCCGTGCGCCCGCCACGTCGAGCGGCTGAACTGGAGGCCACCGAAATAGCCGTTGCCGGTGTTGATGCGCCAGTTGCCGCCGGACTCACAGCGGGCCACGGCGTCCCAGTTCACGTTCGGGGCGGCGCTGGCCGGTGCGGACTCGACGGCCAGCAGGCCGACGGCGCCGGCCAGTCCGGCGATCGTGATGCCGAGAGCCCGCTGGATGCGGCCCCGATCCTTCACGGCGCGGTGTTTGGGCCTTGACTGCGCGCGCTCGGTGTTGAGGCGGGCGTGCTCGGCGGCGTGGGCCGGCCGGGTGAGGGCACGCGAGGACTGGGCTCGCCGGGAGAGGACACGACGAACCCGCTTGTTCAGGTGAAGCATGAAGTTTTCCCTCCACGCCTGCGAGGTGAGCTGTCGGGTTCGGGCCGAGGAGCCCGGCCGCTTGCGCGGCTTCACCCCGAGGCGCGCTCACTGCGAGCGCACCGAGGAACTTGTGGGTCCCCCGCTCCATGCCTGTGTGTTGTTGACCGTGACCAGCAGGCAGGACTCGGCGTTCCGGCCACGGTGTCCGCTGACGCGGACTGCCGACGGTGGCCACCGCCTCACAGGACTGACCTTGCCCGGAAGCGGGGCCGGTGACTTTGTTCTCCCAAATTAGCCGCTTTGATCTTCCTTTGTGTGAATAACCTCCTTAGTTTTTTGGTCGTGGCGTGACTCGCCACTCACGTGGTCGCGCATACGGGGGAAAGCCGGTGCCCACAGGCTTAGAGGTCTTGCGCCTGGGTAAAAAGGGGCCATTCATTGGAGTTCCGCCTGCGTGCTCATGCGACTCCGGCCCTGCGTAACGGTTTTCCGGCCGTTGTTACTCGCCAGTTTCCTTCGGGGTGGTCCGGGGTGCACAATCTCCGACCATGAGCGATCGTTCACGCGACTTCGAGGTCATCGTCTACGGTGCGACCGGCTTCGTCGGGGTGCTGGTGGCGGAATACCTCGCCGGGCACGCGCCGGCCGGCATCCGGATCGCGCTGGGCGGGCGCTCGGCGGCGAAGCTGGAAGAGGTCAAGGCCCGGCTCGGCGTCGACTGGCCGATCCTGGTCGCCGACGCGGCCGATGCGGACGCGCTGGCCACCCTGGCCGGACGCACGCGCGTGGTGATCACCACGGTGGGGCCGTATGCGAAGTACGGACGGGTTCTCGCCCACGCCTGCGCCGCGGCCGGCACCGACTACGTCGACCTGACCGGTGAAGTGCTGTTCGCGCGGGACAGCATCGACGAGAACCACGAGCTCGCGCGCAGCACCGGTGCGCGGATCGTCCACTCCTGTGGCTTCGACTCCATTCCGTCCGACATCGGCGTGCACGTCCTCCACAAACTGGTCGAATCGGACGGTTCGGGTGAGTTGCTCGACACCACGCTCGTGGTGACCAGCATGCGCGGCGGAGTCAGTGGCGGGACCATCGACTCGATGCGCAACCAGGTCGACGTGATGAAGCAGGACCCGTCGCTGCGCAAGGTCGCCGGAAGTCCGTACTCGCTGAGCCCGGACCGGCACGCCGAGCCGAAACTGGGCCGGCAGAGCGACCTGGACACGTTCCCCGCCTCCGACGTGGACCCGCGGCTGCGGGGGCGGCTCGCGCCGTTCGTGATGGCGTCCTACAACACCCGGGTGGTGCGGCGCAGCAACGCGCTGCGCTCGTGGGCGTACGGGCGGAACTTCAAATATCGCGAAGCGATGAGCGTCGGGGCGTCACCGCTCTCCCCGGTCATCGCCCTCGGCACCAAGCTGGGGCTGGGCGCGCTCTTTGCCGGGCTGGCGGTGCCGCCCACCCGGTACCTGCTGGACCGGATCCTGCCGAAGCCCGGCACCGGGCCCAACGAGAAAGCCCGGAGGAGCGGGCACTTCACCATGGACATCTTCGCGAGGACGACGTCCGGAGCGAGGTACACGTCCCGGGTGCGCGCCAAGGGCGACCCGGGGTATGCGGCCACCGCGGTGATGCTCGGGGAGTCCGCGCTGGCGCTGGCGTTGGATCGGGGCTCGCTGCCGGCCCTCGGGGGTGGCGTGCTGACACCGGCGACCGGGATCGGGGATGTGCTGGTCACGCGCCTTGTTAAGGCCGGTTTCGAGATCAGCGCCCGGAAGATCTGATACCCGGGCGGCGGCGGGTCAGAGCGGGCGCCGGGCGATCAGCTCGAAGACGTGCCAGTGCTTGAGGCCGCTGAACGCCGGACCCGGCTCGTCCTGCTCGTGCCAGTGCTCGACCGTGAGCCCGTCGGCCAGCGACGCCGCCTCCGCCGCGGTCAGAAAAGTCATCCACGGCGTGGCGGCCCACGAATCGTGAACGCCGAAGACGTCCACCGCGAGGCGGCCACCCGGGCGCAGTGACGTGCGGATCAGCGTCCACAAGCGATCGAACGACGCGCGGTCCTGGAACGGCAGGGCATAGCCGGCGTAGATCAGGTCGGCTGGTGGGAGCTCGGCGATCTCCTCGAAACCCAGCCGGTGGGCGGTCAGCGACGGGTGGGCGCGGTCGACAGCCGACAGCATGGTGGGCTCACTGTCGTACGCGGTGACCTGCCAGCCCGCTTCGAGCAGCGCCCGGGTCTCGCGGCCGGCGCCACAACCCAGGTCGACGGCGGCGCGGCTCGCGCCGGGGCCGGCCAGCTCCATCGCGTGGCGGCAGGTGGCTCGCACCTCGCGGTCGGCCTGCCTGGCGTTGTATCGCGCCCAGTGGCCCTCGGCGTGAGCGGGCAGCACCGAGGGTGAGCCGGGGACGGTGGCTGGCGACGTGGGGGCTGACGGCGTACGGGAAACGTCGGACATGGAGCAAATGCTGCCTTGAGTGACAAGGTGGTGTGAAGGGTGCCCGAAGGGCGCCGGCGAGGCCATCGGGAATCCGACGGATCGGCCGTCAACAATCAACAATCGCTACCCGCGGATCGCCACTAGCCGCATACGGGTCTTTCTGGGCAGGATTTGAAGAGTGACCGCCAACCCGCTGCCGCACCCGCTGAGTCTGGCGGGCAATGGGGTCGTGCTGCGGGAATGGACGCCCGACGATCTGGAAGATCTCGTCACGATCCTGGACGAGCCGGACATCGCACGGTGGACGCCGATGCCGTCGCCGTTCGACGTCGAGGCCGGGCTGGCCTATCTGAAACGGGCACGCCAGGGGCGGCTGACCGGGGCACGGATCCAGCTCGCGATCACCGTCGACGGGCTCGCGCCGCTGGGGGAGGTGCTGCTCTTCGGCGTCAATCCCGGGCTGCGCGAGGCCGAGCTGGGCTATCTGGTCGGCGCGGCCTATCGGCGCCGCGGGCTTGCCGTGGCCGCGTTGTCGCTGCTCACCGAATATGCGTGCGGCACGCTGCGACTGAGCCGGCTGCTGCTGCGGATCGACCCGGAAAACACGGCAAGCACCGCGGTGGCGCGGCGGTGCGGGTACCGATTGACCGGCGAGCCACCGATTCCACAGGAGGGACCTTACGGTCCCACAAGCCTGGACACCTGGGAGTACGTCGAGGGCCTGCCCGGCGCACGCCGGGAACGCCTGAGAAATGTCGCATCCCGGCGGTACGGTCGTCGCACCTGAGCATCCGGGAGGTGTCGGCGAATGATCAACGTGGATCGTGCGCAGGTCATGGCGTTTCGGCTGGCGGCAGTGGGGCTGGCTGAGCGTGGCTCCGCGCGGCCCGCTGACCTGCCGGTTCTCGATCTCGGCCTGCAGGAGTACACGCCCGGTTCCACCGGGGTCGCGCTCGCCGCACGGACCAGCGCGCCCCTGGAGGATGATCGGCTGCTCACCGTGTGGGCCGCCCGCGGCGCGCCGCACCTGCATCGCGAGGCCGACATCGAGGCGCTGACGTCGCAGCTCTGGCCGGTCAGCGACGCCGACGCGAGAGCGAGGATCAAGAGCGGTCAAATTCCCGATGGCGTAGGTCGTGGGGCGGCGGCCCTGCGAGCTACGGCGGAGGCGCTTCGCGAGGTGGTGCGCGAGCCGATGCCGCGCGGGGAGGCGAGCACCGGTGTCAGCGCGCGAGTGCCGCGGGAGTTGACGTTCGACTGCAAGCCCTGCGGGGCGCGGCATGTCTCCGGCAACGTCTGGCAGCACTCCGGGCTGGCCGGCCGGGTTCAGGTGCTGTCCCGCGGGCGCGACGCGATGCTGGGTCCGCTGCCCGGTCCCTCCGTCCCGATTCCTGAGGCCAATCGTGGCATCGCCGAGCTGATCGTGACGTACCTGCGGTTCCTCGGGCCCGCCGGGCCGGCCGAGGTCGCGAAATATCTGCAGAGCACCACCGCGGAGATGCGCGCGGTGTGGCCGGACGATCTGGTCGAGGTCCGCGTCGACGGGCACCCGGCCTGGCTGCCGGCGGCGAGTGTCAGCGCGCTGGAGTCGGTATAAGAGACAGGCTCCAGGGGCGTGATCGGGATCTGCTGGTGCCCGACCGGGAGCGGCACAAAGAGGTGTGGCGGGTGCTCGGCAATCCCGGGGTGGTGCTGCTCGACGGGGAGATCGCCGGGGTGTGGCGGCCCCGGATGGCCGGGAAGAAACGGGTGGACCTGACGGTGACCACGTTCCGGCAGCTCACGGCGGCTGATCAGGCGCGGGTCGAGGCGGAGGCGGGGGAGGTGGCAAGGGCGCGGGGTGTCCCGGCGGCTACTACGGTGTTCGAGTGAGCACGATCGGGTTCCTGCATACCGCCGACGTTCACGTGGCGACGTTCCGGGCGCTGGTCGCGGAGCTGGCGCCGGGGTGGCGGGACGAGCACGTGGTGGACGCGGGCCTGCTCGCCGACGCCCGGGCCGGGATTCCGGTGGAGGAGCGGGTTCGGGCACGGCTGGCAGAGCTGGCCGGGGCGGACGTGATCGTGTGCACCTGCTCGACGATCGGGCCGGAGGCGGAACGCGCCGGGGCCGTGCGGGGGGATCGGCCGATGGCGCGGGCCGCGGTCACCGCCGGTGGGCGGATCGCGGTGGCCTATGCGGTGGAGTCCACGCTGGAGCCGACGACCGCCCTGCTGCGGGAGGAGGATCCCGCGGCCGATCTGATGTTCGTGCCCTGCTTGGAGGCTTGGCAGTTCTTCGAGGCGGGCCATTCGGGGCGCTATCACGAGGCGATCGCCGCGCGGTTGCGGGACGTCGAGGCCGAGGTGATCGTGCTGGCGCAGCCGAGTATGGCGCCGGCCGCGGCGCTGCTGCCCGGCCGTCTCGTCCTGTCCAGCCCCCGCACCGCAGTCCTCGCCGCCCTCCCCCGAACCCCTGCCCCCAACAGCTCCCCGCAGCAGCCATAACCCCATCCGTCGCCCCTCTCCTCGGCAACGGTGACCGCCGGTCGTCGCTCGGCGCCCGGCGTTTCTCAAGCCGCCCGCCAACGGAGCGAGCCCCAGCTCAAGCTCAGCGGCAAGCTCCCGATCCCAGCTGGTCCTCATCGTTGTTTTGCCGGCCGGATAACAACGGTGGGCACCAGCCGGGTGCGGTTGGCGGCGGGCGGCAGCTCGCCTCGCAACAGCTGGCCGGACCACGCGAGCCTGGACGAGGTGCGCCGCCCGCTCCGGCTGGCCGGCTGGTCCTGACGGTTGTTTTGCGGGCGGTTGGGGACCGTGGGTGCCAGCTGGGGCTTGGCGGCTGGTGCTGGTGGTTGTTTTGCGGGCGGATAACGACCGTGGGTGCCAGCTGGGGGATGGCGGCTTGGGCTGGTGGCCGAGGGCTGGGGTGGGTGTGAACGAGCCCGCGCCGTGCCGGGCGCGGGCTCGATCGGGGGGAGACGCTATTGCCGGGTGCGGAACTTGCGGAAGCGGTAG
>KL571214.1:23730-25046 GCA_000715855.1 Actinoplanes liguriensis
GACGACGCTCCAGACGGCGACGACGACGGCGGCGATCCCCCAGCCGGCCGCGGCGACGAGGATCGCGGCGACGGCTATCACGGCGGCGAGGAAGAAGAGGGCTAACGGAGGCCGGGGGGTCGGAACACTGAAGTTGCCGCCACCCATCCGGGCGCAGAAGTCAGGGTCGTCGCGCCGGAGCTGACGCTCCAACTGTGCCAGCCGTCGGCTGTCCTCTTTGCTGAGCATGTTTTGCTACCTTCCGGTCGCCGCGCCGGTGAAGCAAGGATCGAGAGTCGGCTATCCCGATCAAAGCCCATTGTTACCTCTGAGTTGCTTCCGTGATACGTCTACGTGTGCCGAATTTTCCGCCCGAACTACCCGTGGACCCGGTCGGCGCGCCCAGTGGGTGAGATGACCGGAAAGGTCTTCAGTAACCGGTACAACGGCTTTGCCATGTTTCGATGACGGTGCGAACCGTCCGAAACCCGTCTCGCATTTCGGACCATGCGGTCAGATGGCGATAGAAACGACTCGCTTGTGGGCTGCGAAAACGCGGCGCCCGAGATTCACGGGCGCCGCGTTGGGATGATCGCGTTCAAAGGTCGACGTTTCGGGATCAAAGGGTGCGCGATCCGGTGCGGTGGGGGCCGGACGGGAGGCCGGGACGGCGTCAGGCCCGGTCCCGGGAGCCGCGGAAGACCCAGACCCGCATCATGAGGAAGCGAACCGCCGTGGCGACCAGGTTCGCCAGGATCAGAACCGTCAACTCGACGAATCGGGACGGTTCAGTGGAGGCCGCACCGAGTAGCGCCAGCGAGCCACTCGTCAGCGCCAGACCGATTCCGAACACCACGAGGCCCTGCGCCTGGTGACGGAGAGCGCCGTCCGTGCCACTCACCCCGAACGTCAGGCGCCGGTTCGCGGCGGTGTTGGCGACCGCGGTGACCAGGAGCGCGATCAGGTTCGCGGCCTGCGGGCCGACGCCGACCCGGAGCATCGCGTAGAGCACGAGGTACGCCAGCGTGCTCGCCACCCCGACGCCGGCGAAGCGGATCAGCTGGCCGGTGAGGCCGGTCGGCACACCCTCGACCGGCAACGGGTTGCGCCCGAGCTGCTCGCGAAGCGTCCCGATGGGGAGCTTTCCGCTGCTCAGCGCACGCGTGATGCGGACGATGCCCTTCAGGTCCTCCATCGCGGTGGAGACGATGTCCACCCGGCTGTCCGGGTCGTCGACCCAGTCGACCGGCACCTCGTGGATGCGCAGACCGGCCCGCTCGGCGAGGACCAGCATCTCGGTGTCGAAGAACCAGCCGGTGTCCTCCACCATCGGCAGG
>KL571214.1:25250-26657 GCA_000715855.1 Actinoplanes liguriensis
ACATCGGACCGGATGGCCTTGAACCCGCATTGCGCGTCGGAGAAACGGGCGGCCATCGTCGTACGCAAAATGAGGTTGTAGCTGCGGGAGATGAACTCGCGCTTGGCGCCTCGGACGACCCGTGACCCGCGCGCCAGCCGCGAGCCGATCGCGAGATCGGAATGGCCCGAGATCAGCGGCGCGACGAGCGGCAACAATGCGCCGAGATCGGTCGACAGATCGACGTCCATGTAGGCGAGAACGGCCGCGTCGGAGTGCGTCCAGACGTGGTTGAGCGCGCGCCCGCGGCCCTTCTGTGCCAGGTGCACCGCCTCGACCTCGGGAAACTCTGCCTTCAGGTGCTGCGCCACGGCTGCCGTGCCGTCGATGCTGGCGTTGTCCGCGATGGTGATCCGGAACCGGTACGGGAAATAGGCCGCGAGGTATCCGTGCAACCGCCGGATGCACGGCTCGAGATCGGTCTCCTCGTTGTAGACCGGCACGACGACGTCGAGGACCGGTGCGGTGACGCGGGCCGAACCGGCGTCCTGCGAAGGCAGCGTCGAAAGGCTCATGGGACCAATTTCCGTCCCGCGTCTTTGCGCCCTGTATAAGAAAGCTGTGGCCGCACTGTGAGTCGATGGGGTTTCCGTCCGTTTTGTGTCAGGGACATTTCAGGCTTCGCACGTACGACGAAAGCGGGCGGCCCCGGTCAGGGAGCCGCCCGCGCATGTCGGTTGTGGAGGGTGGTCAGTTCGTCGTGCCGGAGGCGCCCGTCGTGAGGTCGTAGACGGTGGTGTTGCCGACCGTCTTCGCGGTGAAGTTCTCCGACACCCAGGACGAGATCTGGCTGCTGTCGGAGCTGCCCGAGCCGCCACCGCCGCCGAAACCGCTGCCACCGATGAAGTAGTGGATCTTTCCGGCCGCCACGTACTCCTTGAACTGGGCGAACGTGGGCGACGGGTCGGTGCCGTTGAAGCCGCCGACGGCCATCACGGGCTTCTCGGTGGCGAGCTGGTAACCGGAGGCGCTCTGCGAGCCGATGGCCGCGGCGACCCAGGTGTACTTGTCGGCGTCCTGTTCGAGCAGGGTCTTCATCTCGTCGCTGACGGTCGCGGCGTCGAGCAGGCCGCCCATGCCGCCGCCTCCCATGCCGCGGCCGCCGCCGCGGTTGCCGTCACCCTGCGTGCCGGTGTTCTGACCGTTTCTGCCCGGCGCGGTGCCGCCCTGGGTGTTACCGCCCTGGGTGTTACCGCCCTGAGTGTTGCCGCCACCTCCGGGGAAGCCGCCACCGTTCTGACCGCCGCCGAAGTTGCCGCCACCCGGGAAGCCACCACCGTTCTGACCACCGCCGGGGAAGCCACCGCCCCCGCCGCGGTTGCCGCCGCCTCCGGGGAAGCCGCCGCGACCGCCGGCGACCGACGGGCC
>KL571214.1:26875-30474 GCA_000715855.1 Actinoplanes liguriensis
CCGACGGGCCCGCCGACGGGATCGACCCGGTGTGCGGCTCGGAGGCCGTCTGCACCGCGTACGCCGCCGGCCCGGCCAACGCCGTGACCAGCGCGATCGTGCCGCCCACCAGGGCGAGCCGCCGCCCGAGGCGGAACGCGGCGACCAGTGCGACCGCCGCAACGATCCCGGCCACCAGGAGCGGTGTGCGCAGCCAGGGCAGGAAGTCCGAGCTGCGGCCCAGCAACGTGTACGACCACCAGGCCGTCACCACGATCGTCGCGCCCATAGTCAGCGCTGCGAAGATGTTCGACCGGTGCTTCCAGAGCAGGCTGACGCCCATCCCGACCACCGCGCCGATCGCCGGGGCGAGGGCGACCGTGTAGTACGCGTGGAAGATGCCCTGCATGAAGCTGAAGATCAGCCCCGTGATCAGCAGCCACGAGCCCCACACCACGAGGCCGGCGCGCTGCAGGTCGGTGCGGGCCCGGCGAGCCGTGATCACCAGGCCGGCCGCCAGCACGATCAGCGCGGCCGGCAGCAGCCAGGAGATCTCGGTGCCCATCGACTCGCCGAAGAGCCGCCCGATGCCGGTCGCCCCGCCGAAGCCGGTGTTCCCGCCACCTCCGCCGCCTCCGCCGTTGCCCTCGCCACCGAGGATCCGGCCGAGGCCGTTGTAGCCGAGCGCGAGCTCCCACAGCGTGTTGTTGGTCGAGCCGGCGATGTACGGCCGGGACGACGCCGGCCAGAGCGACACCAGCGCGATGAACCAGCCGGCCGAGACGACCAGGGCCAGGCCGGCGAGGAGCAGATGCTTGATCCGCTTCCCGATCGTGGTCGGGGCGGCGACCAGGTAGACCAGCGCCATCGCCGGCAGCACCAGGAACGCCTGCATCATCTTGGTCAGGAAGCCGAAGCCGAGCAGCACCCCGGTCAGGGCCAGCCACTTCGCGCTCGCCCGCTCGGTGGCGCGGACCGTCGTGTAGCCGGCCGCGGTCATCAGCAGCACCAGCAGCGCGTCCGGGTTGTCGTAGCGGAACATCAGCACCGCGACCGGGGTCAGCGCCAGCGCCGCGCCGGCGATCAGCCCGGCGACGTGCCCGAACCAGCGTTTCACCGCCAGGTAGAGCAGCCACACGCTGGCCACGCCCATCAGCGCCTGCGGGGCCAGGATCGCCCAGCTGTTCACGCCGAAGATGCGCGCGGACAGGCCCATCACCCACATCGCGGCGGGCGGTTTGTCCACCGTGATCGCGTTTCCGGCGTCCAGCGAGCCGAACAGCCATGCCTTCCAGCTCTGCGACCCGGCCTGCGCGGCGGCGGCGTAGAAGCTGTTCCCCCAGCCGGACTCGCTGAGGTTCCAGAGGTACAGGACGGCTGTTGCAATCAGTAGTGCCACTAAAGAGGCACGCTCCGGGACGTTTCGGGTCCGGTGGGCGGCGGTCGTCGTCATGGGACTAACCTCGCGATGAGTTCAATGACGGCTCTGTGATCTATCTGTGGGTCGTCTATGAGCCCCAGTTCGCCGCGTCGGGCAGCGGTCCGTGCCACGATGGGCGAAGTGTCGAAGGTCCCGGTCCGGAAGTGGGAGAGATGAGCGAACACGTTTCCGACAGCGCCGAATGGCAGGCGCTCCAGGGCCACGCGGAGAAGTTCTCGGCGGTCCACCTGCGTGACCTGTTCGACAGCGACCCGCAGCGCGGGGAGCGCTACGCCGCCTCGGTCGCCGGCCTGTACGTCGACTACAGCAAGAACCTGATCACCGACGAGGTGCTGACCGCGCTGTTCGCGCTGGCCGGCCGCGCGAAGCTGAGCGAGCGCATCGCCGCGATGTTCGCCGGTGAGCACATCAACATCACCGAGGACCGTGCCGTCCTGCACACCGCGCTGCGTCTGCCGCGCGACGCGACGCTGGTCGTCGACGGTCAGGACGTGGTCGCCGACGTGCACGAGGTCCTCGACCGGATGGGCGCGTTCGCCGACAAGGTGCGCTCGGGCGAGTGGGTCGGGCACACCGGCCAGCGCATCCGGACGATCGTGAACATCGGCATCGGCGGTTCCGACCTGGGCCCGGTCATGGCGTACGAGGCGCTGAAGGACTACTCGCAGCGCGACATCGAGGCCCGGTTCGTGTCGAACATCGACCCGACCGACCTGTACGAGAAGACGCGTGACCTCGACCCGGCGACGACGCTGTTCATCATCGTGTCGAAGACGTTCACCACGCAGGAGACGTTGACGAACGCTTCTGAGGCGCGCGCTTGGCTTCTGAAAGGTTTGGGCGATTCGTCCGCCGTCGCCAAGCACTTCGTCGCCGTCTCGACAAATGCCGAAAAAGTTGCTGCTTTCGGCATTGATACCGACAATATGTTCGGCTTCTGGGACTGGGTGGGCGGCCGATACTCGCTCCCGTCCGCGGTCGGCCTCTCGGTGCTGATCGCGATCGGCAAGGAGCAGTTCGCCGACATGCTCGACGGCTACCACAAGATCGACGAGCATTTCCGCGGTACGCCGATCGAGCGCAACGTCCCGGCCCTGCTCGGCCTGCTCAACGTCTGGTACGACACGTTCCTCGGCGCGCAGTCGCACGCCGTGCTGCCGTATGCGCAGTACCTGCACCGCTTCGCCGCCTACCTCCAGCAGTTGACCATGGAGAGCAACGGCAAGTCCGTGCGCCTCTCCGGCGACCGCGTTCCGTACCAGACCGGCGAGATCTTCTGGGGCGAGCCCGGCACGAACGGTCAGCACGCGTTCTACCAGCTGATCCACCAGGGCACGAAGCTGATCCCGGCCGACTTCATCGGCTTCAGCACGCCGAACCACGACATCGGCGAGATGCACGACCTGTTCATGTCGAACTTCCTGGCGCAGACCGGGGCGCTCGCGTTCGGCAAGACCCTGGAGCAGGTTCAGGCCGAGGGCACCAGGCCCGAGGTCGCGCCGCACCGGGTCATGCAGGGCAACCACCCGACGACGACGATCCTCGCGGACAAGCTGACGCCGAACACGTTCGGGCAGCTCGTGGCGCTCTACGAGCACATCACGTTCACCCAGGGTGTGATCTGGGAGATCAACTCGTTCGACCAGTGGGGTGTCGAGCTCGGCAAGGCCATGGCCAACCAGGTCGCGCCGAAGCTGACCTCGGCGTCCGCGCCGGCCGACGACGCCGACTCGTCGACCAACACGCTGATCAAGCGGTACCGGGCAGCCCGCGGGCGGTAAAAGAAATTAGGCTCAGCGCTGTGGATGTCGACGCAGCGCTGAGCCTTCGCATGACGAGCCTGCTCCTGGGCTCGGTCACCAAGAAGTCCGTCCTGGACGTCACCGAGTGGTTCGGCGCGATGCAGGCGCAGGATCTCAACAGCGTGCTCTGGTCGCTCGGCGCCCGCCTGCCCGGCCGTACGCTGCCGGAGATCGTCGCCGACACCGAGCAGCGTGACGTCGTGCGCACCTGGCCGATGCGCGGCACGGTCCACCTGATCCCGTCCGCCGACGCGCACTGGATGCTCGACCTGACCGGCGTCCGCGCGCTCGCGGGCGTGGAGAAGCGCCGCGCGATCCTCGGGCTCTCCGAAGCGGACGCCGACCGGGCCGCCGAGATCCTCGGCACCGCCCTGGCG
>KL571214.1:30651-38166 GCA_000715855.1 Actinoplanes liguriensis
GATGTGTATAAGAGACAGCAGCGGTCCTCTCGGCTACCACCTTCTGTGGTACGCGAGTCAGCGCGGCGTCACGGCCATCGCCCCGAACGAGGGGACCGAGCAGACGTTCGTGCTTCTCGACGAGTGGGCCGGGAAGCGGAACACGCCGTCGCGCGACGAGGCGCTGGGCATCCTCGCCCACCGCTATTTCCGCAGCCACGGCCCCACCACGGCCAAGGACTTCGCCGGCTGGACGATGCTGCCGATGAAGGAGGCGCGCGCCGGGATCGCGGCCGCGGGCCTGCGGAAGGTCGACGTCGACGGCACCGAGATGTGGGCCGATCCGGCCGTGCTCGACGCCGGCCCGGTCCGTGGCTGGCACGCCCTGCCCGGCTTCGACGAGTACATGCTGGGCTACAAGGACCGTTCGATGATGGCCACCCCTGCGCAGCTGAAGAGCATCATCCCCGGCGGGAACGGGGTGTTCCAGTCGACCCTGGTGCAGGACGGCAAGGTTCGCGCGGTGTGGAAGCGCACGCTCGGGAAGAAGGCGGTGTCGATCGTGGTCTCCCCGCAGACGACGTTCACCGCGAAGGACTGGGCGTCCGCGGAGGAGGCGCTGCAGCCGTTCGGCACTTTCGTCGGCCTCCCGGTGACTGTTAAGAAACTTGAATAAATGACTGTTAAGAACCCTTGATATTTGTGAACGTGAAAGTCACGATGTGGTGGCACAGGTCACGTTCGCGCTGTCGAGGAGTTGCCATGGGTGTTCGCCGTCGGGTGCTGGCACTGGTCGCAGGGGTGGGGGTGGCGCTCGGGTCGATCGTGGCGTTCGCCGCGACCGGGGAGGCCGCGGTCGCCTGCTCCTCGACGGTCTGGGCGGAAGGCGCCACCTACACCGCCGGGCAGCAGGTGACCTACCAGTCCAAGCTGTACCAGGCGCTGGTCACCCACACGGCGTACGTGGGCACGGGCTGGAACCCGGCCGCGACGCCCACACTGTGGAAGGACCTCGGCGCCTGTAGTGGTGGCACCACGCCGACGTCCTCCCCGACCGCGTCGCCGACCGTCTCCCCGACGGCGTCCCCGAGCCCGACCACTTCACCCGTGGGCTGCGCGACGAGGGGCCGCCCCGCGGGCAAGGTGCTCCAGGGGTACTGGGAGAACTGGGACGGGGCCTCCAACGGCGTACACCCGGGAATGGGCTGGATCCCGATCAACGACAGCCGGATCACCCAGCACGGCTACAACGTGCTGATGGCCGCGTTCCCGGTGATCCGGTCGGACGGCACGGTGCTGTGGGAGAACGGCATGGACGCCGGCGTCAAGGTGCCCACCGCCGCGGAGATCTGCGCGGCCAAGACGCAGGGCGCCACGGTGCTGATGTCGATCGGCGGCGCGGCGGCCGGCATCGACCTGAGCTCCAGCGCGGTCGCCGACAAGTTCGTGTCGACCATCGTGCCGATCCTGAAGGCGAACAACTTCGACGGCATCGACATCGACATCGAGACCGGGCTCACCGGCAGCGGAAACATCAACACCCTCTCGACCTCGCAGGCGAACCTGATCCGGATCATCGACGGGGTGCTCGCGGCGATGCCGTCGAACTTCGGGCTGACCATGGCGCCCGAGACGGCGTACGTGACCGGTGGCAGCGTGACCTACGGCTCGATCTGGGGCTCGTACCTGCCGATCATCAAGAAGTACCTGGACAACGGCCGGTTGTGGTGGCTGAACATGCAGTACTACAACGGCTCGATGTACGGCTGCGCCGGTGACTCCTACTCGGCCGGCACCGTGCAGGGCTTCACCGTCCAGACCCAGTGCCTGAACAACGGGCTGACGATCCAGGGCACCACCGTCAAGATCCCGTACGACAAGCAGGTCCCCGGCCTGCCCGCCCAGTCCGGCGCCGGCGGCGGTTACATGAGCCCGTCGCTGGTCAGCCAGGCGTACAACTCGGTTCCGTCGATCAAGGGCCTGATGACCTGGTCGATCAACTGGGACGGCTCGAAGAGCTGGACCTTCGGCGACAACGTGAAGGCGCTGCAGGGACGCTGACCCGTTCGCCCGCCGAGAATCGCCGGTCCGGATCGTCCCCGGACCGGCGATTCGCCGTTCAGCGGGCGGCCAGCTCGGAACGCACCAGCTCGAGCAGGCGGCCGGACCAGTTGGCGCCGTCGCCGCGCCAGAACCGGGAGCCCGTCCGGTCGTGCCGGATCCGGGCGTCGCCGGTGCCGAGCAGGGTCGCCGCGATCGCCGGGTGGCGGTCGAACTTGTCCCGCAACAGGGCGGCCGCGACGGCCAGCCGGATCGCCGGCCAGTTGTCCCTCCGGGGCGCGTCCTGGCCGATGGCCTCGGCCTGGTAGCCGTGGAGCGCGCCGGCGATCCGGTCCCGCCATTCCGGATCGTCGGTGGACAGCGCCCAGTAGGCGTGCTCGACGCTCCGATATTCGCGGCCGGCGTGCACGACCGTGGCCGGGTAGTCGTTCTGCAGCATGACCAGCCCCGACGGGTCGGAGTCCGGCCCGGGGTGGACGAACCGGCCCACCCGGATCTCGGCCGCGGTCTCCGGCCCGTCGGCCGTGGCGCGCGTCCCGGAGTCGTCGATCGCCCGGCTGCTGCGGCGGAAGTAGTCGAGCGCCCGCTCCCGGGCCTCCGGGGTCACGGTGATCGTCTGGCCGGCGTCGCGCGCCGGGATCGTCTCGCCCTGCTCGGCGAGCAGGGTCCGGACCGGTACGTCGTTCTGATCCATGTCGCCGAGCAGGAACCTGCGCCGGTGCTCGGGCACCGCGTGGTATCGCTCGCGAACGATCTCCAGGTTCGCCGCGATCGGGTCGGCGGCATACGTGAGCAGCGCGTTCCAGCAGCGCCGCGACGAGTCCGGCCGGTCGTTGAGCCGGTCCACCTCGTCGGCGAGGTCCCCGATCACCTGCTCGGGTGTCAGCCACGACTCGAAGGCCGTCACCCACCCGGTTGCGGTGCCGGCCACCAGGACCGGCGAGTCGTCGGGCGGCGCCAGGGTCAGGGTTCCGTCGGCGAACGCGGCCCGGAGCCCGTCGAGGTCGGTGCCGCCGTTGAACCACCAGATCACGGTGCCGTCGGCGAACACGGCGAGCGGGGTGAGGATGTATCGGCCCTCGTCGTGGACGAAGACGAGGCGCTGGATTCCGGGGACGGTGTGGTCGCCGACCCTGCGGGAGGTCGGGGTGCTGTCCGGCATGGCGCCAGCCTATCCATGATCATAAAGCTCTGAAGACTCGGCCGTTGACATGCGGGAAAGGGCTTTCTAGGGTCACCGGATAAATCGACGAGGAGGAATCAATGAAGCGGCGCTCCCTGATTTCCCTGCCGGCCCTGGCCCTCGCCCCCGGCCTGGCCGACGCGACCGCCGCCGCCGGTTTCGAGAGCCCCGCGGTCATCGACGGCAACCTGCCGGTCTTCTACGAGCAGCTCAAGGCCGGGCTCGACTTCCCTCTCGCCTGGCCGGCCAGCCGCGAACGGGACTTCCGCTCCTGGAAGCGCCGCGCTCGCGCCAAGGTCGAGGAACTGCTCTGGCAGCCCGAGGACCACACCCCGTTCAACGTGGAGATCGTCGACGAGCAGCCGGGCGACGGCTACCGCCGCCGGCAGATCGTCTTCGACGTCACGCGGCACAGCCGGGTCCGCGCGACGATGCTCGTGCCCGACGGCCCCGGCCCGTTCCCGGCCGCGCTGCTGCTGCACGACCACGGCGCGAAGTTCGACATCGGCAAGGAGAAGGTGATCGAGCCCTGGTACGACGACGTCCGCCTCGCCTCCGCGCAGGCGTGGTCGGTCAAGTATTTCAGCGGCCGGTTCATCGGCGACGTGCTGGCGGCCCGCGGCTACGCCGTCCTCGCCGTCGACGCGATCGGCTGGGGTGACCGGGGCGGTCTCGCCTACGACGGCCAGCAGGCGCTGGCGAGTAACCTGTTCAACCTGGGTTCCTCACCGGCCGGCCTGATGGCGCGGGAGGACGTGCGCGCCGCGGCGATGCTGGCCGGCCTGCCGGAGGTCGACGAGCGCCGGGTCGCGGCGGTCGGCTTCTCGATGGGCGCGTTCCGGGCGTGGCAGGTGGCCGCGCTCTCGGACCACATCGCAGCGACCGTCTCGGCCTGCTGGATGACCGGCCTGAAGGAGATGATGGTCCCGGGGAACAACACGCTGCGCGGCCAGTCCGCGTTCTACATGCTGCACCCGGGGCTGTTCCGGTTCCTCGACATCCCGGACGTCGCCACGATCGCCGCCCCACGCCCGATGTTCGTCTTCGACGGCGAGCTGGATCCGCTCTTCACCGCGGCGGGACGCGAGGTCGCGTACGCGAAGATGGGTGTGGTCTGGAATGCGCAGCATGCCCGGGAGCGTCTGCGGACCCAGGTCTGGCCCGGTCTCGGCCACGTCTTCGTCGAGGAGATGCAGGACGCGGCCTTCGACTGGCTGGACCACTGGCTGCGGCCTCACACGACCTGATAGCGCAGGTAGACCACCCCGTTCGCGAAGCGCCGCTGCTCGGCGAGCTTGAGATCGAGACGTACGCCGGCCGGCAGGAACCTGGTCCCACCGCCGACCGCGACCGGCGAGACGAACAGCTGCACCTCGTCGACCAGGCCGGCGCGGAACGCGTGCGCCGCGAGGTGCGGCCCGCCGACGCTCAGGTCACGGTCGGCGGCGTCCTTCATGCCCTGCACGATCTTGGGGTCGAAGGTGCGCTCGATCCTGGTCCGCGCGGTGCTCGCCCGCTCCAGCGTCGTCGAGTAGACGATCTTCTGGGCGGCCTGCCACACCTGGGCATAGTCGAGGGTGGCGGGGGAGGCGTCGGGCCGCGTGTGCGCGTCCTCCCAGAAGCGCATCACCTCGTAGAGGCGCCGCCCGTAGAGATAGGCGCCGATCGGCCGCTCCAGGTCGTTGACGAACGAGTGCACCTCCTCGTCCGGCGCGCTCCAGTCGAAATTGCCCTGCTCGTCGTTGATGTACCCGTCCAGGGACGTGATTCCGGTGCAGATCAGCCGTGCCACGACGTCTCCTCCAGCCTCGGGGACCCACCGACCCCATCCTGGCCCGGTCGGGGCCGCGAGGCACGGAACCGGCGCCCGAGTCGTTGCGCCGGCACCTCCACGTAACGGTGCGTGAGCCACGCGATCCCGAACACCGCGGTCAGGTAGGTCACCGCGATCACCGGGTCGGGCAGCGCCGACTCCAGGAAACGGTGACCGATCTGGATCAGCACGTAGTGCACCAGGTAGATCGAATAACTCAAGACCCCGATCAAGGACAACCATGGAGGGGTACGGCGATAGCGCCCGAGTCGTCCGATCGCGAACGCCCCGCCGAACGTCAGCAGGGTGATCACCAGCCGCGCCACGTACTTCGCGTTCACCGCGTCGAGGGAGTGCAACTCGGCCACCCAGTTCACCATCAGCGCCCCGCCGACCAGCGTGATCGCCAGAATCGCCGGCCACCGTCCGGTCTGCCCCTGATCCGCGCGGTAGATCGCGGTGCCGGTGAACATGACCGCCACGATCAGCAGCCCGTCCCACGCGTGCGCCGGGTCCTGACCGATCGCGAGCAGCGTCGCCACCAGCCCGGCGAGCAGGACGCCGCCCGCGACGACCGCCGGCCGCCAGCGGGAGACCACGAGGCAGAGACCGATGACGAGCAGGACGGCGACCGGCAGCACGAGTCCGGTGACCGGCCCGGCGAGCGGCGCGGTCACCACCGCCACCACGGCGAGCAGCGCCGCGATCTGCCCGCTCGCCCGGTGCCATCGCATCGTGAACAGCGCGCTGACCAGCAGATAGAACGCCATCTCGTAGGAGAGCGTCCACAGCACCGGGGTGACCAGCGGCACATCCAGCAGGAACGGCAGCATCGTCAGGTGTCCCACCACCGCGGTCACCGGCTGTGACGTCCGGTAGCCGCCCAGCGCGACGACCGCCGCGATCGCCACCAGGTACATCGGGTAGAGCCGCAGCGCCCGGCTGATCCAGAACGCCCGCAGACTGCCGTGCCGCTCCAGCGAGGCGGGGATGATGTAGCCGCTGACCAGGAAGAACAGCATCACGCCGGCCGGTCCGGCGTGCAGCCGTTCGCCGGTGAACCCGCGCAGGCCGGTGAAGACGTACCGGGTCAGGTGGGCATAGAGGACGAGCAGCACCGCGACGGCGCGCAGTCCATCGAGCCAGCCCCAGCGCCCGGACATCGGGCCACCATAGTTTTCCCGGCTCGGACGATCAAACGGTGCGCAACCCGCTGAAGATGATCTCCAGGGCGGCCGGTGGGAAGTCACCGGTCTCGGCGGCCAGGCTCGCGCCCCGGAGCAGGGCGAGGATCTCGGGCAGACCCACCTCCGCGCGTACGGCGTGGGCGTCCTGCGCGGCCCGGAGCAGCCCGGTGATCGCGGCGCGCATCGCGGCGACCTGCTCGGCCTGCCCGTCCTTGACGTCGATCCCGGCGTCGCGCAGCGCATCGGTGTAGGCCTTCTTGGCGGCGGCGTCCGCGACGATCCGGGCGAAGAACGTGAAGAACGCGGTCGCCGGGTCCGCCTCCGCCCGCAGCCGTCGCGCCTCGGCCAGCAGCACGTCCACCCGCGCCACGACGATCGCCTGCCAGAGCGCCTCCTTGGTGGCGAAGTGCCGGTAGACCGTGCCGACGCCGACCCCCGCCCGGGCCGCGATCGCGTCCATCCGGGCGGTGAGCCCCTGCTCGGCGAGCACCTCCTCGGCCGCGTCGAGCACCCGGGCCCGATTGCGCAGCGCGTCCGAACGTGGCACGGCGTCCTCCCCGGTGGCACTTGATAAACGGAATCCAGGTTCCGTATCGTCGAAACGGAACCTGGATTCCGACTCTATCGGGAGTTGCCATGCTCTACCGCACGCTGGGCCGCTCCGGACTGCGCGTCTCCCGCGCCGCCCTCGGCACGATGAACTTCGGTCTCGACCCGCGGGCGCCCACCCCCGAGGCCGAGGCCCGCCGGATCGTCGGCGCGTTCCTCGACGCCGGGCACAACCTGATCGACACCGCCGACGTCTACCGGGGCGGGACGAGCGAGGAGATCGTCGGCCGGGCCATCGCCGACCGGCGGGCCGAGGTCGTGCTCGCCACCAAGGCGGGCGGCCCGCGCGGCGCCGGCCCGAACGACCGCGGCCTGTCCCGCGCCCACCTGACCCGCGCGCTCGACGCGAGCCTGCGCCGCCTGAGCACCGACTACATCGACCTCTATCAGTGCCACATGCCGGATCCGGAGACACCGGCCGAGGAGACCATGGCGGTCCTCGGCGACTTCGTCCGCTCCGGGAAGGTGCGCTACGCGGGCTGCTCGAACTACACCGCGGCCGGGATCGTCGGCGCGCAGTGGGCCGCCGAGCGACTCGGCGGCGCCGGCTTCGTGAGCCTGCAGGCCAACTACTCGCTGATCGCCCGCGCGATCGAGGCCGAGATCCTGCCGGTCTGCACGAAGCTCGGCCTCGGCGTGCTCGCCTACAGCCCCCTGGGCAGCGGGATCCTCGCCGGGCGGTA
>KL571214.1:38422-38655 GCA_000715855.1 Actinoplanes liguriensis
CGACGCGCCCGAGCCCGGCAGCCGGTTCGCCGAGTGGGCCGCCATGCCCGGCGCGATGGCCCGCTCCTGGGTCGGTGCGCTGCTCACCGACCGGCACTTCGACATCGCCGACGAGGTGGCCGCGGCCGCCGCGACGCTCGGCACGAGCAGCGCCGCGGTCGCCCTGTCCTGGATCGCCGGACGCGACGGCATCACCTCGGTGGTGCTCGGCCCTGTCTCTTATACACATCTCT
>KL571214.1:38881-39411 GCA_000715855.1 Actinoplanes liguriensis
CCAGCGGCTGCCGCCGGAGATCCGGGACCGGCTGGACAGGGCCGGCGCCGGGACCGTGCGGCCCGCCGTGACCGGGCAGCCCCACGCGGCGTGAGCCTCCGCGGGCGGCCTTGCGCGACGTCCGCCATGTCGCCGATCAGCACCGCGACGGCGTCGCCGCCCGGCTTGCCGCGCATCAGATCGGCCATCTCGGGCGACGTCTCGATGCCCTCCACCGGCACACCCCGCGCGGCCAGGGCAACGCGACGCGCCCGCTGCCGATCGCCGGCTCCGTCACCGGCCGGCCCGGCCTGGAACTCGCCGGTGATCGGCGTCGATGTTTGCGGCCGGGTCAGTCGCGCGGGGAGAATGACGGATCTGAGGTGAACTGGGCGGTGCGATCGGCGGTATGCAGGGGTAGAGGATCGATCTCCCGTCCCGGGGGACCGAGGCGAGAAGGGGTACGGGGATGGCCGGTCAAGAAGCGCTCGGCCGTGAATACCTGCTGCACGAGGAGATCGGCCGGGGAGCGCTCGCCGTGGTGCGGCGGG
>KL571214.1:39664-50911 GCA_000715855.1 Actinoplanes liguriensis
AGATGTGTATAAGAGACAGAGCTGATGCGTCCCGAACTGGCCGGCGACCGCCGGGTCCGCGCGCTGTTCCTCCGCGAGGAGACCGCGTTGCGCGCCGTCGACCACCCCGGCGTGGTGAGTTACCGCGACCTCGTCGTCGAGGGCGGCACCCTCGCGCTGCTGATGGACTTCGTGGACGGTCCCGATCTGCGCCGCCACCTCACCGACCGCGGCGGCCGCCTGAGCCCGTCGGAGGCCGCGGCAATCCTCGCGCAGGTCGCCGCCGCGCTCGACGCCGCACACGCCCAGGGCGTCGTCCACCTGGACCTCAAACCCGAAAACCTTCTTCTCGTACGGGGCAGCAACCCGCCCGAGGTCCGGGTCACCGACTTCGGCGTGGCGGCGCTGTTGATGGACGCCGACCGCGGGGCGGCCGGGGGCACGCCCGGCTACACCGCCCCGGAGATCTGGCAGGGCACCCCGCCGACCCCGGCCGCGGATGTCTACTCGCTCGGCGTGCTGCTCGTCGAGCTGGTCACCGGGGATCTCCAGGGCGACCCGGAGTCCCTGCCGGTCGAGCTGGCCGGCCCGGCCCGGTCCTGCCTGGCGCCCGACCCGGCCCAGCGCCCGACGGCCCGCAAGGTGGCCGCCTACCTGCGTGCCCTGGTCACCGCCAGCGCTCTCCCGGCTCCCCGCCCGTCGTCCGGTCCGGCGGCCGAGAGTGCGGAGCCCTCCCGGCTGACCACCGTCCGTAAGCCGGTCGGGGCGGGCGGGCCGTGGGCCGGAGCGTTCGCGGGCGCGGCGCAGCACCCGGCCGCCGCCGAGTCCGGCACCGACCACCTGGGCCTCTGGGCCGGTCAGCTGGCCGGAGCCCCGGCCCCGATCAACGGCCGGTCAAGCGCCGGAACCCCGCTGCGGACCGCCTCGACCTCTCCTGCGAGCGAGCCGCCGCAGACGCCGCCCGGCCGCCGCGCGCGCCGGTGGCGTGGCCCGCTGGTGACGCTCGGCGTGGTCCTCGCGGTCGCCGGTGCCCTGATCGGCGTCAACATCGCCACCGCCGCCGACCGCCGCGCCGACCGGCAGAACGCGGCGACGATCGAGGCGTCCTCCCCGGCGGCGACTCCCACGGCGGGCCAGGGTGTGGCGCTGCCCACCGAGCCGGTCCGCACCGGCCCGGCCACCAGCGCGCCGGCCCCGGTGCGGATCACCCTGGCCGGGCACGTCGCGGACGACGCCGGCACGCTGGCGATCTCGATCCGGGACCAGATCGCCATCGCGTACATCTGTGACGGCACCAAGGTCGAGGCCTGGTTGAAGGGCACCGCCAAGAACGGCACCCTGAGCCTGACCGGAAAGAACGGCTCCAAGATCGTCGGAACGTTCGACCGGGACAGCGCCGAGGGCCGGGTCACCGTGATCGGGAAGACCCACGACTTCAAGCTCGGGACCGTGAAGAAGCCGTCCGGCCTCTACCGGACCTCGGCCAAGGTCCGCAACGCGCAGGTCAAGGGCTCGTGGATCGTCCTGCCGGACGGCCGCCAGGTCGGCGTGATCACCGCGGGCGGGAAGGTCGGCCCCGCCCCGGCGCTGGACGTCGCCAACCGCACCACCACCGTGGACGGCGCCCCGGTCGCGGTGACCGCCATCGACGTCGACTCCGGCGCCGGCTTCTGACCCGGCGCCGGGGTCACCCGCCGGGATCAGTCGCAGGCCGGGTAGGACGAGACCGGCCAGACGACCGACTGCGGCCGGCGGTACTGCTGGTCGAGGTCGACGACGTCGCCCATCAGGCGGTTGCGGCGCTGGAGCTCGGCCCAGAAGACCGGGTCCAGGTAGATTGCCGGGTTCCACAGCGACTGGGTCTGCTCGTCGATCGGGCCGAGGTAGAGCAGCGCGTCGGCGAGCGCCCCGAACGGCACCCCGCACTCGCCGGGCAGGTAGCCGAACTCGCCGGAGTCGGCGCTCGCCAGCCAGGTGCCGGCCGCGGGGACGACCGTGCGCCGGGCGGCCGACGCCAGCCGGGGGTGCCCGCCGGCGAGGATGACGTAGGCCCGTTGCCCGGTCCGCTGCTCGACCTGCATCAGCCCGTTGCCGCCGACCGCTCCGGGCGGTCCGTGCTTCACGTGGTTGCTGCCGTAGAAGATCAGCGCCCGGCGGCCCTTCGCGAGCACCTCCCGCTCGATCACCGTGGCCAGGTGCCCGTCGCGGTCGGCGGACTCGACCTCCTCCCGGCTCCGGACCGTGGCCCAGTCGATCGGCGGGTCGCCGAGCAGCACGCGGATCCGCCGCCGGGCCGGGAGCGGCCAGTTGACCGCCCGGACCATCCGGAAGAACTGCTCGTAGCACGGCGCGTCCAGGCTGACCGCGGGTGACTGCGAGGTGTTGCGCCAGACCTGACGCAGTTCCTCGTTCTCCACGGCGGCGCCGCCGGTGAACCGGTCCATGACGGGCTGGTAGAGCGCGTTGCCGAACTCCACCACGATGTCGTCGACCACGCCGGGCAGCCGCGGATCGGCGAGCAGGATCTGCATGGCGTCGTGGTGTTCCTGCTGGCCGTGCACCTCGCCGACCGCCACCAGGCGGTGCTCGGCGAACGCGGCGACCACCGCGTCGGCGAACGGATCCGTGCTCACGGGCTTCTTCGCCGGCAGCGCCGCGGCCACGCCGCCCACCCCCGCCGCGGCCATCAGGTTCCGGCGGCTCATCGGTCGTTCCAGCATCGGACGTCCCTTCCCTCGTCGCATCGGGCAGGGTCCGGTCTACGCCGCGGCCGGTGTCAGCGCGGTGTCGTCCGCTGTCACCCGATTGCCACGGTTCGGAGGGAGAATCCCGGCGGTGTGACCCCCACCGCAGCCGAAGTTGTTTGAATCTGAAATAGTTTCCCCGTCAACAAGGTTGTACGGGGCAGTCCGGGATGTCAGAAACCCCGGCCGGGAGTTTCAGGAGCGGGTCATGCAATTCGGCATCTTCAGCGTCAGCGACATCACCGCCGACCCCACCACCGGGCAGACCCCGACCGAGGCCGAGCGCATCAAGAACATCGTCACCATCGCGAAGCACGCGGAGGAGGTCGGCCTCGACGTCTTCGCGCTCGGCGAGCACCACAACGAGCCGTTCTTCTCGTCCTCGCCGACGACCACGCTGGCCTACATCGCCGCCCAGACCACGACCCTGCAGCTCAGCACCGCGACCACGCTGATCACCACGAACGACCCGGTGAAGATCGCCGAGGACTTCGCGATGCTCCAGCACCTCGCCGACGGGCGCGTCGACCTGACGCTCGGCCGCGGCAACACCGGCCCGGTCTACCCGTGGTTCGGCAAGGACATCCGGGCCGGCATCCCGCTGGCGATCGAGAACTACGCGCTGTTGCACAAGCTGTGGCGTGAGCACACGATCGACTGGGAGGGCAAGTTCCGTACGCCGCTGCAGTCGTTCACCTCTGTCCCAACCACATCTTCTGGCCGGCGTCGCACACCGAGCGGATGGTCAACCTCTACCGCGAGCGTTTCGCGCACTACGGCCACGGCTCCGCCGACCAGGCGTACGTCGGCCTCGGCGGCCAGGTGTTCATGCACAAGAACAGCCAGGAGGCGGTCAAGCAGTTCCGGCCGTACTTCGACAACGCCCCGGTCTACGGCCACGGCCCGTCCCTCGAGGACTTCACCCGCGAGACGCCGCTGACCGTCGGCAGCCCGCAGCAGGTCATCGACCGGACTCTCGGCTTCCGGGAGTACGTCGGCGACTACCAGCGCCAGCTGTTCCTGATGGACCACGCCGGCCTGCCGGTCAAGACCGTGCTGGAGCAGCTCGACCTGCTCGGCTCCGAGGTGGTGCCGGTGCTCCGCAAGGAGTTCGCCGCCCTCAAGCCGGCCCACGTGCCGGACGCCCCGACCCACGCCTCCCTGCTCGCCGCGAAGCCGGCCGGGAGCGAGAAGAAGGAAGAGGTCCAGGCATGAAGCAGCGCAAGCTCGTCGTGATCAGCGCGGGCCTGAGCCAGCCGTCCTCCACCCGCCTGCTCGCGGACCAGCTGTCCGCGGCGGCGGGGCGGGCCGCCGCCCAGCTCGGCGTCACCGCCGAGGTCCAGGTCATCGAGCTCCGCGACCTGGCCCACGAGATCACCGACCACATGCTGACCGGCTTCCCGCCGGCCGCGCTGAAGAGCGCACAGGACGCGGTTGCCGCCGCGGACGGGCTGATCGTGGTCACCCCGGTCTTCAGCGCCAGCTATTCGGGGCTGTTCAAGTCGTTCTTCGACGTGCTGGAGCAGGACACGCTCGGCGACAAGCCGATCCTGCTCGCGGCGACGGCCGGCACCGCCCGGCACTCGCTGGTGCTGGAGCACGCGCTGCGGCCGCTCTTCGCCTACCTGCACGCCGTGCCGGTCCCGACCTCGGTCTTCGCGGCGAGCGACGACTGGGGCGCCAACTCGGTCGAGGGCCCGTTGCGTGGCCGCATCGAGCGCGCCGCGACCGAGCTGGCCCGCGAGATGGAGCGCCGGGAGCCCGCGACGGTGGCCGACCCGTTCGCCCTCACCGAGTCGTTCGAGGACATGATGAAGTCGCTGTAACCCCGGCGTTCTTCTCCGGCGGCCTGGCTGACCAGTCAGGCCGCCGTTCGGCATTCAAAAGCCAATTGGTGGGTACGGCCATTGCCCGCCTCCCAGAATTGGCACACTTTCCGTATCGACGGCGGCACGGTCCGTTGTCAATCGTGAATTGTGGCCCTCTCCACCTCGGATCCACCCGTCGTCGCGGTCCGGCGTCACCTGATCGCCGTGCCGCGAGGCCGTCCGGCCCCATCGGTGACGCAGCGTCACCTCATCGCGATCCCTCGTGGCCGTCCGGCGCCGCTCGCCGAGGTGCGCGTGACCGTCCCGATCCCGGTGGGGGAGCGGCCGCCGGGTCCGTCGCGCTCGACGCTCGCCGTGCTCCTCTCGCTGACCGCGCTGGTCGTGCTGTGCTGCGGCGCGGCCGTCACGTTGTTCCAGCTCATGGGCGGTGGCGGCCGGCATTGAGTGCTCATGCCGTACGGCGAAATCCTGGTTTTGATCTTGATTGGGCCCCTGATGCCGCAGGCTTCAGGAGGCGGCCGTATGGTGTGCGACACACCGATGGTGGGTAGTTCTCCCCTCGATCGGGCCGTCGGTTCGCCGGCGCCGGAGGTCCTACTCGATGGTGGCCGTCTGTTAACCGAAGGTTGTACCGGCGCCGCCCCGCGGGGGTGGATCCGCCGGCTCGAGGACTTGCACAATGCCAATATGGCGAACCGGACAGCGGCAAAGGAGGCGCTATGACCACGACCGGCGCACGGGGACCGGCCTTGGCGGAACGGCCTCGCGCCGACCTGCCGGTGACTCCGATGATCTGGCAGCGGACCGACCGGGTCGGCACCGAGCTGGTGTTCCCGCGGGGCGCGCGGCCCAGCGGCTCGGCGATCGTCGCGGGCACCCGGGCCTACACGCTCACCTGGAACGCCGAGGTCGCCCCCGACTCCGAGGTCACGTCGCTGCACCTCACGTGCCAGGGCGACGGCTGGAGCCGGGAGCTGCGGATCGGTCGCGCGGAGTCCGGCTGGACCTGCCGCGCGGAACACGCCGGCGACGCGGGCGACCTGCCGTTCGCGGGCACCGAGCAGCTCGACGCGCTCGACCCGGCGGCGGTGCTGCGCCTGGCCGACTCCCCGATCTTCATCGCCTGGTCGGTCCGTAAGCTCGGCCTGACCGTGAAGTCCGGCCCGGTGACCGTGCCGGTCGTGCGGGTGCAGCTGCCGTCGCTGGCCGTGGTGCTCGGGACCGTGACGTATCACCTGGTCAGCCCGCAGCGGCTGCGCATCACCGGGGACTGGCCGGCGGCGACGTTCGAGCTCGACGACGCCGGGATGGTCGTCTACCAGGCCGGGCATCTGCGGCTCGCCCGCTGAGTTTCCGGTGGTGCGGCAGCTGTTCACCGTTCCCGCGGGTGGAATGATCGTTCGTTTTCGGCGGTAGGCTGGCCGGGTGCCGCGCGTCTCCGAAGCCCACCTCGCCGCCCGCCGCCAGCAGATCCTCGACGCGGCGGTCCGCTGCTTCGTGCGCAACGGCTTCCACCAGACGTCGATGCAGGACGTGATCAAGGAGGCCGATCTCTCGGTCGGCGCGTTCTACCGCTACTTCAAGAGCAAGAACGAGCTGATCATGGCGATCACCAGCACCAAGATCGGCGAGATCACCGGCATCCTGGACCATCTGCTCGCGCTCGACCCGATGCCGCCGATCCCGGCCTTCCTCGACGAGTTGCTCGTCCAGGTCGAGAAGACCCTGACCGCGGACCGGACAGTGGTGATCGCGATCCAGGTGTGGGGCGAGGCCACCCACGACGAGGAGGTCGCCGGGGTGGTGCGCGACGTCTACGGCCACATCCGGGGCCGGATGGTCCGCCTCGCCGAACGCGCCCGCGCCGCCGGCCACCTTCCCGCCGACGCGGACACCTTCGGGACGGGCTCGGTGATGTTCGGCATGGTCCAGGGCTACATCCTGCAGCGGATCCTGGTCGGCGGCGTCGACCGCGAGACCTATCTCGCCGGCGCGCGAGCCCTCATCGGCACCCCCTGAACGGGTCAGGAGGCGGGCGGGCTCAGGCGGCGGATGGCGGCGGTCAGGGCGGGGCCGTCGAGCTCGGACTCCATGACCAGCGCCCGCAGGATGATGCCGTCGAGCAGGGCGCAGATGTCCCGGGCGGCGTCCGGCCCGACGGTGGGCGCGAGGATCTCCGGCAGCCCGTCCATCCAGGTCTCCGCGATCGGGCGTAACGCGGCGTCGCGGGCGGCGGCCACACACAGCTCGTACTCGATCCGGACCTGCTGCCGGTCGGCCAGGTATTCCCTGGTCAGCTCGGTGAGCTCGGCCGGCATGTCGGGCGCGGCCGCCAGCCGCTGGGCCCACTCGTCCAGGTCGGCGGTCAATTGTGCGGTCGCGTGGCGCAGGCCGGCGGCGATCAGGTCGTCGAGGGTGGGGAAGTAGTACGTGGTGGCGCCGAGCGGCAGGCCGGCCCGGGCCGCGACCGCCCGGTGGGTGGTCCGGCCGACCCCCGCCTCCGCGATGACCTCCATGGTGGCGAGGGCGAGCGCCGCCCGCCGCGCCTCGGGATCCCGGGCTCGCTGAGTCCGCCGTTCCGAGGCGGCGTTCTTGGAAGCGGCGCCAGGTGGAACGGCGGCGGCCGGGCTGAGGCGATCGGTCAATGTGATTCCGCGCCGGTCAGGTTCAGCATCACGACTCCCGCGATGATCAGGACGATTCCGCCCACCTTAGCGAGCGTGACCGGCTCGTCGAGAAAGAGCGCGCCGATCACGATGATCGCCGCGGTGCCCACCGCGGACCAGATCGCATACGCGACACCGACCTGGATGCCGCCCTTGATGGCCTGGGACAGGGCGATGAACGAGATGACGTATCCGGCGAGGACGGCCACGGTGGGCCAGAGCCGGCTGAATCCGTCGGTGGCTTTCATCATGCTGGTCGCGAAGAGCTCGCTCCCGATGGCGAGCGTGAGAAGTACGTACGGCACTGCTGACACCTCATCTTGTACGTATGTACAAGTACGATCGTACAAGATGGGAGGCGGGATCCGCGAGCCGGAGAAATCTGGGATCATCCGGCCGTGACAGACGATCTGTGGGCGCGCCGGGTGGCCGCGATGCGCGAGTGTGACCTGCTTCTCTCCGGCGTCCGCCCGGCCACCGTGCGGGAGAAGCTGGCCGAGCTGACCGAGGCCGCCGCCCCCGACCTGATGCCGGACTTCTACGGCGACGGCCCGGTCCGGCTGCTCGAGGAGCGGGTCGCCGGCCTGCTCGGCGCCGAGGCAGCGGTGTTCTTCCCGACCGGGACGATGGCCCAGCAGGTCGCGATCCGCTACGGCGCCGAGGTCACCGGCCGGACCGCGGTCGCGCTGCACCCGCTCGGGCATCAGGAGGTGCACGAACATCGGGCGTACGCGGACCTCACCGGCCTGCGCGCCGTCCACCCGACCGGCGCGCCCCGGAACCCGACCGCCGCCGAGCTGATGGCGCTCGCCGAGCCGGTCGGCACGGTCGTCTTCGAGTTGCCGATGCGCGACGCCGGGTTCGTCCTGCCGACCTGGCCGGAGCTGAGCGACGCGTGCACGGCGGCGCGCGAGATCGGCGCCCGGGTGCACTTCGACGGGGCGCGGATCTGGGAGTCGGCGCCCTACCTCAACCGGGGACTGGCCGAGATCGCCGGGCTGGCCGACACGACGTACGTCTCCTTCTATAAATCCCTCGGTGGCCTCAGCGGCGCGGCACTGACCGGGACCAGCGCCTTCCTCGCGTATGCCCGGAACTGGCGCCATCGCTACGGCGGTCTGCTGTTCCAGCAGTGGCCGGCGGCCCTGACCGCGCTCAGCGGGCTGGAGCGGGAGCTGCCACGGATCTCCGACTACGTGCGCCAGGCCCGGGTGGTCGCCACCGCGCTCGCCGAACTGCCCGGCGCGCAGGTGTTCCCACGGCCGCCGCACACCAACCAGTTCCGCTTCTGGCTGCCGTTCCCCGCCGCCCGCCTGAACGAGGCCGTGCTCGCCATGGCCTACGACGAGAAGGTCTGGTTCGCCGGCGGCTGGCAGGACACCACGGTACCCGGGCACGCGATGGCGGAGGTGACCGTGCTCGCCCCGGCGCTGGAATGGACGGCGCGGGATGTGCTCGAAACCGGACTCAGGCTCCTGGAGCGGATTCAAGGTTGATCAACTGGGTAGAGGAAGGTTGTCCAACTTTCACCGGATGCAGGAGGTTCCGATGAGCGCAGTCGCCAACCCGGCCACCGTCGACGAATGTCTGCGGGTGGGCGCCGGATTCTCCCAGGGTGACCTCAACTGGATCGCCGAGCAGTTCAGCCCGCTCGACGCCCGGCTCGCCGCGTTCCAGGCCGACACCACCGCGTTGTACATCTCGGTGAAGGACCGGGAACACCCCGGTCAGAAAGTCACGCTGGAGGCCACCGTCGGCGGGCGGGAGAAGCTGGTCGTCACCTCGTCGGAGGAGGACCTGCACGCGGCGATCATGGACGTGCGCGACGACCTGAAGCGCCGCCTCAACGACGCGAAGACCAAGCACGAGCCGCGGCACAACCGCCACCTGCGCGACGTCCCGCAGCTGCCCGACGAGGAGCTGCCTTCAGTGGGAGAGCCTTCCTAGGTAGGTCAGAGGCCCCGGGTCGGGGACCGGCAGCACCGTGAAGCCGATGCGATCGTAGAACGCGCGGGCACGCACATTCGCGGTGACCATGCCGAGATGCACCCCGGCCCGGGCCTTCGCCTGAAAGACATCGATCAGCCTGCGGCCAAAACCCTTTCCCTGGTACGGCGGTAGCAGGTCGATGTGCAGGTGGGCGGGATAGTCCGCCAACTCGGGGACGATCATCCGCTCCGGCCGGTAGTGCAGCGCGACCATGTCCTGCTCGGGCGTGCGCGGCGGAGGCGGCGGCACCGGGTACTTCCCGTCGAGCAGCGTGATCCACTCGTCGCGGTAGCTTTTCACGAAGCTCGCGGTGTCGGCGGTGCCGACCACGTAGCCGACCGCGCTCCCGCCGTCGTCCACGACGAACGCCAGCTCCGGTTCGAGATACGCGTACGGCCCCGCGAACAGGTCGCCCATCAGCTCGTCGGTCGAATACTGCCCGCGGGCGTCCCCGCCGGCGTCGGCGGTGCGGACGCAGATGTCGTAGAGAGCCGCGCGATCGGCCACCCGGTACGGACGAATCTCAGGCATGCCCGAACCCTAGACGGCCGTGCCGCCGCGCTCCCGGGAAAATGTCGGCGGGTCGTTCTAGGGTTGGTGGCGACGTCGAACCCGGGAGGTCCGCATGAGCACCCTGACCGGCCGGTCCACCACCGCCCTGCTCGTCATCGATGTGCAGAACGGTGTGATGGCCGGCGCGCACGACCGTGACGCCGTGATCACCACCATCGCCACCCTGGTCGGCAAGGCCCGCGCCTCGGACGTGCCGGTGATCTGGGTGCAGCACTCGTCGGAGGAGCTGCCCCTCCACAGCCCCCAGTGGGAATATGTGCCGGAGCTCCCGTTCGGCCCCGGCGAGCCGGTCGTGCACAAGACGTTCGGCGACTCGTTCGAGGCCACCGACCTCGAGGAACGCCTCGCCGAGCGGGGCGTCGGCACGCTGGTCGTGGCGGGCGCGCAGTCCGACGCGTGCATCCGCTCGACGCTGCACGGCGGTTTCACCCGGGGCTACGACATGACCCTGGTCAGCGACGCCCACACCACTGAGGACCTGACCGAGTGGGGCGCACCCACCCCCGACAAGGTCATCTCCCATCTGAACCTCTCCTGGCCCTGGCAGGGCGGCCCCGGCCGGGTCGCGTCGGCGGTCAAGGCGGCGGAGATCACGTTCGGGCCGGCCTGACGCGCACTACGGTGGGATCTTCACAGGCTCGATGCGGGGGACACGTGACGGTACAGAACGGGTGGCTGCGCAAGCTCGCCGAGGACCCGGGGCATTCGCAGTGGTACATCAAGCGCTTCCGGGACATGGCCGCCTCCGGCGCCGACCTGGTGGGTGAGGCCCGGCTGGTCGACACCCTGGTCCCGCGCGGCGCCCGCATCCTGGACGCGGGCTGCGGCCCCGGCCGGGTCGGCGGCCACCTGGCCCTGCTCGGCCACGACGTCACGGGCGTCGACCTCGACCCGGAGCTCATCGCCGCCGCGGTCGCCGACCATCCCGGCCCGGAGTGGCTGGTCGGCGACCTGTCCGAGCTGTCCCTGCCCGGCCCGCCGTTCGACGCCATCGTCTGCGCGGGCAACGTGATGACGTTCGCCGCCCCGGACACCCGCGTCGACATCCTCCGGCGCTTCAGCGCCCACCTGGCCCCGACCGGCCGCGCCGCAATCGGCTTCGGCGCCGCCCGAGGCTACCCGTTCGACGAGTTCCTGGCCGACGTGACCACGGCCGGCCTGACCCCGGACCTCCTGCTCAGCACGTGGGACCTACGCCCTTTCACCCCAGAAGCCGACTTCCTGGTAGCCCTGCTCCGCCACCCCTGACTCTCACCGCAAACCAACACCCCCACCCGCACCGCCGGTCTGCGCTGGCCGCCCGCGCTCGCTGCTCGGGCCGGTCGCGTGTGCTGGCTGCTCGGGCCGGTTGTGCGCGCCCAATGCGCGCGGTATCGCCCCAGCCCAGCCCTCACGCTCGCCGGGGAGTGGAGCGCGGGGCCCGCCAGTGGTGGCGGGCCGCGGGCTCAGTGTCTGTCTCTTATACAC
>KL571214.1:51168-53326 GCA_000715855.1 Actinoplanes liguriensis
CCCGCCAGTGGTGGCGGGCCGCGGGCTCAGTGCAGGTGCCAGGCCCGCTGCCGGGTGCGGTCGACGGCGATCTGGTAGGACAACTCGAAGCGGTGTGTGGGGTTGGCGTAGTACCACCGCATCGCCTGCAGGACCAGGGCCGGGTCTACCGCCAGCCACGGAACCTGGATCGTCATCTGGGCCGGCGCCCGGAAGAGGGTCCGGGTTCGTGTCTCGGGCGACGGCACCGCCGGCACCCCGATGATCGGGATGTGGGCGTGTTCTCCGGCTGCGATCGAGGTGACGGCGTCCCACGGAATGAACTGCTGGGTCCAGACTCCGTGGTGATAGATCCCGTCCGGTGTCAGGGCCAGGCGTCCCGGGGCGTGCCGGAGCAGCACGAACAGGGCCGCCCCGGTGACCAGTGATCCCGCCGCGAGCAGCGGCGCGCTGACGATCAGGGCAACCTGGGCAAGGGTCAGCAGGGTGAGGAATCCGGCGTACCAGTAGTAGAGCCGCCCGGAATACCTGAACGTCAACCCCGGGCTTCCGTCGTCGATGCCGGCGATGCGCATCCGGTCGCCGGTGTTGTGCGGGTGGACCCAGAGGTTGAGCAGCAGGCCGAAGAGGTGTCCGAGGATGAGCACGGCTACACCGCAGGCGAGCGCCGCGCCGGGGTCCCGCAGGATCAGCGACCACACGCCGGCGGCGAGGACCAGGATGGACAGCAGTCCGCTGCCGACGGCCGCGTGGACCAGCCGGGGTGAGGGTTCGTAGTCCCGCCAGGGTGACGGGTCGGCGGAGACCGGCGTGGTGCGCGGCAGGTCGAAGTAGAGAGTCATCGTGTCTTCCGGGGCTGGTGGCGGGCATGCTGATAGCGGGGCTGGTTGCGCGCCGGCCGACGGAGGCCGGGTTTGCCGTGCAGCCGGATGCTCGCGAGCCGACGGAGGCGGGCGAGATCGTGGGGCCGGTTCATCGGGCGCGCCGGACCCGGCGGGCGAGCGGGGCGGAAGGCTCACCGCTGGTGACCGCCGGCAGCATCCGCTCCGGCCCGGCGACACGGCGTGCCGCCTCGTTCACTCGGCGTAGCCGATCCGTGATCGTTCGGAGAATGTCGAGATCGATTCGTGGACGATCGCTCATCAGGTCTTCCTCTTCCCGTCCCCCGGGTTTGGTGCCCTGAGATACGAGTATCGAGGATGATGAGTTCAAACGGAGAGTAGTCACCGGGGGCCGTCTTGTGCACCCGCCGACGCTCTTGACAAATCCCCCATAACCCCCGCCCGTGGAAGCGCTCCCGAGCAAAGATCCTCCACAGCCGACGGAAAGGCGAGCGAAAGGAAGGTCAGACGCTCCAAGCCTCCAACCAGGCAGAAGCCAGCACCTCGTGCCCCCGGTCCGTCGGATGCACCCCGTCCGCGGCCAGGGTCGCCGCCCCTTCCGAGCGGGCCACCGCGGACAACAATTCCTGGGCCGGAACGAACACCGCACCGAGCGCGGCCGCCAACTTCCGCACTACTGTCCGTTTAGCTCCGAGGTCCTCGGCCTCCCACCGTTCCTGCTCCTCGGTGACCGGCAGCACGAACGGCTCGATCAGCACCAGCCGCGCCGCTGTCGGTGTCAGCACCCCGCGCAGGTTCTCCTCGAACGCGGCGGCGCTGGTGACGATCCCGGCCCCGTCGTAGCGCCGCCACACGTCGTTGATGCCGATCAGCACCGACACCACCGCGGGCGCGTGCGCCACCACGTCCTCCTCCCAGCGTTTGACCAGGTCGGAGGAGAGGTTCCCGCCGACGCCGGTGTTGACGACCCGCGCGCCGGCGAGTGCGGGCGAGGTCGCGATCCGCCGCACGTACCCGTTCCCGAGTCCGTCCGGATCGTCGCGCCGCCCGCAGTCGGTAACGCTGTCGCCGGTGCAAACGACAGTGATCTTCGTCGATGAACGGTCCATCCGGGGCCTCCGTGTTTCGTCACGTGCCGGGAAATGACGCACCGAGCGACGACCCGACACGTGCTCTTGACATTGCAAACTTAAGCCACTTAATAATGGCCCCGTCAATAGGTGAACCTCGCGCTTGGGCTGGGCATGCGCGGGTTACCCCGGCGTTCAAGATCGAGGTATTCGCATGTTCAAGTTGACGAGAGCCGCGGTGGCCGCTGCCGCGACGCTGGCCCTGGC
>KL571214.1:53551-54112 GCA_000715855.1 Actinoplanes liguriensis
GAGCAGTGGAACCCGTTCCTGCCGAACTTCCTGCAGCCCACCGAGGGTCTCATCTACGAGTCGCTCTACTGGTACAACTTCGCCTCCGACGCGGACCCGCAGCCGATGCTGGCCACCGCGTACTCCTGGGACACCACCGGCAAGGTCCTGACGATCACCACCCGTGACGGGGTGAAGTGGTCCGACGGCCAGCCGTTCAGCGCGAAGGACGTGGCGTACACGTTCGACCTGGCCCGCCGCACGCCGGTGATCAACGCGACCGGCCTCAAGCTCGTCTCGTCCGTCGCCAAGGACGACAAGACCGCGGTGCTCACGTTCGAGAAGCCGTCGTTCACCGACGAGGCCCAGATCATCGGCAACACCCCGATCGTCCCGCAGCACGTGTGGGAGAAGATCGACGACCCGACCAAGTCGATCAACCCGAACCCGGTCGGCACCGGCCCGTACAAGCTGAAGTCCTTCTCCGCCCAGAGCTACGTGATGGAGAAGAATCCGAACTACTGGCAGGCCGGAAAGCCGCAGATCCAGAACGTCCGCTACATCGCGCTGGCCACCGCGGAT
>KL571214.1:54303-59147 GCA_000715855.1 Actinoplanes liguriensis
CGCTACATCGCGCTGGCCACCGCGGATGCCGCGACCGCCGCGCTGACCGGCGGTCAGGTCGACTGGATGAGCAGCTTCCTGCCCGGCCTGGATCAACTGCTGAAGAACCAGAAGAATTTGACGTACGTCAACACGCCCGCCCTGACCACGTCGATCTTCACCTGCTCGACCGCCGAGCTGGGCTGCAAGGGCCCGCAGACCGACCCGGCCGTGCGGCAGGCCCTGTATTACGCGCTCAACCGTGACCAGCTGAACAAGCTCGCCGGCGGTGGCTTCGCGGAGACCGCGTCCCCGACCATGCTGCTGCCCGAGCGGGACAAGGCGTGGATCGCCGACCAGGCCAACCTCACGGTCCCGGGCACCGCGGACGTCGCCAAGGCCAACCAGATCCTGGACGCGGCCGGCTGGGCCAAGGGCAGTGACGGCATCCGGGCCAAGGGCGGCGAGAAGTTGTCGCTGACCATCCAGACGGTCACCGGCTGGAGCGACTACATCTCCCTGAACGACGCGATGACCCAGGAGTTCAAGGAGATCGGCGTCGAGCTCAAGCCGACCCAGGTGGCCTGGCAGGAGTGGAACAACAACGAGGTGCAGGGCAAGTTCCAGCTGTCGCTGGACTCGATCGGCCTGGGCGCGTCGACGAACCCGTACTTCATCTACCTGAAGTACTCCTCGACCACCAGCGCGAAGGTCGGCTCCCCGGCCGGGCTCAGCGGCAACTACGGGCGCTACAAGAACGACAAGGTGGACGCGGCGGTCGCGGCCGCGGCGGCGACCAACGACGAGGCGGCCCAGAAGCAGCAGTACGCGATCATCCAGCAGGAGATCGTCAAGGACATGCCGTACATCCCGATCTACGTCAACTCGCTGCTCACCGAGTTCAGCACCGCCAACGCCACCGGCTGGCCGAGCAACGAGAACAAGTACGCCCTGCCGGCGACCTGGAAGAACTGGGACAACGGCATCGTGCTCAGCACCATCAAGCCGGCGAAGTAAGGCGAGGACCGGCCGTGCGCTACCTGCTCCGTAAGCTGGGGTTCTACCTGGTCGCCCTCTGGGCGGCGCTGACGGTGAACTTCTTCGTCCCGCGCCTGATGCCCGGCGACCCGGTGGAGATCCTGCTCTCGAAGCTGGGTCAGCACGGGCCGGTCACCCCAGAGATGCGGGCCTCCGTCGAGGCCCTGCTCGGCACGAACACCGGTGAGCCACTGTGGTCGCAGTACGTCCACTACCTGGGCAATCTTCTGCACGGGGACCTGGGCACCTCGGTGGTGTTCTACCCCGCGTCGGTCGGCTCGATCATCGAGCAGACCCTGCCCTGGACGATCGGCCTCATCGGCCTCGCCACGATCATCTCGTTCCTGGCCGGCGTGGGTCTCGGCACCCTCGCCGGCTGGAAACGGGGCTCCTGGCTGGACACCCTGATCCCGGTCACCACGATGTTCCAGTCCGTCCCGTACTTCTGGCTGGCCCTGATCCTGCTCTTCGCGTTCGGCAGCATCTGGCCGGTGTTCCCGCTCAACGGCGGCTACGACGTCTACAACGTCACGCCCGGCTGGAACGGCGCGTTCCTCGGCTCGGTGCTCTACTACGGCGCGCTGCCGGCGATCACCATCGTGCTGTCCAGCGTCGGCGGCTGGATGCTCGGGATGCGCAACATGATGGTGTCCACGCTGAGCGAGGACTACATGGTCACCGCCGAGGCGAAGGGCCTGCGCCCGGGCCGGATCATGCGGCGCTACGCGGCCCGCAACGCGATCCTGCCGTCGGTCTCCGGCTTCGCGATCTCGCTCGGCTTCGTCGTCGCCGGCTCGATCGTCACCGAGTCGGTCTTCTCCTACCCCGGCATCGGCTCCGCGCTTCTGCAGTCGGTCGGCGGCAACGACTACGCCCTCATGCAGGGCATCTTCCTGGTCATCACGCTGTCCGTGCTCGCCGCGAACCTGCTGGTCGACCTCCTCTACTCGGTCATCGACCCGCGCACCCGCGCCCGATCCTGAGAGGGCCGCGACCATGACCATGACCACGGAACTGTCCGAGCAGGCCATCAATCAAAATCCGGAAGAGCCGATCAAGGTACGTCGTTTGGCGCGCAACAAGAAGCTGCTCGCCGGCCTGCTCATCGGCGGCGCGATCCTGCTCTTCGGCCTGATCGGTCCCTTCCTCACGCAGGATCCGAGGCTGGTGAACGACATCGGTCTCGCCGGTCCGAGCGCCGACCACTGGCTCGGCACCACGCAGACCGGCCAGGACGTCCTCGCCCAGCTCGCCCACGGCACCCGCGGCTCCCTGCTGGTCGGGGCGATCGTCGGTCTGCTGACGCTGCTGCTGTCCGCGTTCTTCGGCGTCGTCGGGGCGTACGCCGGTGGCTGGCTCGACGAGCTGTTCTCCCTGTTCACCAACGTCATGCTGGTCATCCCGGGCCTGCCGCTGGTGATCGTGATCTCCAGTTACGTCCCGGACAAGAGCATCTGGCTGGTCTCGGTCGTCCTGGCGATCACGAGCTGGGCCGGGTCCGCCCGGGTGCTGCGCGGCTACACGCTGAGCCTGCGCAGCCGCGACTACGTGCTCGCCTCCCGGGTCGCCGGGGAGAGACGCTGGCGGATCCTGACCGTCGAGATCCTGCCGAACCTGATCCCGCTGCTCGCCTCGCAGGTGGTGTTCGCGGTCATCTTCGCGATCCTCGGCGAGGCCGGCCTCTCCTACCTGGGCCTGGGCGCGAGCGGCTCGTTCACCTGGGGCACGATGCTCTACTACGCGCAGAACGGCCTGGCCCTGCGGCTCGGCGCGTGGTGGTGGTTCGTCCCGCCCGGCCTGATGCTGGCCCTGTTCGGCGCCGCCCTGTCCCTGATCAACTTCTCGATCGACGAGATCATCAACCCGAAGCTGCGCCACCAGACCCGGGCCGACCGCAAGAGCTGGCGGATGTCGCGCGAGCAGCTCCACAAAGCCAAGGAGGCCACGCTGTGACCGTCCTGTCGATCGAGAACTTCAGCGTGGACTACCTGGTCGACCCGGTCGTGCACGCCGTCAAGAACGTCTCGCTCGAGCTCAAGCGCGGCGAGGTGCTGGGCCTGGCGGGCGAGAGCGGCTGCGGCAAGAGCACCCTGGCGTACGGGATAATTCGGCTCCTGAAACCCCCGGCGATGATCACTTCCGGACGGGCGGTGTTCCACTCCCGGGAGGGTTTTGACATCGACTGGAACGTGCTCGACGCGGACGACCTGCGGGCGAACCGCTGGGAGAAGATCTCGATGGTCTTCCAGGGCGCGATGAACTCGCTGAACCCGGTCATCTCGATCCGCGACCAGTTCGAGGACGTCTTCCTCACCCACCGGCCCGAGATGTCCACGAAGGAGCGCCGCGCGCGCTGCGCCGAGCTGCTGGAACGCGTCGGCGTCGACCCGAAGCGGCTCACCTCCTACCCGCACGAGCTCTCCGGCGGCATGCGCCAGCGCGTCATGATCGCGATGGCGATGGCCCTGGAACCGCAAGTCATGATCATGGACGAGCCGACCACCGCGCTCGACGTCGTCGTGCAGCGCGAGATCCTGCGGGAGATCACGCGGCTGCGCGACGAGCTCGGGTTCGCGGTCATCTTCATCACCCACGACCTGCCGCTGCTGCTGGAGATCAGCGACCGGATCGCGGTGATGCGCAGCGGCGAGATCGTCGAGCTGGGCGACGCGGCCGACCTCTACACCAGCCCGAAGCACGAATACACCAAGCAGCTGCTGGCGTCCTTCCCGAGCCTGACCGGCGACCGCGGCTCGTTCGTGCGCGGCGCGATGGACGACCGGCTCCTCGCCCTGGACGCGGTCGAAGTGGAGGCGTCGTGACGACCCTGGACGTGCGCGGGCTGGGCAAGGACTACCGCCTGCGCGACGGCTGGCACAGCAGCACGATGCGGGCCGTCGACGACGTCAGCTTCACCCTCGACCACGGCCGGACGATCGCGCTCGTGGGCCAGAGCGGCAGCGGCAAGTCCACCGTGGCCAAACTGCTGCTCCAACTGGAGCGGCCGACCCGGGGCGAGATCCTGCTCGACGGCGCGCCCGTCGCGCGGCGCGGGGCCGGGCTGGCGTCCTATCGCCGTACCGTCCAAATGGTCTTTCAGGATCCTTTCGCGTCCCTCAATCCCTATCACACGATCGGTCACCACCTGGCCCGCCCGATCCGGCTGCACCATCCGAGGATGAGCGACGCGGACGTCGGGAAACGAGTCCTGGAACTGCTCGAAAGGGTGCGGCTGACCCCGGCGGAGAACGTCGCCCGCCGTCGCCCGCACGAGCTCTCCGGCGGCCAGCGCCAGCGCGTCGCCATCGCCCGCGCCCTCGCCCCCGAGCCCGGCATCCTGATCGCCGACGAGCCGGTCTCGATGCTGGACGTGTCGATCCGTCTCGGCGTCCTGAACCTGCTCGCCACGCTGCAGCGCGAGGAGGACCTGGGCGTCTCTACATCACGCACGACCTGGCGACCGCCCGCCACTTCTCCGACGAGATCCTGGTGATGTACAAGGGCTCGATCGTCGAACGTGGCCCCGCCGACGACGTCATTCTCCGCCCCCGGCACGAATACACGAAGACCCTGGCCGAAGCCGCCCCCAACCCCGAACGCCGCCTCGGCCGGCTCCGCCCAGCCCCCAAGTGACGCCACCCGCCCGCCGGTCATGCCCAGCCCGGAGCGGTCGCGACGCCGCCCGCCAGTCGTGCTCAACCCGGAACGGTCGCGACGCCGCCCGCCCGCGGACCGCATCGGCGAGCTTCGCTCGCCCGCGAGGCCGCTCCGGGAGACGCAGGCGCGCGCCGCCAGGTTTCAGGCTGGTTCTCACCGTGGTTATGAGG
>KL571214.1:59345-63486 GCA_000715855.1 Actinoplanes liguriensis
CGTGGTTATGAGGCACGAACAACCACGGTGAGAACCAGCCGCGCGGGCCGGCGCCCGGCGGTGCGGCCCGTCCCGGGAGAGTGGTGGTGTGGACCCGGGCGGTTACCGTGGGCTGCAACGTTTCGCCAGGTAGGGAGAGTTGCGGTGGGCTTCATCAAACGAACGGTCCTCGGCATGGTCGCTGCGAGACTGGAGCGCCGGGCACACCACAGCCGCAACCCGCTCGTGCACCACATGCTGCGCGAGGTGAACCACAAGCTGGCCCGGCAGGGCGGTTATCCCCGCGGGATGTACGGGCACGGCGGCCACCCGGGCTACCACGGCGGCCCGGCGTATCACGGTCACTACCGTCACCACGGGCATTACCGTCATCACGGTCACTATCGTTACTGAGGTGATCGCTACCCCGGGGCTCCGATTCACCGACCACACCGTGACCGTGCCGCTGGACCACCGGCGGCCGGAGGACGGGACCATCGAGTTGTTCGCCCGGGAGGTGGTCGCCCCCGATCGGGCCGGCGACGACCTGCCCTGGCTGCTCTTCCTGCAGGGCGGGCCGGGCGGCAAGTCGCCCCGGCCCCTGACCGCGGACGGCTGGCTCGGCCACGCGCTGAAGACCCACCGGGTGCTGCTGCTCGACCAGCGTGGCACCGGGCGCAGCACGCCGCTGACCGCCCGGTCGGTCGCCGGGATGCCGGATGCGCGGCTGGCGGCGTACATCCGGAGGTTTCGTGCCGACAGCATCGTGGCCGATGCCGAGATCCTTCGCGCGCGGATCGCGGGCGGCGCGCGGTGGGACACACTTGGCCAGAGCTACGGCGGGTTCATCACCCTGACCTACCTGTCCGCGGCGCCGGAAGCGTTGCGGAACTGCTGGATCACCGGCGGGCTGCCGGGGCTCAACATCACCGCCGACGACGTGTACGCGCTGACCTACCCGACCGTCGCCGCCCGCAACGCCGACCTCTACCGCGAGTTCCCCGGTGACGCGGCCCTGGTCCGCCGCATCGCCGACCACCTCGACGCCGAGGACGTGCGCCTGCCCGACGGGGACAGGCTGACCGCGCGGCGGCTGCGGCTGCTCGGCAACCTGTTCGGCGCGAGCACCGGGCTCGCCCAGCTGCACTGGATCCTCGACGAGGCGTGGCACGGCGCCGAGCTGTCCGACACGTTCCGGCACGAGCTGCTGCGCCTCACCGGTTTCGTCGACGTGCCGCTCTTCACGCTGCAGGAGTGCACTTACGGTCAGGGCCAGGGCACGGCGTGGGCCGCCGACCGGGCGTTGAAGCAGTTCCCGGAGTTCGCCGCCGACGCTGACCCGCTGCTGTTCACCGGCGAGATGATGTACCCCTGGATGTTCCGCGAGATCGCCGCGCTGCGCCCGTTCGCCGGGGCCGCCGAGATCCTCGCCGAGACGCCCGACTGGCCGGCGCTCTACGACGTGGACCGGCTCGCGGCCAACGACGTCCCGGTGGCCGCCGCGGTCTACGCCGAGGACATGTATGTGCCCGCCGAGCTGTCGCTGCGCACCGCCGGTCAGATCGGCAACCTGCGGCACTGGGTCAGCGCCGACCACCAGCACGACGGGCTGCGGGTCGACGGTGCGGCGATCCTGGAGCGCCTGATGACGATGACGCGCTGAATTCTCACCTTTTCGATCAACAAGGTCAGGGTAGAAAGGGTGCATGAATGTCATCGGCGCAGGATTGGGACGAACCGGAACGCTGAGCCTGAAGGCCGCCCTGGAGCGGCTCGGTGCGGGGCCGTGCGCGCACATGCTGCCGCTGATGGCCGACGAGGAGCGCTGCCGGCTGTTCACCCGGGCGGCCGGCGGCGACCTGACCTGCCTGGACGAGGCGTTCTCCGGGTTCCGTTCCACCGTCGACTGGCCGGGCGTCTACTTCTGGCGGCACCTCGTCGAGCAGCACCCGGCCGCCAAGGTCATCCTGACCGTGCGGGATCCGGCGCAGTGGTATGCCAGCGCGGAGCGCACCATCTGGGCGGCCGCGCAGGCGCCCACGCCCCCGCGGCTGGCCGCGTTCCGGGAGATGGCCGAGGCGACCAACTTCGAGGGCATGTTCCACGGGCGGTTCGGTGATCGGGCGTACGCCATCGGGGTCTTCGATCGGCACAACGAGGCCGTCCGCGAAGCGGTTCCCGCCGCCCGTCTCCTGGAATATCGGATCGGCGACGGCTGGAAACCGCTCTGCGACTTCCTCGGCCACCCGGTGCCGGACGAGCCGTTCCCGCGGCTCAACGACTCGGACTCGTTCCAGCAGCGGGTTCGAGGCCTGGTCTGAGCCTCAGGAGGCGCCGTATTCGAGGGCGCCGATGTCGGGCGCTCCGTTGTAGAGGGTGCGCCCCGCGTAGTCGGCCCCGCCGTTGCCGCTGATGGCGACGCCGGTGTCGATGGCGGGGGACCCGGCCGTGAGGGCGTAGGCGAGCCCGGTCGCGAGTTGCGGCCCGCTCGTCGCGGTGCCGTACGGCCCGGAGACCGCCGGGTTCACGAACTTCGGGTCGCCGGTCCGCGGGCTGGTGTCGCTCGGCGGAACGGTCAGGGTGCCCGCGTACAGGTTGTTCCCGTACGTGATCGTGCTGCTTGTCGTGAGCACGGCATTCGCCTTGGTCGACTGGTAGATGTTGTTGCGGATGCTGTACGTCGAGGTCAGCGAGGTGCCGTAGCCGTACGTCAGATAGCCGCTGACGTCGTTGTAGATCGTGTTGTTGTAGATCGCGGCGGTCGCGGCCTTGTCCGAGTGCAGGTAGATCGGGTAGCGCGAATTGCTCTTCAGAATGTTGTAGCGCACGACGACGCTGCCGAAGCTGAACTGGCAGAGCAGGATGCCGTCGCCGTTGTGGTGCACGAAGTTGTACTGCACGAGGACGTTCGTCGTGCCCTTGTCCGGGTCGATGCCGTTGGAGTCGGCGCCGCCCGCTTTCTGCGTGGTCTGGTAGACCTCGTTGCGCTCGATGGTGACGTTGTCGGACAGGTACGTCTCGATCGCTGACGTGCCGGCCTTGTAGACGGTGTTGCCGGTGACCGTGGCGCCGCGGACATCGGTCAGGTAGACGCCGTTGCAGCCGTACGCGGTATTGGCCTGGGAAATGTAGTTGTTCCTCAGCACGACGCCGGTGTGCGGGTGGAAATTCGTGTCGCCCGTGGACGTGCGGTTTCCCCAGCCGGTCGCGGTGGCGCCGGTCGCGTCGCCGGTGTACTGCTTGACGACGATGCCGGCGAACGAGGTGTCGGAGATCGTGGAGTTCTGCACGAGCAGGTCGTTGAGGATCGTCGGCGCCGTGCCGGGCTGGGCGATGTCGGCGACCGTGGTGTCGAAGACGATGCCGCCGGTCTTCTTCGAGTTGTCCCAGCCGGTCTGGAAGGTGACGCCGGGCGCGTTGCCGGTGGTGTCCCCGCCGATCCAGTTCACCTGGCCGCTCACGTCGTGGACGTAGACGTTGTCGACGTGCAGATGGTTGAGGGTCGTGCCGTTGTCGCCGTCGATGTGGATGCCGCGCAGGTCCTTCAGGTTGGCGCCGGGCGTGCCGGTGGCCGGGGCGGTGTTGGTGACCTCCAGGTTGCGGATCTCCCAGTACTGCTGGTTGTGCAGTTTCACGGTCGAGCCGACCGCGCCCGCGCCGTTGATCCTCGGGCGGGCGCCGGCGCCGTAGGAGGAGAGCACGATCGGATTGCCGGCCGTGCCCGACCCCTTCGGCCAGACGTAACCGGTCCAGACCTGCCCGGCCTTGAGCAGGATCTGGTCACCGGCGTGGAACGTGGTCACGGTGAGCTTGCCCAGCGACTTCCACGGCGCCGCGGTGCTGGTGCCGGCGTTGGCGTCGTTGCCGCCGGTCGCGTCGAGGTAGTAGGTGGCTGTCGCGGCCGCGGCGGGGGCCGGCTGGTGCGCGGCGATGATCGCCGTGCACGCCAGTGACAGGGCGAATGACAGGGACAGGATGCGGCGCAACGGACGCATGGGGAACCGGTCCTTTTCGAGGGGGGCTACCAGCGGGTAAGCGCATTCCCGCTTACTCTAGGTGCCGACTTGGTCGCCGGACAAGGACTCGTGCATTTCCGTACGTCGATGTAGTGGGCCGGCCTGTGAATTGATCCGGCGGCCGCCTGCCGCCGTACTACCCGGCG
>KL571214.1:63733-63946 GCA_000715855.1 Actinoplanes liguriensis
GTACTACCCGGCGGTAGGGGAAGCAGAGGTTACGGAAGGACGGTCGCGCTCGTGGCGCCCGCGCACCTGGATCAGCCGACGGCAACCGACAGGGTTCCGCGGCCGCGTGTCGCTTATCTCCAGCCCGGTGAGGGCCCGGACCAGTGGCTCGGGGACCGCCCGAACATGTACGAGACGGACTGGTCGTCCCGGCCTCGGCGCAGGCACCGGCGG
>KL571214.1:64225-67293 GCA_000715855.1 Actinoplanes liguriensis
GTGTATAAGAGACAGGTCCCGAAGCGGGCTGTTGTCACGTCGGCGCCGACCCCCCGGGCGAAGATCAGCACGTCGTCCACGCCCCGCCCGCCCAAGCCCGTCTCGGGTCTCAGCCAGGCGCAGATGAACAACGCCGCGGTCATCGTGCGGATCGCCCGGGAGCGGAAGCTGCCGCGCCGGGCGATGCTGGTGGCGATGATGACCGGGCTGCAGGAGTCCAGCCTGCGCAACCTGGCCAACCCGAAGGTCCCGGCCTCCCTCGACGAGCCGAACGAGGGCAGTGGCGAGAACTTCGACTCGCTCGGCGTCTTCCAGCAGCGCCCGAGTCAGGGCTGGGGCACGGTGGCGCAGCTCATGGACCCGCGTTACGCCGCCGGCGCGTTCTACGAGCGGCTGCTGCGCGTCGCGGACTGGGAGACCAAGAGCCTCGGCGACGCGGCACAGGCCGTGCAGCGGTCGGGGGTGCCCGACGCGTACGCCGGGCACGAGGATCGCGCGGCCGAGGTCGTCGACGCGCTGCTCTGAGCCGGGCCCTCCTGCGGGCCAGGGAATCGGATCGGCAGTTCCCGATCGTGCCGGGGACGCCGCGGGCCCGGCGTGCCGCGGCCGGCTCACCCGACGCTCAGTCCGCGTAGGCGACGTCGTAGTCGTCGAGGCTGGGCGGCCCGTCCAGGAACGGGCCCATCAGCGCGAGGAACTGCGGATACAGCGGTGATCCGACGAAGTCCGTCAGCCGTGCCTCGCGGGACTTCCACTCGCCCGTCTTGACGAACTGGTTCGGGGCCATCTGGCTGCGATAGAGCGTGATGTTGCCGGCGCCGCCGCGGTGGAAGAGGTCGACGACCTGGTTGCGGAAAACCTCGAGGAATTGCGCCTCCGCGCCTGCCTTCACGGTGAGGAGAACTACTTCGATTGACATGTTCGCCAGCATTGCGCGCCGATTCCTGAATGGACAGGGATCCGTCTACTTTTCCACTGCGATGAACCCGCCACCGGTGTGAACGTCAGTTACCCGGCCATTCGCGCGGGACGTTCAGATGCGCCGTCACTTCCACGGCATTTCGGTGTCACATGTGATTCCTAGCGTCATTCACATCACGTAGGCAACGAAACCGGAAAGAAGTCATGACTGCACAACTCGACGTCGCCGCGCTGAAGACCCGGCTGACCGGCCCGATCTTCCTGCCCGGCGATCCCGGTTACGACACCGAATGCGCCACGTTCAACCTGAACACGCCGCTCACCCCGGCGATCGTGGTCGGCGCGGCCACCGTCGCCGACGTGCAGGCCGCCGTCCGCTTCGCCGCGGACAACGGGCTCGCGGTGGCGACCCGCGGCGGTGGGCACCTGGTACCGCGTACCGGGAAAGGGCAGTTGATGTTGACCTTGGATCGGATGACGTCGTGGACCATCGACGCGCCGAACGCGTCGGTACGCGTCACCGGGTCCCCGCGATGGGGTCAGCTCATGGAGCCGCTCGGCGAACACGGGCTGGCCGGGATGAACGGGTCGTCCCCGAACGTCGGCGTGGTCGGCTACCTGCTCGGCGGCGGTCACAGCCCGGTGCTGGCCCGGTCGCACGGCTTCGCCTCCAACCACATCACCTCGATCGAGGTCGTCACCGGCGACGGCGAGCGGCGCACGGCGACCGCGACCGAGAACCCCGACCTGTTCTTCGCCCTGCGCGGCTCGAAAGGCAACGTCGGCGTGGTCACCGCGGTCGAGTTCGGCGTCTTCCCGATCCCGGCCGTCTACGGCGGCGGGCTCTGGTTCGCCATCGACAAGCTCGCCGAGCTCCTGCCGCTGTGGCGTGACTGGGCGGCGAAACTCCCCGTGCAGGCCGGCACCTCGGTGGGCATCCAGCGGCTGCCCGACGGCTCGCTGCTCGACGACGACGAGATCACCACGCTGCTGCGGCACACCGTCGAGCGCTGATCCGGGAGGACGGGGGCCGTGCGGTGGACTCACTGAATCGTGCCAACCGGCGACGATCGAACTATGTGGATCACGACGGCTCCCTAGGCTCCGCCGCGAACGGATGCCTGAACGGGGAGACAAATCCACATGCGACACAAGATTCCGGCCGGCGTCGCGCTGGCCCTGGCCGCCCTGCTGATCCCGGCGCCGGCGATGGCCCAGGCCGGGCCGCTGAGCCTGACCACGGCGGTGACCTGCCCGGCGGTCGTCGTGTACAAGGATGTCCGCACGCTGATCACCATCGACCTGGACACCGCCACCGACACGGAGGTACGGGTGCTGGCCGCCCAGATCCTGACCGTGGCGAACGCGAATCCGCTGCCCGTTCTGCGCGGCGCGCTGCAGACGCAGCTGAACGGCACGCCGGACCAGCTGCGGGCGTTCCTCAAGGGTAGTGTGCAGAACGCCTGGAAGACCGACCTGCGGATCGCCATCGCGCGCACCCTGACGACGGCCGGCCCGTACGTGCAGGCGGCCGCCCAGGCAACGCTCGACGCCCCGGGCATCGACGCCTACCTGGCCTACCTGAACGACGGCTTGTTCGTCGCCCGCGCGCGGGACTGCGTGATCTGAACGCGGTACCCCGGGCCGGGGCGCTCACCCTGGTGCTCGAACTCATCCGAGACGACCGTGGTCTCTCCCCGATCTTCGTACTAGTGTACGAATCTTGGTGCGGGCTGGGTGGCAGCCCGGACGTGCTGAAGGGGAGCTCGGCGTGCGGACGACGCGAGAGATCGCTTACGTGTTCCGGCCGTTGCCGGCCCGGCCCGACGAGGTTCAGGCCCTGGCCGGCCTGCCGGTTCACGCGACCAGGAGGGCTGTGACCGGCGGCGACGTGCTCGACGTCGTGCTGCAGAACGGTTCCCGGGTCCAGGCGTCGCGGGCCGAGCTGGTCGCCGAGTGATCGCGGCGCCGCGCACGCGGGGCGGCATGCGGCGAGCGGAGGCGGAGTCCGCGCTCGTCGACTATGTGCGTGCGCTGGCCCGGCACCTCGACCGGACCGAGGGTGGGCCGGCCGGCTGGGCCCACCCGAGCTCCGCCCACCTGCTGCTGGCGGAGGGCCGCCTGTTCACGCCCTGTCTCTTATACAC
>KL571214.1:67519-70573 GCA_000715855.1 Actinoplanes liguriensis
CGGCCTGCTCTATGCCGAGGGCATGGCCGCGACCCTGATCTCCGCGACGATCTGGAGTTTCCCGCACGCCTGGTGTGTCACCGCGGACGGTCACGCGCTCGACCCGACCTGGGAGCCGGGTCACGGGCTGGCCTATCTGGGCATCGCGGTCACCGACGAGGCCCGGTGGCCGACGGGTCACCGGCCGGGCAGCCTGATCGAGGAGTACCCGGCCAACACCGCGCTGCTGCGGGATGGCCTGCCCGCCGGCATGGCCGCCCCGCTGGGCCGGCCGCCCCCGCCGCCGCGGTCCTAGCGCGCAACGCGTTCGGTGAGGCCGGCGCCACCTCGCCGGCCGTGGCTGGAGGCTCCAGCGGCCTGGCATTGCCGGTGGACTATCTCTGGGTCAGTTCTGCGCCGCTTCCTCCTCCGCGGTTGAGCGCTGGGGCGAGAAGCGTGCGGTGCTTGTCCGCAACAGGTCTGCGGCGTCGTGCAGGAAGCGGTCCTCGGCGTCGGCGCAGGCCGGTGACACCTGGCGCAGGCTGGGGAAGTTGTGGATCAGGCCCGGCTCACAACGGTGGATGACCGGGACCCCGGCTGCCCGCAGCCGGGCGGCGTAGGCGTCGCCCTCGTCGCGCAGCGGGTCGTGCTCCGAGGTCACGACCAGGGCCGGAGGCATCCCGCGCAGGTCCGCGGCGAGCGGGTCGACCGACGGCGAGCCGAGCAGGGCGGGGTCCGGCAGCCACATCGCGATCCAGTCCCGCAGGGTGCCGGCGTCGAGCAGCCAGTCCTGGCCCTTCTCGGTCACGCTCGGCGAGCTGAGGGTGGGGTCCGCGTTCGGGCAGACCAGGAGCTGGGCGAGCAGCGGAACCTCGTCGCGCAGGCGCAACGCGGTCAGGATCGCGATCAGGCCACCCGCCGAGTCGCCGGCCACCGCGACACGGGCGCCGTCGGCGGCCAGGTGTGAGACGGCGGCCAGGTGTGAGGCGGCGGTCATCGTGGTGTGGGTGTCGTCGGCGGCCAGGTGTGTGACGACGGCGGTGGCGTCATCGACGGCTGCCGGCCAGGGGTGTTCCGGTGCTCGGCGGTAGTCGACCGCGACGACGGTGGCCGACGTGGCGGCGGCGAGACGGCGTACCTGCGGATCGTGGGTTTCGAGATCGCCCAGGACGAAGCCTCCGCCGTGCAGGTAGACGATCACGGTGGACGTGCCCGGCTGATACACCCGCACCGGCACGCCTGCCAGCGTGGTGTCCGTCGTGGACATCGCCGGGCCGGGTGGACGGGTCGCGGCGCGCGCCCGGCCCGCCGCGCGCAGTGTCGCCACGTCGCTGCTGCCGGAGGTGGGCTGGGCGGCTGCGGCCCGCAGCAACGCGGCGAGCTGCTCGTCGGCGATCATCGCCTGATGCTAGGCGTGGCGCCCGGAGGTCAGAAGCGTGGCGCCCGGAGGTCAGAAGCGTGGCGCCCGGAGGTGAGAAGCGCGGCGGCCGGCGAGCAGGGGTGCGGCATCTTCCGGGGGATATGGGGCATGGCGGGTGGCGTGGTGGGTACTAGCACGGGCGTTCGAAGAGCTGGATCAGGAGGATGCGACATGGCGGACCCGAAGAGTGTCACCGAGGACGGTAACCGGGTGAAGGATCCGGAGGACTGGACGACCGGGGACGAGCCGGCGACCGGAGCGCAGGAGTCCTACCTGCACACCCTGGCCACCGAGGCGCACGAGGACGTGCCGGACGGGCTGACCAAGGCGGAGGCGTCCCAGAGGATCGACGACCTGCAGGAGAAGACGGGCCGCGGGCGCTGAGAGGCGGGCCGCAGGCGCTGAGAGGCGGGCCGAGGGTCCTGAGAACCTCGGGCTGCGGGCGCTGAGAAGGTCGGCGCTAGCGGCAGGTGACGTCGGGGTTCTCGGTGGCCAGCTCGCCGGCCGGATTGTGCTGGTAGAGCCAGACGTGCAGGTCGTAGTGGACCGGCATGGGCGGGTGCCCGGGCGCTACCGGGTGCCCGGCCATCGGTCCGTCGAACGGGTGGCCCAGCAGGGTCGGGCGGTCCCGGTCGGTGCGCGGATTGCCGTCGGCGTCGGGCTGGAAGTACTCCACGCCGGCGAGCCGGAGCATGTGGTGCGGCCCGGCGACGTAGAGCAGGTTCTCGGGGCGCAGCGGGTCGACCCGTAGGTCCTCGGAGAATGCCGGGTTGCTGTAGTGCAGCCCCATGCCGGGCACGCAGTCGTGGGTGGGCACGTAGCCGGCGGCGATCGCCTGGCGCACGTCCCGGAACCGTTGCGTGGCCTCCACCAGCATCGACCGCTGCGGCCCGGTCAGCCTTGCCGGGCGTGGCCGATGGTCGGCGTGCGCCGCCGTCACGCCGCAGGTCAGGGTGGTGATGATCGCCATGGTTGCCGCACCGGAGGTCCGCGAGGTCGTCACCTGCCCAGACTGCCGGGGTGGGCCACCGGTACCGGCTGGTTTTGCTGATCGTCACCGGATGCGATGACGGGAGCCGACGGTGAGGTCACCCGAAGGGGGCTCAGGAGTGGCCGATCATCGATCGGCGAACGACAATGTGGTCACCTGCCGGTTCAACCGAGAAGCCGTCCGGTCGTGAGTGCGTCATGGGCTGATCAGGTGGAGGACCGCGCATGCCCGGAACTTTCGAGTACATCGCCGCCGTCGGTGTCGACGACGTGTTGGACGCGCTGGCGGACGGCCGCACCGCGGTGCTGGCCGGCGGTCAGAGCCTGCTGGTCGAGCCGACGCTCGCCACCGGTACGTCCGCGGCCGGCCCTGCCGCCCCGCCGACTCGGGTGGTGGACATCAACGGGGTCCCGGGGCTGGACACGCTGGCCGAGGCCGATGGCGTTCTGCGGGTCGGGCCGCTGGTCAGGCACGCCGCGTTCGAGTCGGATCGGGTCGCCGGCCCGCTGGGGGACCTGATGCGGCTGGTCGTCCGGCACATCGGGCATCCGCCGGTCCGGGCTCGCGGCACCATGCTCGGCAGCCTCGCCCACGCGAATCCGGCCGCGGAGTGGCCGGTTGTCGCGGTGACGCTCGGCGCGCGGCTGGTCCTGGCCGGGCGGGC
>KL571214.1:70785-71509 GCA_000715855.1 Actinoplanes liguriensis
TTCTACACCGGGCCGTTCAGCACGGTGCGCCGGCCGGAGGAGCTGCTGATCGAGGCGTGTCTGCCGGTGCTGCCGGCCGGCAGCGGTGTCGGCTATGCCGAGGACCGGCGCACCTCGATCTACCCGCAGGCGGCGGCCCTGGCCGCGGTGACGGTGGTCGACGGCCTGGTCAGTGCGGCGGCGATCGGGCTGGTGAACGCCGGTCCCTGTCCGGTGCGGGCCCGGGCGGCCGAGGGTGAGGTGGTCGGCAAGCCGCTCTCGGATTCGGTGATCACCGCGGCGGCCGAGTGCGCGGCCGCGGTCGACGGCCGTGGGCGGCCGGCTTTCCGGACCCTGGCCCGGCGGGCGCTGACCCAGGCCCGTGACCGGGTGCGCTGCGAGGTGCCGAGGGCCCGGTCAGGCGCGCAGATGGGATTGCAGGACCAGGGCAGCGGCGCCGGTGGCTGAGGCGGTGGCGGCGGCCAGGGAGACGGTGACGGTGACGTTGCGGTGCCAGGTGCGGGTGTCGGCGGGGGAGAGGCGCCGCATGATCGCCGGGCCGTAGATCGCGGATGCGGCCGCGAAGCCCGGCCCGGTGAGCACCACCAGGTCGATGTCGAGCAGGTTCACCACCGATTCGGCGGCGGCGGCCACGTAGCGGGCGGACGACTCCAGCAGGGCGCGGCAGTGCGGGGCGCCGGCCCGGGCGGCGCGGGCGACGGCGCCGAAGTCGGAGGTGACGCTG
>KL571214.1:71743-71969 GCA_000715855.1 Actinoplanes liguriensis
GCTCAGAGATGCGTATAAGAGACAGAAGGTGGCCGAACTCGCCGGCGCTGGCGTGGCTGCCGCGCATGGCGCGACCCTCGACCACGATGCCGGCGCCGAGCCCGCCGCCCATGTAGAGCGCGGCGAACGCCTGGTCGGGTCCGACGCGGGCGACCCAGTACTCCCCGACGGCGGCGGCGGTCGCGTCGTTCTCGACCAGCACCGGCCAGCCGGTCGCGGCGGAGAG
>KL571215.1:0-701 GCA_000715855.1 Actinoplanes liguriensis
GTGTATAAGAGACAGGGCAAGACCAACCTGATCTACACCTGGCTCGGGTCGCTGGCCACCCGGTACGGCCCCGAGGAGCTGGCGTTCTACCTGCTCGACTTCAAGGAGGGCGTGTCCTTCGCCCGGTACGTCCCCGGCCCGCGCGACCCCGGCTGGCTCCCGCAGGTGCGACTGGCCGGCATCAACGTCAACGGCGACCGGGAGTTCGGCCTGGCCATGCTCCGGCACCTCGGCGAGGAGCTGCGACTACGGGCGCAGGCGGCGAAGCGCTACGACGCCGGCAAGCTCGCCGAGCTGCGCGCCGAGGACCCGGGCGGGCACTGGCCGCGGATCGTCGCGGTGATCGACGAGTTCCAGGTGCTGCTGGACGGCCGGGACGCGGTCGCCGACGAGGCCGTCACACTGCTCGAGGACCTCGCCCGGCGCGGACGCTCGCAGGGCATCCACCTGATCCTCGCCTCCCAGGACGTGGCCGGCATTCAGGCGCTGTGGGGGCGGGCCGGGCTGATCGCCCAGTTCACGCTCCGGATCGCGCTGCCCAAGGCGCGCCGGATCCTCGCCGACGACAACCTGGCCGCCGCGGTCATCCCGCGCTTCCACGCGGTGGTGAACACCGAATCCGGGATGTCCGGGGCGAACCGGATCGTGCGCCTGCCGGACGCCGGCGACCGCAGCCTCTGGCGCTGTCTCTTATACACATC
>KL571215.1:891-2550 GCA_000715855.1 Actinoplanes liguriensis
GGGAGCCGCCCCGGCTCTTCGACGGCGACGCGGTGCCCCGGCTGCCGGAGTCGCTGCGGCCGTCCGGGCGGGTGCCGTCCTCCACCGAGCCGGTCGGGTCGTCACCCGGCGCGGTTCTCGGCGAGCGCATCGACGTCGCCGCCCAGCCGGCCCGGCTGCGGCTCGGCCGGATGCCCGGACGCAATCTCGCGGTGCTCGGAACACGTACCGGGGAAGCCTGTGATGTCCTCGCGGCCGCCGCATTGAGCCTCGCCGCGCAGGGACCGGCGCATTTCAGCGTGATGTGCCTGGATCCCTCGGCGGGACCGGCCGCGGCCCGGCTCCTCGCGGAGTTGCCGTCCGCGGACTGGTACGACGTCGGCGACGTCCACTTCGCGCTCAGCTCCCCCGGCGTCCCGCACTACGTCGTCGGCTACGCGCTGGACGCGGCCCGCGACCCGGGACTGAGGAGACTGCTGGCCGAGGGCCCGGAACAGCGGACCCACGTGCTCGGCTGGTGGCGCTCGGTGCCCCGGCTCCGCGACGACCTCGGCGGGATCGGCGCGCGGTTCGACACGATCGGCGCCTGGGTGGCGCTCGACGTGCAGGGGGCCGACCTGGCCCCGCTCTACCCACAACCCGGGGGCCCGGTCTGGTATCCGCGGCCCCGGCGAGCGTTGTTCTTCGACCGCTCGGTCCACCGCACACCCGAAGTCATCATCCCGTACGAGGTGAACAGTGACCACACGTGACCGGCAGCCGCCCTCCCGCGACTACCAGTTGATGGTGAGCGCCCTGGCCGAGGTGACCCGGCGGCGCGACGTCGAGCTGGACGACGCGGAACAGGCCTACCAGGACAACGCCGCCCGGGCCGCCGGGGAGCTGGCCCGCGCGGAGAACGACGCGCTGGCCGCGGACCGGTGGGCCGGCGCCGCCGCCGCGCAGGTCCTCGACGTGGACCGGGAAGCGGCGCGGCTCTGGAACCAGCTGCGCCGGGCCCGCGGCCTGCGGGTCCGGGCGCTGGGCGAGGTGCCCGACCCGGCGCCGGTCGAGGCGTTGCCGCGGGTCGCCCTGCAACGCCGGCCGTCGTCCGACCTCTCCGCGGACGCCGTCATCACCGGGCACGGGCGTCAGTCGCCGCGCGCCCTGCTGGCCCGGGCCGCCGACCGGATCGACGACCAGGTCCGGCCCGGCGGTCGCCGGCCGTTGCCGCGGTGGGCGCTCGCGCTGCTCCCGGTGATCGGGGCGGTGGCGGCGACACTCGCCGGGCTGGTCGCGGCGGGGATGGTCACTTTCGGTCACACGGCGGTCTTCGGGGGGCTGCTGATCCGCGGGGCCGGCTGGCTGGCGTTCGCCGTCGCGCCGTCCGCGGGGGTGCCGGCCGCGGCGTTCCTCGCGCATCGGCGTCTGCACGCGCGCCTGGACATCGGCGGGATCGGTCTGACGCTGCTCGGCGGGATGGTCGCGGCCACCTTCCTGTCCGTCTCCTTCGCCACCCACTAACCCCATTTGCGGGTACGCCGTGAGCCCGGTCCCGTGGCACTCCCCCGTGACCTCCGCCGTGGTCCAGCCCGCCCCGCGCCCCGCCCTCCCGGGCTGGCCCTCACCGTTGTTATCGGGCCCCCAGAACAACGGTGAGCGCCAGCCGGCGAGCTTGCGCCCGACCGCACGCCCGACGCC
>KL571215.1:2841-6593 GCA_000715855.1 Actinoplanes liguriensis
GTTGTTATCCGGCCCCCAGAACAACGGTGAGGACCAGCCGACGAGCTTGCGCCCGACCGCACGCCCGACGCCAGGCCGCGCCCACCTCACGGGGCGGGGTTACGGCGTACGCGTAAGTGGGGTTGGGGTGGTCAGTAGCTGTAGAAGCCCTTGCCGGTCTTGCGGCCGAGGTCGCCGGCGGTGACCATGCGCTGCAGGAGCTCCGGCGGGAAGAACTTCTCGTCCTGGGTGTCGCGGTAGATGTTGCCGGCGGCGTTGAGCATGACGTCGAGGCCGGTCAGGTCGACGGTGGCAAGCGGGCCCATGGCGTGGCCGAAGCCGAGCTTCATGACCGTGTCCAGGTCGGCCGCGGAGACGACGCCGGACTCGACCAGCTTGATCGCCTCGACGAGCAGCGCGGAGAAGAGCCGGTTGGAGACGAAGCCCGCGACGTCGCGCTTGACCTCGACGCAGGTCTTGCCCACCTCCTCGGCGAAGTTGCGGGCGGCGGCGACCGTCTCGTCCGACGTCTGGTAGCCGCGGACCAGCTCGACCAGCTTCATCATCGGGACCGGCGAGAAGAAGTGGATGCCGACCACGGACTCCGGCCGCGAGGTGATCGCGGCGATCTGGGTGATCGGGATGGCCGAGGTGTTCGTGCCGAGGATCGCGCCCGCCTTGCAGATCTTGTCGAGCTGCTTGAAGACATCGTGCTTCGCCTCGACCTTCTCGAAGATCGCCTCGACGACGACATCCGCCTCGGCGATCGCGTCCAGGTCGGTGGTCGGGGTGATCCGCTGCAGGGTGGCCTCGACGTCCTCCTCGGCGATCTTGCCCTTGGCCGCGAAGCGGGTCAGCGAGTCACGGATCGCGCCGAGACCGCGCTTGAGCGAGGCGTCGTCGACGTCCCGCATGGTGACCTGCCAGCCGGCCTGCGCCGAGACCTGTGCGATGCCGGAGCCCATCAGCCCGGACCCGATGACCGCGAGACGACCCGCCATGCTCACTCCTTTGTCAGATGGGGCCACAGTGTAGCGGGGTTACTTAACGGAAACTTAGGCCCCCGGGACCGGGCGCCGGTGTTCCCGTTCGGGGCAAATCGGCAAAAAACCGCTCAGCACGATGCCACACTGTGCGCATGGCCACGAGCGACGGCTGGTACCTCATCGGACCGTTGATCGCCGTCGGTCTGGTCGGCTTTCTCGGCGCCGTCTTCTGGCGCATGGGCCTGCAACCCACCGGTCCCACCGATGGTTACGCGGACGGCCTCGCGATCTTCGGGGAGCGAGGCGAACCGGAGGACTACGGCCTGCTGTCACCGGCCGCGGTCACCGGCGAGCCCGAGGTCGCCGACGAGATCCGGCGGTTGCTCTCGGACGCGGGCATCCGGTCCACCCAGGCGACCCGGCGGGACGGCCGGGTCTGCGTACTGGTCTTCGCCGAGGAGGTGGAGGAGGCGCGGCGCCTGGTCGGCTCCCCCTAGATCCTCCGGTCAGAAGTCGAAGGTCGGCTCGGGCACGTCCGTGCGCTCCACCTCGACCCCGAGCCGCGCCAGGTCGGCCACGAAGTCCGGATAGCCCCGGTCGATGTGGTGCACCTCGCCCACCTCGGTCACCCCGTCCGCGCACAGGCCCGCGATGACCAGCCCGGCGCCTGCCCGGATGTCGGTCGCCCGCACCGGCGCGCCGGAGAGCCGCTCACGGCCGTTGACGACCGCGTGGTGCCCGTCGGTGCGGATGTCCGCGCCCAGCCGGACCATCTCGTTCACGAACATGAACCGGCCGTCGAAGATGTTCTCGGTGATCAGCGACGCGCCCTCGGCGACCGCGGCCAGCCCGATCGCCATCGGCAGCAGGTCGGTGGCGAAACCCGGATAGGGCAGCGTGACGATGTCGACGTGCTTCGGCCGCTCGGCCATCCGGACCCGGAACTTGTTGTCGCCCGGATCGACCGTCGCCCCGGCGGACACGAGCTTGTCCAGCGCGATGTCCAGGAACTCCGGGCGTACGCCATGGATCGTGACGTCGCCACGGGTCATCGCCGCGCCGTAGGCCCAGGTGCCGCCGACGATCCGGTCGCCGACCGTGGTGTGCCGGACCGGCTTGAGCGGCCCGTCCACCCCCTCGATGATCAGCGTCGACGTGCCGGCGCCCTCGATCCGCGCGCCCATCGCGGTGAGCATCTCGCAGATGTCCACGATCTCCGGCTCGCGGGCGGCGTTGTCGATCTCCGTGACGCCCTTCGCCAGGACCGCCGCCATCAGCAGGTTCTCGGTGGCGCCGACGCTCGGGAAGTCCAGCCAGATCTTGGAGCCACGCAGGCCGGCCGGCGCCGACGCGATCACGAAGCCGTGCTCGTTGGAGATCTCCGCGCCCATCCGGGCCAGGCCGGAGACGTGCATGTCCAGACCGCGGGAGCCGATCATGTCGCCGCCCGGGAGCGCCACCCGCACGTAACCACGGCGGGCCAGCAGCGGACCGAGCACGCAGATCGACGCGCGCAGGCGGCGGACCAGGTCGTAATCCGCCTCGGCGCCCGGCTCGAGCGGCACGTCGATGATCGCCTCGGTCCCGTCGAGGACGACGTCGCAGCCGAGCCTGCGCAGCACCTCGGCCATGATCGCGATGTCGGTGATCCGCGGGACGTTGGAGACCACACTGCGGCCCTCGGCCAGCAGCGCGACCGCCATCAGCTTGAGTGCCGAGTTCTTCGCGCCACCGACAGTGACGTCACCGGTGAGCGGAGCCCCGCCCTTGACCCTGATCACATCCACGCGGGCCATCGTATGGTCCCGGGCCCAGCGGCACTCCGTAGGGTGGGCTCATGGCTGTGCATCTCACCCGTATCTACACCCGTACCGGCGACGCCGGGCAGACCCGTCTGGTCAACAACGAGGTGGCGGCGAAGACCGATCCACGCATCGCGGCCTACGCCGACGCGGACGAATGCAACGCGGCATTGGGCGCCGCTCTTGCTCTCGGTTCACTTCCCGATGACGTACGGACGGTGCTGGGCCGCATCCAGAACGATCTCTTCGACCTCGGGGCGGATCTCGGGAACCCGCTCGACGAGAATCCGCCGTACCCGCCGTTGCGGATCACCGAGGAGTACGTGACCCGCCTCGAAGGCTGGTGCGACGAGTTCAACGAGCGGCTCGGGGCGCTGGACAGTTTCATCCTGCCGGGTGGCACCCCGGGGGCGGCCCTCCTGCACGTCGCCCGGACCGTGGCGCGGCGTGCCGAGCGGTCGGCGTGGGCGCTGATCGAGGCGGATCCGGACCGGACCTCGGTGCTGCCCGCGAAGTACCTGAACCGGCTCTCCGATCTGCTCTTCATCCTGTCCCGGGTGGCGAACCCGGACGGCGACGTGAAATGGGTCCCGGGCGGGTCGCGCTGAGCGGGCTCGGCGCCCGGTTCCCCGGGGAGCCGGGCTGAGCGCCGTTCCGGGACCGTCCGGGCGGCCGGGCTGCGGGCCTGGCCTCATGTCGCCGGCGGCGTCACCTGTCCTCATGTCGCCGGCAGCGCCACCTTGAGCTCGCCGTCGATCGTGGTGACCGCATAGCCGCCGAGCAGCGTGCGGTCACCGCGGAGCGCGACCTTCACGAGGCCGCCCCGGGCCGACGCCTGGTAGCCGGTCAGCTCGTCCCGGCCCAGCCGCGCGGCCCAGAACGGGGTCAGCGACGTGTGGGCGGAACCGGTCACCGGGTCCTCCGCGACACCGACCGCCGGGGCGAAGAAGCGGGAGACGAAGTCGTATCCGGCCGCCGGGTCCTC
>KL571215.1:6831-20161 GCA_000715855.1 Actinoplanes liguriensis
GTCACCAGCACGCCCCGCCGGGTCAGCTCGGCGACCGCGCGCAGATCCGGGCTGAGCCCGCGGACCGTCTTCTCGTCGGCGACCTCGACCAGCACGTCGTCGGTGATCGGGCCGGTCCAATGGGTGGCGATCGCCTCGGTGCCCAGCGCCGCGACCAGGGCCGGGTCCACGTCGAGGGGGCTCAGCGGCGAGGCCGGGAAGTCCAGCGTGATCAGGCCGTCCGCGGCGATGCCGGCGCTGAGGACACCACTGCGGACGGTACGGAACCGGACCCGCTCGCCGGCCAGCCCCGCCTCGCGCAGGGCATGGGTGGAGGCGAGGGTGGCGTGGCCGCAGAGCGCGACCTCGGCCCCCGGGGTGAACCAGCGCAGCGCCCAGTCGGCGTCGCCGCCCGCGGGCAGGCGGTGCAGGAAGGCGGTCTCGGAGAGGTTGACCTCGGCGGCGAGCTGCTGCATCCACTCGTTGGCGGGGAACGTGTCCCCGTCGAGGATCAGGACGCCGGCCGGGTTCCCGGCGAACGGGCGGTCGGTGAAGGCGTCGACGATTCGAATCCGCATGAATCCGACGCTATGCGGGCCGGTCGGCCCCCGCGACGGCCAATCCGGAAACGGTGGCGCTGCGAGGTGTGGGCCTTCACGACGTACGGCGAAAGGGGGTTGATCTCGAAGGATCAGCTCTCGAGCTGGCGCCGGCCGAAGATCGAACGCCCCGGCACACTGCCCGGATCCCGCGGCGGGCCGGCCTCGAGCCAGGACAGGAAGCCGGTCACCGTGGTCTCCGCCATGGCGATCTCCAGCTGGGTGTCACCGGTCGCGCAGCGCAGCACCACCCAGTGACCTGTCTCTTATAGTGTATAAGAGACAGGTCGAGCACCCGTTTCGGGCGGATCGCCAGGCTGAACATCTTGTGGAAGCGGAGTTCGTCACCGACGAACTGGCCCAGCCCGGGCGACCAGCCACGGCCCGGCACCATCGTGCTGGTGCGGACCTGGAGGCGAATGGTTCCGCCGCCGAGCATGAGCAGGCGGCGGCGGAAGAAGATCGCGAAGAGAAGCGCGAGCAGCGCGACGAAGCAGATTCCGAAGACTTCCAGAACCCGCATCGCCGGGGTCAGTGCTGCTCGGGGGTCGCCGGCGTCGCGCTCTCGGCGAGCACGGTGACGCCGTTCGCGTCGATCGAGAGGAAGCCCCCGGCGACGTCGTAGGTGAGCTGCTCGCCACCGGCGAGTTTCACCCGGACCTGGGACGGCTCCTTGAGCAGGCCGAGCAGCGGAGAGTGGCCCGGCAGCACACCGATCTCACCCTCGGTGGTGCGCGCGACGAGCATCTCGGCCTCACCGGCCCAGATCTTCTCCTCGACGGCGACAACCTCGACGTGAAGCTGGTTGGCCACGCTGTCTCCCTCTGACGCTGCGAACCGAATGCGTGAAAGTCTAATCGGCGCCCGCCCCGGACGTTCCGCCGGGGCTAGCTGTTCTTGTTCACGAACTCCGGGTGGGCCAGCAGAAACTCCTGGATCTTGTCCTGCTTGACCGCTTCGAAGAAGTCGTCGGACCCGGTGGCCAGCTTCTCCCCCAGATACTTCGGGCCGTCGTAGAGCCCGCCGCCGGACAACTTGATCGAGACCATGCTGTCGGTGTCCAGCCCCTTCAGGGCCAGGCCCCAGTCGAGCACGCTGTGCCCGTTGCCGTCGAAGGTGAGCGCGTTGCCGGCCGCACCCAGGATCTTCGTCATCTTGGTCGGGCTGGTGATCACGCCCTTGCTCATGACCTCCTTGGCCATGGCCTTGATGAACTGCTGCTGGTGCCGCTGGCGGTCGTAGTCGCTGTGGGGCAGGCCGTAGCGCTGCCGCACGTAGTCCAGCGCCTCCCAGGCCTCCAGGTGGTAGGTGCCGGGCTTGTACGTCTTCTGCGGCCCGATGTACGGGTGGTCGCAGTTGTTCTTCGCACACTCCGGGCGGCGGGGGCGCGGCTTGCCGTTCGGCTGGAGGTGCTCGGACTTGACCACCATGTCGATCTTCATGGTGACGCCGCCCAGCGCCTCGACGATGTTCTTGAAGCCGCCGAAGTTGATGATCGCGCCGGCCTGGAACTCCTTGATGCCGGTGAGCTGCTCGACCGTCGCGGCGAGCAGCTGGAAGCCCTGCTTCACGTCGTGCTTGCCGTTGCCGACCGAGCTGCCGTACGACATCGCGGCGTTGATCTTCGATTTTCCGCCACCGAAGCCGGTCTTGGAGAAGGCCGGGATGTCGACGTAGAGGTCCCGGGGGATGGAGAACATGTACACCTGGTCCATGCTCGCCGGGATGTGCGCCACGATGATCGAGTCGGAGAGCGGCGCGGTGTGGTCGTTACGCGGGTCGATGCCGGCCATCAGGATGTTCATCGGGCCCTTGATGTCCGCCGGGGCGGCCTTGGTCGCGCCCGCCGCGGGGGCGCCGATCAGGCTGCCGTCCGCCTCGATCGACCCGGTGTATTTCGAGATCAGGGTCGAGCCGGTCACCAGCACGCCGCCACTGGTCACCATCAGCACGGCACCGAAGATCGCGGACAACCGCGCCCACAGCGGTGCACGGCGTTTCGCAGACTTAGCCACCCGATCCCCAAACCCTGACGGAACATGAACACGGGACTACCTCTGAGGCGCGGCCAAGCATACCCAAGGCAAAAACCTGGTCGCTTCGGGCCGATTCCCCCCGCGATTCACCCCTGGAACAACGAGAAGCCGTGCCGGTCGACACCGGCACGGCTTCCTGTTCGTCAGAGTTGCGAAAAGGCTGAGATCAGCCCTTCATCAGCTCGTGCGCGTTCTTCTCGAGGTCCTCGAGGCCACCGCACATGAAGAAGGCCTGCTCCGGGTAGTTGTCGTACTCACCCTCGGAGATCTTCTTGAACGCCTCGATGGTCTCCTTCAGCGGGACCGTCGAGCCGGCGACACCGGTGAACTGCTCCGCCGCGTAGGTGTTCTGCGACAGGAACCGCTCGATGCGGCGAGCCCGCTGCACCGTGACCTTGTCTTCCTCGGAGAGCTCGTCCATGCCGAGGATGGCGATGATGTCCTGCAGGTCCTTGTACTTCTGGAGGATCCGCTGGACCTCACGGGCCACCGCGTAGTGCTCGGCGCCGACGAACTCCGGGGCCAGGATCCGCGAGCTGGAGGCCAGCGGGTCCACGGCCGGGTAGATGCCCTTGTCCGAGATCGACCGCTCGAGGTTGGTCGTCGCGTCCAGGTGGGCGAAGGTGGTGGCCGGCGCCGGGTCGGTGTAGTCGTCGGCGGGCACGTAGATCGCCTGCAGCGAGGTGATCGCCTTGCCCCGGACCGACGTGATCCGCTCCTGCAGCTCACCCATCTCGTCCGCCAGGGTGGGCTGGTAACCCACGGCCGACGGCATACGCCCGAGCAGGGTGGAGACCTCGGAACCTGCCTGGGTGAACCGGAAGATGTTGTCGATGAAGAGCAGCACCTCCTGGTTCTGGACGTCCCGGAAGTACTCCGCCATGGTCAGCGCGGTCAGGGCGACCCGCAGACGCGTGCCCGGCGGCTCGTCCATCTGGCCGAAGACCAGGGCGGTCTTGTCCAGAACGCCACCCTCGTCCATCTCCAGGATGAGGTCGTTGCCCTCACGGGTGCGCTCGCCGACGCCGGCGAACACCGAGGTGCCACCGAAGTTCCGGGCGACCCGGATGATCATCTCCTGGATCAGAACGGTCTTGCCGACGCCCGCGCCGCCGAACAGGCCGATCTTGCCACCGCGCACGTACGGCGCGAGCAGGTCGAGCACCTTGATGCCGGTCTCCAGCATCTCGGTCTTCGGCTCGAGGTCCGCGAACGCCGGGGGCTTGCGGTGGATCGACCAGCGCTCCTGGATGTCCAGCGTCGACGGGTCGACGTTGAGCACCTCGCCGAGGGCGTTGAACACGTGGCCCTTGGTCACATCACCGACCGGCACCGAGATCGGCGCGCCGGTGTTGATGACCTCTTTGCCGCGGACCAGGCCGTCGGTCGGCTGCATCGAGATCGCGCGGAGCAGGTTGTCACCCAGGTGCTGGGCGACCTCCATGGTCAGCGTCTTGGTGCCCTCGGAGAGGGTGACCTCGACGTGCAGCGCGTTGAAGATCGCGGGCATGGCGTTACGGGGAAACTCGACGTCGACGACCGGGCCGATGACCCGGACGACTCGGCCGACAGCGGTCTCCGCCTTGGTGGGCTCAGCAACAGCAGTCATCACACATCACTTCCCGCCGCGGCCAGCGCGTTGGCGCCGCCGACGATCTCACTGATTTCCTGGGTGATCGCAGCCTGCCGCGCGGAGTTCATCTCGCGCGTGTACCGCTTGAGGAGGTCGTCGGCGTTGTCCGACGCGCTCTTCATCGCCCGCCGCCGGGATGCCGACTCACTCGCCGCCGAGTCCAGCAACGCCGCGTAGATCCGCGTGTTGAGGTACTTCGGCAGGAGCGCGTCGAGCAGCTCGTCGGCGTCCGGCTCGAATTCGTAGGCCGGGCGCAGCCCTTCGGACTGCTCCTCGTCCTGCTCCTCGACCTTGACCGGCGCGAGCGGCTTGGCGTTCGCGCTCTGGGTCATCAGGGACTTGAACTCGGTGCTCACGATGTGCAGCTCGTCCACGCCCGCGATGCCCTCGGGCCCGAAGGTCCCCTCGGTCTCCGAACCCGCCGCGAACGCCTCGATCAGACCGTCGCCGATCCGCTTGGCGTCCTCGAACGACGGGCGCTCGGAGAAGCCGGTCCAGCTGGCGTCGACCGTGCGGCCGCGGAACCGGTAGTAACCGGCGCCCTTGCGGCCGACGATGTACAGCGCCACCTCCTTGCCCTCCGAGCGGAGCTGAGCGATCAGCTGCTCGGCGGCGCGGATGGCGTTGGCGTTGTAGGCGCCGGCCAGGCCACGGTCACTGGTGATCAGCAGGACACCCGCCCGCTGGACGCGCTCACGCGCGACCAGCAGCGGGTTGTCGACCGAAGCGTTCGACGCCAGAGCGGCCAGGACCTTGGTGATCGCCACCGAGTACGGCCGGGAGGCGTTCACCCGCTCCTGCGCCTTGGCGATGCGGCTGGTCGCGACCAGCTCCTGCGCCTTGGCGATCTTCTTGGTCGACTTGACGGTGCGGATGCGCCGCCGCAGCGCCTGTACCTGACCGGCCATGACTAGCTACCGCTTTCGCCGGTCGCGCTGCCCTGGAAGACCTTCTTGAACTCGACGACGCCCGACTTCAGGCTCTCGACGTTGTCGTCGCTCAGCAGGTTCGTCGACTCGATCGCGGTGTAGACGTCGCTCTGGTGCTGACGGAACCACTGCAGGAACTCCTGCTCGAAGCGGCGCACGTCCTTGACCGGGACGTCGTCGAGCTGACCGGTGGTGCCGGCCCAGATCGAGATGACCTGCTCGACGGTCGAGTACGGCGAGTACTGCGGCTGCTTGAGCAGCTCGACCAGGCGAACGCCCTTGTCCAGCTGAGCACGCGACGCGCGGTCCAGGTCGGAGGCGAAGGCCGAGAAGGCCTCCAGCTCGCGGAACTGGGCCAGGTCGAGACGCAGCCGGCCGGAGACCGAGCGCATCGCCTTGACCTGCGCCGAACCGCCGACCCGGGACACCGAGGTACCGACGTTGATCGCCGGGCGGACACCCGAGGCGAACAGGTCGGACTCCAGGAAGATCTGGCCGTCGGTGATCGAGATGACGTTGGTCGGGATGAAGGCCGAGATGTCGTTGGCCTTCGTCTCGATGATCGGCAGGCCGGTCATCGAGCCGCCACCCAGCTCGTCGGAGAGCTTCGCGCAACGCTCCAGCAGGCGGGAGTGCAAGTAGAAGACGTCACCCGGGTACGCCTCGCGGCCCGGCGGGCGGCGCAGCAGCAGCGACACCGCACGGTACGCCTCGGCCTGCTTCGTCAGGTCGTCGAAGACGATCAGGACGTGCTTGCCGTTGTACATCCAGTGCTGTCCGATGGACGAGCCGGTGTACGGGGCGATGTACTTGAAGCCGGCCGGGTCGGACGCCGGGGACGCGACGATCGTCGTGTACTCCAGCGCGCCCTGCGCCTCGAGGACGCCGCGGATGCTGGCGACCGTCGAGGCCTTCTGGCCGATGGCGACGTAGATGCAGCGGACCTGCTTCTGCGGGTCGCCCGACTCCCAGTTCGCCTTCTGGTTGATGATCGTGTCCAGCGCGACAGTGGTCTTGCCGGTCTTACGGTCACCGATGATCAGCTGGCGCTGGCCGCGGCCGATCGGCGTCATGGCGTCGATCGCCTTGATGCCGGTCTGCAGCGGCTGCTTCACCGGCTGACGCGCCATGACGTTCGGCGCCTGCAGCTCGAGCTCGCGGAAGCCCTCGTTCGCGATCTCACCGAGACCGTCGATCGGCTTGCCCAGGGCGTCGACAACGCGGCCCAGGAAGGCATCGCCCACCGGAACCGAGAGAACCCGGCCGGTGCGCTTGACCGGCTGGCCCTCCTCGATGTTCGCGTAGTCGCCCAGGATCACGGCGCCGATCTCGCGGACGTCGAGGTTCGACGCGACACCCAGGGTGCCGTCCGCGAACTCCAGAAGCTCGTTCGCCATCGTCGAAGGCAGGCCCTCGACGTGCGCGATTCCGTCGCCCGCATCGGAGACGATGCCGACCTCCTCGCGGGAGACCTCGGGCGAATAGGACGAGACGTAGCGCTCTAGCGCCCCCCGGATCTCGTCCGAGGAGATGGTCAGCTCGGCCATCCTCTGCCTTCTCTGTCTAGCTCGGGACGTCGCCGCCACCGAGGGGCTTCTCGATCAGGAGATCGAGGGGAAAGGACTATTTGGCGAACGACTGCTTCGCAGCGTTCAACCGACGCAAGATCGTGCCGTCGTAGAGGTCGGAGCCGACCCGGACGCTGACACCGCCGATGATCGCGGGGTCCACGTCCACCTTCAGCGAGACCTCGCGGCCGTAGATCGCTGCCAGCTTGGCGCCCAGCGCGGTCTCCTCGGCCTCGCCGAGCGGCTTCGCGACCGTCACATACGCCACCTCGCGGTCGCGCTGCGCGGCGGTCAGCTCGATCAGCCGGGTCAGCGAGGGCTCGAAACCGCGGCCGCCGAAACCCTCGAGCGCGACCCGGACGAGCCGGACCGTCACCGACTGGGCCTTGCCGGCGAGAAGATCCTCGACCAGCTTAGCCCGGGGTGCGACCGGAGCGCCGATGTCGCTGAGCGCGGAGGCGAGCTGCGGCGTACCGGAGACGATCTGCGAGAACCGGAAGAGCTCGTCCTCGACCTCCGCCAGCACACCGTCCTTCTGCGCCGAGGCGAGCAGGGTGTCGACACCCAGCCGCTCGGTCGCGTCCAGCAGGTCGCTCGGCTTCGAGAACCGGCCGGCCACCAGCTCGGCCAGCGCGTCGGCGGTCACCTCGGCAGCCTTGCCGGCCAGCAGCGAGCGGAACAGGTCGGCGCGGTCCTCGCCCGGCCGTGACGGGTCGGTCAGCGCCCGGCGCAGCCGGGGCTGACCCCGCAGCAGGCCGGCCACCGACAGAAGTTCGTCGGCGACCGAGGCCAGCTGCGCGCCCGTCGACGAGGCGGTGTCGGCGTGGAGCCGCTCCGCCGCGTCGGCGTAGGCCTGGTTGGTGACGCCGGACGCCATCAGCGCCCGCCCGCCGTGCCGGCGGTGTCGAGGTCGGCGATGAAGCGCTCGACGGTGCCGCGGGTGCGGGCCTCATCGGCCAGCGCCTCACCGACGATCTTGCCGGCCAGGTCGACCGCGAGCGTCCCGACCTCGGAGCGGAGCTCCCGGACGATCGACTCACGCTGCGCCGCGAGCTGCTCGTTGCCGGCCGCGATGATGCGGTCCGACTCCTCGCGAGCCTTGGCGAGCACGTCCTGCCGGATGCCCTCGGCGTCGGCACGAGCCTCGTCGCGGATGCGAGCGGCCTCGGTCCGGGCCTCGGCGAGCTGCGCACGGTACTGCTCGAGCAGCTCGTTCGCCTCCGCCTGGGCGGCCTCGGCACGCTTGATACCGCCCTCGATCGCGTCCACACGGGCGCGGAACGTCTTCTCCATCTGCGGGAAGACGAACTTCATCAGGACGAAGCAGAGAACCGCGAACGCGACGGACCCGACCACGATCTCTTCCCAGGCGGGAATGATCGGGTTGTGCTCGGTTGTCGCGGCCTCAGCAGCCAGATAAGTGAGCATTGAGACCTCCCAACGAGGATGAGGGAGTTACTTACTTGGCCCAGACGAAGCCGAACGCAATACCCAGCAGGGCCAGCGCCTCGACAACGGCGAAGCCGATCCAGACGTACGGCAGGGTCAGGCGGGACGACTCCGGCTGACGAGCGGTGGACTGGATGTAAGCGGAGAAGACCAGACCGACACCGATGCCGGGGCCGATCGCGGCGAGGCCGTAACCGATGGCGGCGGTGCTACCAACAACTTCGGCGAGTGGCATTTCTCAGTTCCTCCTGGTATCTCGCGTGACTGCCACGCGGGACGACAAACGGGGTGTGACTCGGAACAGGTGGAGCAAAATCAGTGCTCGTCGGCGAGCGAGCCCTGGACGTAGCTCGCCGTCAGCACCGTGAAGACGTAGGCCTGGAGACAGATCACCAGGAACTCGAGGAAGGTCAGTGCGATGCTCAGCACCCAGGACAGGATCGACACCGGGGCGAGCAGCGGGGTCGCGCTGATCATCGCGAATCCGCCCAGCGTGAACACCAGCAGCAGGATGTGCCCGGCGAACATGTTGGCGAACAGACGGACGGCCAGCGAGAACGGCCGGACCAGGAAGTTCGAGAAGAACTCGATCGGGATCAGCAGCGGCAGGATGAACCCCGGCGCCGGCGGGATCAGCGAGTGCTTCAGGTACTTGACGAAACCGTGCTTGCGGATGCCGACATAGATGAACATCACGTAACTGACGACCGCGAGGATCGCCGGGAACGCGATGTGCGAGTTCGGCGAGAGCTGCACGAACGGGACGATGCCCCAGAAGTTGTTCAGCAGGATGAACATGAACAGCGTCGTCAGGTAGGGCGCGAAGGCCACACCCTTCGGGCCGATCATCTCCACCGCGATGTTGTTCCGCACGAAGCCGTAGATGCTCTCGGCGAGCCACTGCTTCTTGGTCGGGACGAGTTCCGGCTTCCGGTACGAAACCAGGAAGAAGATGATAATCGCCGCGACCGCCACCCACACCAGGAACGTGATCTTGGTGAACCAGTAATTGTCGTGGACGCCCCACGGCAGGATGCTGGGCAGGTAGAAGTCCTCGACGCTGGGCGGGAACTCCGCCGCGAGGACCACCGACTGAGCGATCACCAGGGCCCTTTCCTGTCAGGCGCCGAGACGGCGCACGATGAGGTACACACCTAGGCCGACTCCGAGCACCGAGCCGATGCCGGTGAAGATGCCCGGGGTTCCGACGTAGTGGTCGACCAGCCAACCGATCCCGCCCCACACCAACATGCCCGCGATGAGGTAGGTGACCGCCGTCATGCCCGCACCTGAATCGGGCGGGGGAGGGCCTTCGTCACCGCGGTTGCCGTGGGGGGGTTCTTGGCCGGTCATGACGGCCCGAACGATATCAGCCGGAAATACAAGGATGAGCGGGACCCCCCGCACAACCGTAGTTGTCCAGGCGTCAGGGGTCTCGCAACTGAGTGGACACGGTACTCCTGTCGCGCCAAAACGGAACAAGGCACGAGCGGACACATCACCGAATCGTGGTAGTCGAGCAGTCAAACCTCCGCTGAGCAGGCGCGATGCCCGTGCCTCAGATCACCTCCGGAGAGTCTGGCGAGTCACCCACCAGGCTTGGACCGCGGTCCACACGACCACGCCGGCGACAACGCCCAGGCCCAGCGCCCTCTTTCCAGACCAATCGGACGAGACGCCAACCGCCAGGATAATCCCGAGCAAAGAATATTTGACGACATACGTCAACATTCCCAACGGCATCACCAGGGCCGGGCGCACGGTGTCCGCCCAGGCGACGACCAGGGTGGTCAAGGTGTGACTGACCAGGACGATCATCACGCCGGCCGCCGCGGCGAACGCCGCCGTCGGGCCACTGACCAGAAAACCGACCGAGGCGGCGCAGAGGAGCAGCGCGAACGAGACCGCGGTCATGAAGCCGAGGTGCTCGACCTTCCAGCGCGGATCCTTCGGCAGGGGCGGCAGGTCCGGCAGAGGACCATCAAGATCTTTTTCCGGTACGCCGGGAAGCTCCCCGAACGCACCCTGAGGCGCCGCCTCGGCCGGGCTCCCGCTCACGCCGGAACCGCCGGCCCACCAAAGCCACTCACGCCATGACCTCCTGGTCAACGTAGAACGGGAAGCGCCGCACCAGGCCGGTCACCTCCTCGCCGACAGCGGCCAGCCGGGACATCCCGTCGGCCGTCTCCGGATCGCACCGCACCGCCACGCCGATCAGCTCCGCGACCCGGCACATCTCGGCCTCCCGCATCCCCTGCGAGGTGACACTCGGCGCGCCGACCCGGATCCCGGACGCCACGGCAGGTCTCTCCGGGTCGTACGGAATCGCGTTCTTGTTGAGGGCGATCCCGGCGGCGGCGCAGCGCGCCTCCGCCTCCCGGCCGCTGACACCCAGCTCGCGCAGATCGAGCACGGCGAGATGGGTGTCGGTGCCACCGGTCACCGGGCGCATCCCCTCGGCCGTCAGCCAGGAGGCGAGCGCCTGGGCGTTGCGCACGGTCTGCGAAGCGTACCCCCGGAACTCCGGCGAGCCCGCCTCGCGGAGGGCCACCGCCTTCGCCGCGACCGCATGCATCATCGGACCGCCCTGCGCGAACGGGAAGACCGCCTTGTCCACACGCTGGGCCAGCTCGGCACGGCACAGGATCATGCCGCCCCGGGGCCCGCGCAACGCCTTGTGCGTGGTGCAGGTGACCACGTCGGCATAGGGCACCGGGGACGGGATCGCCCGGCCGGCCACCAGCCCGACGAGGTGCGCCGCGTCGACCATCAGATAGGCGCCGGCCTCGTCGGCGATCTCCCGGAATCGGGCGAAGTCGATCAGACGGGGGTACGACGTCGCCCCGCAGATGATCAGTTTGGGCCGATGCGCGAGCGCGAGATCCCGTACCTCGTCGTAGTCGATCAATTCGGAGAGCGGATCCACCCGGTACGAGATCGGATGGAACCACTTCCCGGAGAAGTTCGCCCGGCTCCCGTGGGTCAGGTGCCCGCCGTGCGGCAGGCCCATGGCCAGCACCGGGTCGCCCGGCTCGGCGAGCGCCGCGTACGCCGCGAGGTTCGCCGACGCCCCGGAATGCGGCTGCACGTTCGCGTGGTCGGCGCCGAACAGCTCCCTCGCCCGCGCGACCGCCAGCTCCTCGGCCCGGTCGACCTGGGCGCACCCGCCGTAGTAGCGGTTGCCCGGGTAGCCCTCGGCATACTTGTTCGCCAGCGTCGAACCGAGCGCGGCCAGCACGGCCGGCGACGCGTAGCTCTCGCCTGCGATCAGGTTCAGCGTGTCGCGCTGCCGCCGCAGCTCGTCGAGGAGCACGTCGGCGATGTCCGGGTCGTCGCGCTCGAGCGCGGCGAAGTCCGGTCCCCAGAAGGTGCTCACCTGGGCCTCCCCCGAGCTCGGTGAACGCGGCCTGGATCGAGCATATGGCTGAATCGCTCCGATTCGGGGCACAGTCTGAAGTTATGCGCTGTCTTGTCACGGGAGCTACCGGCTACATCGGCGGGCGACTGGCGCCGAGACTGGTCGAATCCGGTCATCAGGTGCGCTGTCTGTCCCGCAGCGCGGCCCGTCTCCGGGACGTCCCCTGGGCCGATCAGGTCGAGATCGTCGAGGCCGACCTCGGCGACCCGGCGACGCTGCCCGCCGCGTTCGAGGGCGTCGAGGTGGCGTACTTCCTGATGCACTCGCTCGGACAACGGGACTTCGAACGCCGGGACCGGGAGGCGGCCGCGAACTTCGCCGCCGCGGCCCGGGCCGCCGGGGTCCGCCGGATCATCTACCTGGGCGGCCCCGAGCCCCCGCCCGGCGACCGGCCGTCGCCGCATCTGCGGTCCCGCGCCGAGGTCGCCCGCATCCTGCTCGCCGGCGGCGTGCCGACCGCGGTGCTGCGCGCCCCGGTGATCATCGGTTCCGGCTCGGCGTCGTTCGAGATGCTCCGCTACCTCACCGAGCGGCTGCCGGCCATGGTGTGCCCGCGCTGGGTGGACAACCGGATCCAGCCGATCGCGGTCCGCGACGTGCTCCGCTACCTGATCGACGCGGCCGGCCTGCCACCCGAGGTGCACCGCGGCTTCGACATCGGCGGCGCCGACGTGCTCACCTACGCGGAGATGATGCGGCGGTACGCCCGGGTCGCCGGCCTCGCCCGCCGGGTCATCGTGCCCACCCGGGTGCTCAGCCCGTGGCTCTCCGCGCACTGGGTCGGCCTGGTCACGCCGGTGCCGAACGCGATCGCCCGCCCGCTGGTCGCCAGCCTGGTCCACGAGGCGGTGGCCCGCGAGAACGACCTCGCCGAGCTGCTGCCCGGCCCCGCCCCGCTCGGCTTCGACGAATCGGTGCGCCTGGCGCTCGGCCGGATCCGGGACGCGAACGTGGAAACCCGCTGGTCGAGCGCCTCCGGCCGGGACGCCGCCGCGGAACCCCTGCCCAGCGACCCGGAGTGGTCCGGCGGCAGCGTCTACACCGACGAGCGGCGACGCGAGGTGCACGCCCCGGCGGACCGGTTGTGGCGGGTCATCGAAGGCGTCGGCGGGGACAACGGCTGGTACTCGTTCCCGCTCGCCTGGTCGGTCCGCGGCTGGCTGGACCGGCTGGTCGGCGGTGTCGGGCTGCGCCGCGGCCGGCGGGACCAGCATCGGCTGCGGGTCGGCGAGGCCCTGGACTGGTGGCGGGTCGAGGAGATCGTGCCCGGCTCACTGCTGCGGCTGCGCGCCGAGATGCGCGTGCCCGGTCGCGCCTGGCTGGAGATGTGCGCCGAACCGGACGGCGAGGGCGGCTCGGTCTACCGCCAGCGGGCCGTGTTCCTGCCGCGCGGGCTGGCCGGCCACCTCTACTGGGCGTCGGTCTGGCCGTTCCACGGCGTCGTCTTCAGCGGCATGGCCCGCAACATCGCCCGAGGCGCCGAGGGCCGCGGCACACTCACCGGCTAGGGCGGCGAACCCACCGGCCTTCACCCGCGAGCAATCCCCGGTGAGGGCCTTCTCATCACTGCCCGGCTAGCCGCGGGTCGACGCTCCGCTTTCGTCCATTCCTTGCAGCACCCGTCCAGGAAAGCGTTCAGCTCATCCCGGGGCAGCGGCCGGCCAGCCGGATGCCCCGGGTTCGTTCAGGCGGCGGCCCTTGCTGTCTCTTATACACATC
>KL571215.1:20391-21066 GCA_000715855.1 Actinoplanes liguriensis
TGTGTATAAGAGACAGGTCCTGGATCAGGATCGCGCCGGCTCCGGCGTCGTCGAGGCGGTGCAGGGCCGCATACAGGTCCGCCGCGTACTCACGCGGATCCGCGGAAAGAACCTCGACCATTCCGGCGTACGGCGGAACGGCCGCTCCCTCGTACGTCAAAATCGCCGCAGGCGCCGGCAGGCCGGACCGGTCCGCATCGCTCAAGTCCCGCAGGAGCAGGGTTTTCGCGCGTGGCGCGTAGTGTCGCCGGCTCATGCCCGGCGACGGGCGGGCGGTGCCGTCCGCGGTCTCCGAGTCGCGCAGCGCGATCGTGCCGGTCACGTCCCGCAGCGCGCGCAGCGGCAGCGCCCCGGGACGCAGCAGCGTCGGCACCGGCGTGGTCAGGTCCAGCACGGTCGACTCGATGCCCCAGGAGCACGGGCCGCCGTCCAGCACGAGCGGCACGTCGGGCAGGCTGCGCACGACGTGCTCGGCGGTGGTCGGGGAGATCGACTCGGAGCGGTTGGCGCTGGGCGCGGCGAGCGGCAGGCCGGACGCCTCCAGCAGGCGCAACGCGACCTCGTGCGCGGGGATCCGGATGGCGATGGTGTCGTTGTCGGCGCCGACCCCGGCCAGATGCGGCGCCCGGCGCACGACCAGTGTCAGCGGGCCGGGCCAGAACGTGGCGGCGAGCC
>KL571215.1:21316-24331 GCA_000715855.1 Actinoplanes liguriensis
AGCCGGTCGGCGGTTGCCGGCCATTCGGCGGCCAGCTCGCGCGCGGCGGCGACCGTGGCGACGTGCACGATCAGCGGGTTCCAGCTCGGGCGGTTCTTCAGGCGGTAGATCTCGCCGATGGCCGTCTTGGAGAAGGCGTTGGCGCCGAGGCCGTAGACGGTCTCGGTGGGGAACGCGACGACCGAGTCGGCGCGCAGGATCTCGACCGCCCGGCTCAGCCCTTCGGCGTCCGGCGGGACGACACGGTTGCTCACGGAAGCAACAACGTGGCAAACGGAACGGTGGTGTCCTCGATCTCGTCGCCGACCCGCTGGAACGTCTGGTCGCCGCGGCCCCACGGGTCGTCCAGGTCGTCGGTGAGCAGCGGCGTCTCGCTGCCGCGCAGCCGGTGCGCGGCTTCGACGATCGCCGCGCCGCGCCGGCGCACCGCTTCCGGGTCGACCTCGGCCGGCGGCAGGGTGGACTTGTCCACGCCGTTGAGCAGCCGGCCGAACTCGCCGAGGACGAACGTGCGCTCGGCCGCAGCGGGGCGCAGGGCGACCACGTAGTCGTACTGATCGGCGGTCGCGGTGAGGATCAGGTCGGCCTCGTCGATGAAGTCGCCGCGCAGTTTGCGGGCCGCGAACCCGTCGGCCGAGCCGCGCCGGGCCCGGACCTGGCTGGCGGGCGGCCGGCGGGTTCATCTCCTCGCCCTCGTGCCAGCCGCCGGTGCCGGCGCTGACGCTGACGAGGAGCTGCTCGTCGCTGCCGGAACGGTCCCGGACCGCCCGGGCGAGCAGGCGCTCGGCCATCGGGGAACGGCAGATGTTGCCCATGCAGACGTGCAGGACGGTGAACGGCGCCACCTCAGGCCTCGCCCTCGAGGATCTCCGGCACCACGTCGCGCAGCTTCTCCACCGGGATCGAGCCGACCCGCAGCACGCGGGGCACGTCGCCGGTCACGTCGACCACCGTGCTCGGCCAGGGGTCGACGGCGGGGCCGGCCTCCAGGTAGACGCGCACCGAGTACTCCAACTGCTCGCGGGCCTCCTCGGCGGTCAGCGGCGACGGCGAGCCGAGCTTGTTCGCCGTGGTCACCGCCATCGGGCCGACCTCGCGCAACACCTCGAGGGCGACCGGGTGCAGCGGCATCCGCACCGCGATCACGCCACCGGTGTCGCCCAGATCCCACTGCAGGCTCGGGGAGTGCTCCACGATGATGGTCAGCGCGGACAGACCAGGACCGGCGGCGGCACTCGGCGGTCCGACCCGCGGGCGTGGTGCAGCTGGGTGATCGCGTGCGCGGTGAACGCGTCCGCGCCGATCCCGTACACCGTGTCGGTGGGCATGACCACGAGCTCACCGCTCTTGGCCGCCTCGACGGCCGCGGCGATGCCGCGATCACGATCGGCGATGGCAGCGCAGTCGTAGAGCATCACGACGTGCAGTCTGCCATGCCGTCACACGCGGCGGGCGGTGGCGTAGCGCGGGCGGCCGGTGAGATCGTCATGCGCCGTCACCTCGATGAACCGGCCGTCCGCCCGGAGCAACTCGGGGACCGCCGTCCCGTGGACGTCGTCGTGCTCGATGCCGACCGATCCGCCCGATTTGAGCAGTACGGCGGCAAGCGCGACCACCGGCCGGATCACGCTCAGGCCGTCGGCGCCGCCGAACACCGCCTCGGACGGATCGTGATCGGACACCTCGGGCGGCACCGGAGTCCCGTCCGGCACGTAGGGCGGGTTGCAGAGCAGCACATCCACCTGACCGTGCAGTTCAGACAGCAGGTCAGGATCGGTCACATCACCTTCGAGAACCGAGATTTGCGGGTACGGACGAGCATTCCGCCGCAGCCACGGAAGAGCCCCCGCCGAGCGCTCCACCGCGATCACCCGGCCGGCCGGCGACTCGTCGGCGACCGACACCGCGATCGCGCCGCTGCCGCTGCACAGGGCGACCACCGTCGCACCGGGCTCGACCCGTTCGATGCCCCAGCCGGCCAGCAGCTCGGTCTCCGGGCGCGGGACGAAGACGCCGTCGCCGACCGCGAGTTCCACATGGCGGAACGCGGCGGAACCGATCAGATACTGCAACGGAACCCGCTGTGCCCGCTCGGTGACCAGCTCACGGAAGCGCACGGCCTCGTCCTCGCGGATGGTGTCGGTCAATATGAGCCGCCCACGCCCGACCTGGAGGACATGCGCGGCCAGCAGCTCCTGTCTCTTATACACTGCGAGCTCGGGTGCCAGACGGGTCCGGCGGGGGTGTTCGTCAGGCGGCGTCACGGCATAATCATGAGACGTCGCGCACGCCGGGGATCGGCCGGGTCGCCCAGCGCCGCGCCGAGGCCGTGGGAGGCGCCTGGTGGGTTGGTTGGACCAGCTCGCGGAACATGTCGAGGACCTGCGCCGGGCCGGTGAGCTCCAGCAGGACGGCCGCTCGGCACAGGCCCTGCCGATCCTGGACGCCGTGCTGGCCGTCAGCACCGACCCCACCACCCGGGCCTACGCGCTGATCCAGCGTTTCGGCGCCCTGATCAACCTGGGCCGGGTGGCCGAGCTGGCCGCCGCGATGGCCGCCGCCGCCGAGGCCGTCCGTGAGGTGCCGGATCCCTACCTGCGCGGCCAGATGCACGCCTTCGCCGCGCTCGGCGCCCACCTGCAGAGCAATCTGGACCGTGGCGTGACCCACCTGGTGCAGGCCTCCCGCGCCCTGGCCGCGGTCCCGGAGCGGGATCAGGAGACCGCCTGGGGCTGGCACGACCTCGCGATGGCCTACTCCTACCTCGGCTTCCACGGCCAGGCGCTGACCGCGATCGAGCAGGCCCGGGAGGTGGGCGCGAGCGCCGGCCTGACCCCGGAGGTGTTCGCCGCCCCCGGCATCCGGCTGCGCAACGCGGTCTCCCTGGACCACTGGGGCGACACCGACGGCTGCCTGCGGGTGCTGCGCGACATCGACGCCGAGCTGTCGAGGTATGTCGCCACCGACCAGCTGCGACCCGGCAGCCGCGCGGTGTACGGGCTGTCTCTTATACAC
>KL571215.1:24505-25324 GCA_000715855.1 Actinoplanes liguriensis
GTGTACGGGTACGCGCTGGCCCGCCGCGCCGCCCTGGGCGAGCCCACCGAGGACGGCGCCGCCAAGTGGCTGACCGGCGGCGGGGACAGCGTGCGCACCCGCGACCTGCGGCACCTCGGCTCGGTCTGCCTGACCATCGCGGCCGGCAAACCCGAGCGGGCGCTGACCATGCTGGAGGCGGTCCCGGTCTCCGCCGAGGTGCTCGGCGCCCCGGAGCCGGCCCGGTTGCGCAGCATCTGCCACGCCAGCGCCGGTGACCACGCCGCCGCGCACGCCGCCGACCGGTACGCGTTCCGCCTCGCCGCCCAGCGCATCGACCAGCTGCGCGACGGCTACCTGGACGGTGTCGCCGCCCGCCTGGACGCCCAGGAGACCCAGCGCGACCCGCACCGCTACGGCGACGAGACGCTCACCGATCCCCTGACCGGGCTGCCCAACCGCCGCCAGCTGGAGCACTACGTGGACGCGCTGCTGGCCCGCGGCGAGCGGGCCGCGGTCGGGGTCTGCGACATCGTCGGCTTCACCTCGGTCAACATGCGGCACGGCCGGCACTGCGGTGACCTGGTGCTGCAGCGGATCGCCGGCGTGCTGGCCCGGGTGATGCGCCGCGGCGACTTCGTGGCCCGGTTCGCCGGCGACGAGTTCGTCCTGATCCTGCCGGGCGCCGGCCCGCACCACGCGGCCGAGGTCGCCCGCCGGATCAGCGCCGCCGCCTCCGCGGAGAACTGGCAGGTCCTGGTCCCGGGGACACCGATCGGGCTGGCCGCCGGCTGGTCCGAGGTGGGCGCCAACGGCCGCGGGCTCAGCGCCGCGCTGGCC
>KL571215.1:25500-26726 GCA_000715855.1 Actinoplanes liguriensis
CCGCGGGCTCAGCGCCGCGCTGGCCGCCGCCGCGGCGAGCCGGAAACCGGCCTGAGATGTCCGTGATCGAGCTGGGCGACCTCAGCTCGCCACTCGCCGATCCCCCGCCGGCGCGACCACCGGCGAGGTTCCGGCGCTGGCCCCTGATCGTCGCGCTGCTCGGCGCGCTGGGCCTCGGTGGCGCGGGCGGTCCCCCGGTTCCGCTGGTCCGGCAGGTGTGGACGACCGGGTTGACCGACCAGGACGGTTTCGCGGTGACGGCGGACGCCGTCTACGTCGTACGGGAAAGCGGAATGACCGCGTACGACCTGGCGACCGGCGCCGTGCGGTGGCGCCGCGAGTCGCCCCTGCGCTACGGCGACGTGACGTCGGTCCAGGTCGCCGATGGCATGGTGATGCTGGGCGGCCCGCCCGAGTTCGTCACCGCCCCCGGCTACCCGTCCGCGGCGATGGCCTTCCCCACCGAGCTGATCGTGCTCGACGCGGCCACCGGCGCGGACCGCTGGCGATCGCCCGGCGAGGTGTTCCGGTCCACGTCCGACTCGGTGCTGCTCGCCGACCGGGACGCGCACGGCGAGCTGCACACCATGCGGATGGTCGATGCGCGGGACGGCTCGCTCCGGTGGACCCGGGAGCTGGGCCGCGCACTGGACGTGCAGAGCGGCCCGGCGCAGATCGTCACGACGACGGCGACCGAGGTCAGGACGTACCGGTACGAGGACGGCGCGCCGATCGTCAGCGGCCGCATCGAGACCGGCAACGACTGGATGAACAGCGCCACCATGCTCACCGGGGGCCGGCTCTTCGTGACCCGGGCCGATCCGCGCGGGGCGACTGTCACGGCGTACCGGCTGGACGATCTGACCGCCCTCTGGGACCGGCGGACGCTCCGCGGCTCGTTCGTGACGGACTGCGGCCCGGTCCTCTGCCTGTCCAGCGGCGCCGAGCTGTCCGGCCTGGACGCCGCAACCGGCGAGACGCGCTGGTCGCTGGCCGGATGGGCCGGCGTCAACGTGGCCGGGCCGGGGCGCTGCTCGCGTACAGCACCGCCGACCAGCCCGAGCACGCCCTGATGGACGCGGCGACCGGCCGGGTGCTCAGCCGCCCCAGCCCCGGGTGGCCGACACCGGCCGGCGCCCCCGGCGACCCGCTCACCCTGATCCGGGCCAGCACGACCGACCCGGACCGCAGCGTGGTCAGCCGGATCGACCCGGCCGGCGGGCGGG
>KL571215.1:26970-27551 GCA_000715855.1 Actinoplanes liguriensis
AGAGATGTGTATAAGAGACAGGGTCGTTTCCTGCTCTGCCGGCGCCCGGACGGGCTCGTGGTGACGGCCCTGGGATGACCGGGCCGCATAGGATCGGCGTCACCATGGCCATCATCGACCTGGGCGACGTCAGCGCGCCGGACTTCACGGAGGAGCCGCCCGCGCCGGCGCCCCCGATCGCCCGCCACCGGGTCGCCTCGCTGCTCGCGGCCGTCCTCGTGGTGCTCTGCGCGCTCACCCTGACCGACTCCGGGCGCGCCGCCCCGCCCACGCTCGCCGAGGCCTGGTCCGCCGAGATCGGGCTGGAGACCTGGCCGTACACGTTCGGCGACACCATCCTGATCAACCGCGGCACCCCGGACACCGAGCCCGAGTCGACCGCCTACGACGTGGCGACCGGCCGGGTGCGCTGGATCGTGCGGGAGCGGCCGCTCGTCGCGTGGCTGAACCCGGACGCGGACAGCAACCAGCTCTACGCCCCGGCGCGGGTTCGCAACGTCGAGGTCGCCGGCGGGGTCACCTCCTTCGGCACCGACACCAGCACGGTCGACGCCCGTACCGGGAAGGAGGTGTGGCAGCAC
>KL571215.1:27793-31247 GCA_000715855.1 Actinoplanes liguriensis
GGCCGCCACCGCCGGTGAGGTCCTGCTCGGCGACCGCGACAACATCGGCCGGGTCACCGGGCTGCATCTGGTGCGGGCCGCCGACGGCGCCTCGATCTGGGACCGCCCGATCGCCGCCGCCGACAACGTGGTGGTCTCCGACGAGCCGCGGGACACGGCCCGGATCGTCTTCAAGAGCACGACCGGCACCCTGACCACGCTCCGCTACGCGGACGGCGTCCCGCTCGCCACCCGCCGGGTGGTGACCCGAGTGCCCACCGCGCCCGGCTGGGGTCCCCAGGTGCTGAACGGGCAGTTCTACGACGTGATCACCGGTACTCCGGAGAGCACCGTGATCGCGTACCGGGCGGACACGCTCGACGAGCTGTGGCGCTTCCGGACGACCGGCGAGGTCTACGTCCAGGACTGCGGCCCGGTGCTCTGCATCAACGACATCCACCTGACGAGCGGCCTCGACCCGGCCACCGGGGAACGCCGCTGGAAACTGCCCAGTGGCAACCCGATCACGCTGCCCGGTGGCCGGCTGCTGCTCACCAGCAGGAGCGGGCTGACCGACTCGCAGTCCGTGGTGGACGCGACGACCGGCCGGACGATCGGCGCCGCGCCGCGTAAGACCCAGGTCGTGGCCCTCGACGACGGGCGCCTGCTGGCGCTCGGCAACACCAGGAGCGCGCCCTACCGGGTGGCGGTCTCCCGGTGGGATCCGGACACCGGCCGGACCACGCTGCTCGGCGCGCTCCCCGGGCAGTCCGACACCTGCCAGGCTTTCGGGCATCGCCTGGTCTGCACCAGCGCCGGCCGGCTCGGCGTCACCGACCTCGGCGTCACTGCCGCCGGCTGAGCTCGGTCTCCCCGGCCAGCCGGGCCTCGCGGTCCGCCGCGCCGAGCGCGTCCAGCACGCCGTCCAGCTCACCGCCGAGCACCAGATCCAGGTTGTACGCGGTGTAGCCGATCCGATGGTCGGTGATCCGGTTCTGCGGGAAGTTGTACGTGCGTACGCGCTCGGAGCGGTCCACCGTGCGCACCTGCGCCTTGCGGGCGTCACCGGCCGCCGCGTCCGCCGCCTCCTGGGCCTGGGCGAGCAGCCGGGAGCGCAGGATCCGCATCGCCGACTCCTTGTTCTGGAGCTGGCTCTTCTCGTTCTGGCAGCTCACGACCGTCCCGGTGGGCAGGTGCGTGATCCGCACCGCGGAGTCGGTGGTGTTGACCGACTGGCCACCCGGGCCGGACGAGCGGTACACGTCGATCCGCAGGTCACCCGGCTCGATCTGGACCTCGACGTCCTCCGCCTCGGGCAGCACCAGCACGCCGGCCGCCGAGGTGTGGATCCGCCCCTGCGACTCGGTGACCGGGACGCGCTGCACCCGGTGCACGCCGCCCTCCCACTTCATCCGGGACCAGACGCCGTGCCCACCCTCCGGCACGCCCCTCGTCTTCACCGCGACCGAGATGTCCTTGACGCCGCCGAGGTCCGACTCCTGCGAGTCGATCACCTCGACCACCCAGCCGTGGCGCTCCGCGTACCGGGTGTACATGCGCAGCAGATCGCCGGCGAACAGCGCGGACTCCTGGCCGCCCTCGCCCGCCTTGATCTCGATGATCACGTCCTTGGCGTCGCTCGGGTCGCGCGGCATCAGCATCTCGCCGAGCTTCTCCTCCAGCACCGGGAGGGTCGCGGCGACCGCCTCGGCCTCACTCGCGAACGCCGGGTCCTCCGCGGCCAGCTCCCGGGCCGCGGCCAGGTCCTCGCGGGCCGCCTCCAGCTCGGCGTTCGCCGTGTAGATCGGCGCCAGCTCGGCGAAGCGCCGGCCGACCCGGCGGACCAGCGCCTGGTCGGAGTGGATGGACGGGTCCTCCATCCGCTTCTCCAGGTCCGCGTACTCGGCGAGAAGCATGTTCAAACGGTCGTTGCTCATCGGTCTCTCCCCGGCGTGGACGTGAAAGCGGACGTACATGCGAACGGCGCCCGCCCCGGAATCCGGGACGGGCGCCGTTGACGCAGTTACTTCTTCTTCGCGGCGTTGACCTTGGCGTACTTCGCCTGGAACTTCGCAACCCGGCCCGCGGTGTCGAGAACGCGCTGCTTGCCGGTGTAGAACGGGTGGCAGGCGCTGCAGGTCTCGACGCGGATCTCGTCGCCCTTCGCGGTGCTGCGGGTGGTGAAGGTCTCGCCGCAGGAGCAGATGACCTCAGTGGTCGTGTACTCCGGGTGGATTCCGCTCTTCATGTCTACTCGGTCCCTCTCGATGATGCAGGTCGCCGGGTCGCCCTGTGATGAATGAGGACGGGAACCGGAACCCTTGCTGGCCGATGTACCAGTCTGCCAGATCCCGGTAGCTGCCGGAAATCAGGAGGTGCAACTGGTTTCGGTCTTCGTAACGTGAGCGCCCCGCCGCTAATTCCCGCTCACGAAGGAACCTCCGCCATGACGCTGCTCCACGACGTCCTCGACCCGGTCACGCTGGCCGAAGCGGTCGGCAACGGGATGATCCGGACGCAGCGTCACCCGAGCCTGCCGTTCACGATCTACAACTACACCGAGGCCTGTCAGTACTCCGGCGCCTGGTCGCCGGTCACGCTCGCGTGCCGCGGCCTGATCGTCGACGGTTCGGGGCGGCTCGTCGCGCGGCCCGTCCAGAAGTTCTTCAACCACACGGAGTCCCGGGCGCCGTCGCTGGATCCGCTCGCGAAGGTGACCGTCACCGACAAGGTCGACGGGAGCCTCGGCATCATCTACCACGACGGAACCGGGTGGGCGGTGGCCACGCGCGGGTCGTTCGCCTCTGACCAGGCGATTCACGCGACGAAGCTGCTGCGCACGCGGTACGCGTCGTTCGTCCCGCCCGAGGGCCGGACCGTTCTTGTCGAGATCATCTATCCGGCGAACCGGATCGTCGTGGACTACCGGGGGCTCGACGACCTGGTGCTGCTCGGCGCGGTGGAGATCGCCACCGGCCGCTCGCACGGGCCGGAGGCGGTTCCGGGCTGGCCGGGGCCGGTGGTCGAGACGTTCGGGTACGCGACGCTGGCCGAGGCGCTCGCCGCTCCCCCGCGGGACGGGCGGGAGGGGCTGGTGGTGCACTTCACCGAGGCCGACCAGCGGGTGAAGATCAAGTATGCGGACTACGTACGCCTCCACCGGCTGGTGACGGGTCTCACGCCGCGTACCGTCTGGGAGATCCTGGCCACCGGCGGCGAACTGGACGAGCTGCTGGCGCCGTTGCCGGACGAGTTCCACGTCTGGGCGCTCGGCATCGCGGCGGAACTGACCGCTGAGGTCGACGCGCGTGCCGCGGCGGTCGAGGCGGCCTACGACGCGCTCGTCGCGAGCCTGCCGGCCGGCTGGGGACGCAAGGAGTTCGCGCTCGCCGCGGTGCGCAGCCCGCACCGGGGTGAGCTGTTCCAGCGCCTGGACGGGCACGACTACCGTCCTGGCCCTGTCTCTTATACACAT
>KL571215.1:31423-32594 GCA_000715855.1 Actinoplanes liguriensis
GTGTATAAGAGACAGGCCGAGGAATGACACGACTGCTGATCACGCGGGGCCTGCCCGCGTCCGGGAAGACCACGTTCGCCCGCAAGCTGCAGCCGGGCGTCGTCCGGGTGAACCGCGACGACCTGCGGCGGATGCTGCACGGGCAACGCCTGTTCACGCAGTGGGCCGAGTCGCAGGTCACGCAGGCGCAGCGGGCCGCGGTGGAGGCGCTGCTGCGCGCCCGGGCCAGCGTGATCGTCGACGACACCAATCTGCGGTCCCGGACCGTACGGGAATGGGCCGAGATGGCCGTCCGGTACGGCGCGTCGTTCGAGGTGCACGACTTCACCGACGTCCCGCTGCAGGAGTGCCTCCGGCGGGACGCCGAGCGGCCCGAGGACGACCGGGTCGGTGAAGGCCCGATTCGCAGGATGCACGAGCGGTTCCTGGCCGGGCGGAACCTGCCGCTGCCGGTGCCGTTCGTCGACCCGGGCGGCCCGGGGGTGGTCTACGAGCCGGATCCGGAGCTGCCGCCGGTGGTGCTGGTGGACATCGACGGGACGGTCGCGCTGATGGCCGGCCGCAGCCCGTACGACTGGCACCGCGTCGGCGAGGACGAGCCGAACCCGTCGGTGATCGCGGCGGTCCGGGCGATGCACGCGGCCGGTCACGCGATCGTCTTCTGCTCCGGGCGCGACGAGGTGTGCCGGGCGGAGACCGAGGCGTGGCTCGAACTGTTCGTCGACGTGCCGTACGAAGCCCTGTTCATGCGCCCCGAAGGGGACAGCCGCAAGGACTCGGTGGTCAAGCGCGAGATCTTCGACACGGAGATCCGGGACCGCTGGCGAGTCGTAGGGGTTTTCGACGACCGCCGGCAGGTGGTACGTATGTGGCGTGCGCTCGGCCTGACCGTGTTCCAGGTGGCGGAGGGGGACTTCTGAGGTGAGGAAGTATCCGCGGACGTTCCATCTGCCCGATTCCCCGGGCGCCTCCGGCGATGATCGGATCCAGTCGGATCTGTCCTGGCTGGACGGTGAGCTCGTGGTGACCGAGAAGATGGACGGTGGGAACCTCACCTTCACCCGCGACGCCATGTACGCCCGCTCGGTCGACTCCGGCACCCACCCGTGGGACCGGCCGGCGAAAGCGTTGTGGGCGATGACGGCGTACAAGATCCCGGACGAGTGGCGGG
>KL571215.1:32779-33235 GCA_000715855.1 Actinoplanes liguriensis
ATGTGTATAAGAGACAGGATCTGCCCGGCGTGTTCCTGGTCTTCGGCATCTGGGACGAGACCGACACGCTGCTGGGCTGGGACGACACTAAGAGACAGGTCCTCTATCGCGGCGGCAGTCTCTCCGAGGCGCGGGCCGCGTGGGGCGCGCAGCGTGACGAGAAGACGTCCGAGGGCTACGTGGTTCGCGCGGCCGGCCGCATCCCGGCCGCCGAGTTCCCGCTCAAGCTGCTGAAATGGGTTCGCTCGGAGCACGTCCGCACCGAGGCCGCCTGGCGCCACCGCGACGATTTCGCCGTCAACGAGTTCGCCTGACCCAAAGATCAACCCCAAATTTCCCCGTACGTCGTGAGCCGCCGCCCGTCCGTCCGACGCGCAAGCCCCGCCGTGCTCCGGGCCGCGGCCGCGCTCCCGCTCCCCGGCTGGTGCTGGCTGTTGTTATTCGTCCCTCATAACA
>KL571215.1:33457-33630 GCA_000715855.1 Actinoplanes liguriensis
CCACGAGCCCAGCCACAGCGCGGGTCGCGGTCCCGGCTGGTGCTCAACGTTGTTATTCGTCCCTCATAACAACAGCCAGCACCAGCCCACCAAGCGCGAGCCGCGCCACGAGCCCAGCCACAGCGCGGGTCGCGTGGGTCCTTTTGACCGCGCCCACCCACGGACGTCGCCCT
>KL571215.1:33965-36132 GCA_000715855.1 Actinoplanes liguriensis
ACAGGACATGAAGATCTTGAAGTTGATCTTTCAGCCGCGGTGTGGACAGCGGCGCATCCCCTCCCTGGCCAGCGCGGCGGCCTCGTCGTCGAGGTAGAAGGCCGGGCGCAGGTCCATCTCCTCGTAGTAGCGGTGGAAGACCGGCGTGATGCCGCCGGACATCGGCGGGACGATCCAGGTCCAGTCGGCGGGGACCGGGCGGCCGGCCTGATGCTCGTTGTCGAGGTGTTTGAGGAAGCGGCGCGACTCGGTGTGGTGGTCGCTCATCTTGACCCCGGCCTTCTCGAAGCTGTGCAGGACCGCGACGTTCAGTTCGAGCAGCGCGCGGTCGCGCCAGAGCGACGACTCCCGTGTGGTGTCCAGGCCCATTCGCGCGGCGATCACCGGCAGCAGGTCGTAGCGGTCCTCGTCGGCGAAGTTGCGGGCGCCGATCTCGGTGCCCAGGTACCAGCCGTTGAACGGCGCGAGCGGATAGTGCACGCCGCCGACGGTGAGCCGCATGTTGGAGATCGCCGGGACCGCGTGCCAGCGCAGCCCCAGCTCGGTGAACCAGGACAGCTCCGGATGGGTGATCGGCACCTCCCGGATGGCGCGTTCGGGCAGCTCGTAGAGCCGGATGCCGTCCGCCGGGGTTTCGATGACCAGCGGCAGCACGTCGAACGCCTCGCCCTTGCCCTGCCAGCCGAACGCCCGCACCGCCGCGGTGAACTCCCGCAGCCGCGGGTCACCGACGGGCACACCGTCCTCGGCCGGGTAACCGGCGTAGCGGATCAACTGCTCATTCCAGACCCGCGCGTACGGCTGTCCGGGCGCGGCCGGCGCGAAAACGCTGATCACCGGCCGGATCTGTCCCTCCCCGGCGGTCTGCAGGTGCTGCACGAGCAGCGAGAAGATCTCGTCGGCGGTCCGCGCCCGGCGACGGTCCAGCACGAGCAGGCTGCGCCAGTACAGCCGGCCGATGCAGCGGCTCGCGTTGCGCCAGGCCATCCGCGCGCCGTGGGTCAGCTCGTCCGGGGTGTGCACGTAGGTGCCGGTGGCGGCGATCTGCGCGCGCACGATCGCGAGGCGTGGCTCGACCGGCCCGAGGCGTGGATTCTCGGTGTAGCACCGGCGCAGGAAGTCTTCCGCCTCGGCGGGGTCGGCGGGGGTGTCCGGATCCCAGGGCTCGATGGGGTGATCCCGGTAGCCGGGCACGAGCATCTGATTCCTCCGGAGAATCGAGGGATGGGGATACCGGAGGTTCGCACGACCCCGTACGGGGCGAATCAGACAAGTTGTGCGATGAAAGCAACGAGCCCCACCCGATCGGGTGGGGCTCGTCGTTTTTGTACTTTTATTCGCCAGGCGTGGACTTGGCGATCTGCATCAGGAACTCGATGTTGGTCCGGGTCTGCTTGAGCCGGTCCATCAGGAGGTCCAGAGCGGCGCCCGACTCCAGCGAGCTGAGCACCTTGCGGAGCTTGTGGATGATCGCCAGCTCCTCCTTGCCCAGAAGGATCTCTTCCTTACGGGTGCTGGAGGCGGAGACGTCCACGGCCGGGAAAACGCGCTTGTCGGCGATCTTCCGGTCGAGCTTGAGCTCGGCGTTACCCGTGCCCTTGAACTCCTCGAAGATCACCGTGTCCATCATCGACCCGGTCTCGACCAGCGCGGTCGCGAGAATGGTGAGCGAGCCACCGTTCTCGATGTTGCGCGCGGCGCCGAGGAAGCGCTTCGGCGGGTAGAGCGCGGTCGAGTCGATACCACCCGACATGATGCGGCCGGAGGCCGGCGCTGCCAGGTTGTACGACCGGCCGAGCCGCGTCACCGAGTCGAGCAGCACGACCACGTCGTGGCCCAGCTCGACCAGCCGCTTCGCCCGCTCGATGGCGAGCTCGGCGACCGTGGTGTGGTCCTGCGGCGGACGGTCGAACGTGGCCGCGATGACCTCGCCCTTCACCGTGCGCTGCATGTCCGTGACCTCTTCCGGCCGCTCGTCCACGAGCACGACCATCAGGTGGCACTCGGGGTTGTTGCGGGTGATGGCGTTGGCCAGGGCCTGCAGGACCATCGTCTTACCGGCCTTCGGCGGGGAGACGATGAGCGCGCGCTGACCCTTACCGATCGGCATCACCAGGTCGATGATGCGCGTGGTGAGGATGTGCGGCTCGGTCTCCAGCCGCAGGGG
>KL571215.1:36364-37025 GCA_000715855.1 Actinoplanes liguriensis
TGTATAAGAGACAGGCGTCAGCTTGTAGAACTCGGGACGCCGGCGGGCCTCGTCGGGCTCCATCCCGTTGATGGTGTCCAGGCGGACCAGCGGGTTGTACTTGTCCCGCCGCTGCCCGTCGCCGTCCCGCGGGGCGGAGCGCACCGCACCGGTGACCGCGTCACCGCGACGCAGCCCGTACTTCTTGACCTGCGACATCGAGACGTAGACGTCGTTCGGACCGGAAAGGTAACCGGTGGTGCGAACGAACGCGTAGTTGTCCAGCACGTCGAGGATGCCGGCCACCGGGACGAGAACCTCGTCGTCGGAGACGTGCGGCTCGCGGCCGCCACCGTCACGCCGGTTGTCCTCGCGCGGGCTCTCGTCGCGGTCACGGCCACGACGACGGTCCCGGAAGCGGCTGCGCCGGCTCCGGCGGCCACCCTCGCCGTCACTGTCGTCGTCGTCGTGACCCTGGTCGGCGCGGGGACCCCGGTCGCCACCGGACCGGTCGTTGTCGCGCGGAGCACGGTCGTTGTCGCGCGGCCCGCGGTCGTTGCGCTCGGTGCGCTCGCCACGCTCCGGACGCTCGCCACGCTCGGGGCGGTCAGTGCGCTCGGTGCGCTCGCCACGCTCCGGGCGGTCGGCACGGTCGTTCCGCTCGCCGTCGCGCGGGTTGCGC
>KL571216.1:0-495 GCA_000715855.1 Actinoplanes liguriensis
CCGCTACTTCGGCTGAACGCCGCTGCTCGGCAAGAACCGCCTGGTCGGCCGGGTGCACGGGCCGCGGACGGCGGGCGGCGTGACGGTGGTGGGCGAGGTGTCGCACGGTGGCGGCGGGGCGCCGAAAGTCATCGCGCCGCCGGCCTGGGCCGCCGAGGAGCGGGCGGTGACGCCGAGCGGGGTGACGGTCGGGCTGGTCGACACGGCGGTGGTGAACCACGACTACTTCGCCGGGGCGTGGACCGGTCCCGGCTCGGCCGCCAGGGGCGGTCCCGCTGCCGCCGAGGGTGGTCACGCCACGTTCATCGCCGGGCTGATCCACCGGTACGCCCCCGGGGCCACCGTGCGGGCGTACCCGGTGCTGGACGGCACCGGCGACGCCACCGTCTGGTCGGTGGCCCACGAGATCGTGAAGGCCGGCCGCGCCGGGGCGGACGTGCTGAACCTGTCGTTCGTCTGCTACACCGAGGACGGCGGCCTGTCTCTTATACACAT
>KL571216.1:629-1298 GCA_000715855.1 Actinoplanes liguriensis
AGCCGGGACACGGTGGTGGTGGCCGCGGCCGGCAACCACGGCGTACCCGGCAGCGCCGAGAGTCTGCGGCCGGCGTTCCCGGCCGCGTTCCCGGACGTGATCGCGGTCGGCGCGCAGGACGCGCCGTTCAGCGCGCAGGGGCCGTGGATCACCGTCCTGGCGCCGGGCTGCGATCTGGAGAGCACCTATCTCGACGGCGCCGTCTCGGTCTGGGTGGACGACGACGGCCCCGGGCCGCTGCCGCCTGCCCGTCGTGACGAGAATTTCCAGGGGTACGCCCGGTGGAGCGGCACCTCGTTCGCCGCCGCGGTCGTCTCCGCGATGATCGCCGACCGGACCGTGCCCGGCAAGGTCACCGCCGCCGAGGCGAGCGCCGGTTGCTCGGCCCGGCGATGCTGGAGGGCAAGCCTGTTCGGCTCGACCCCCAGTCACCGCCGGGGTGATCAGCTCGCGGTCACCGCCCGGGGCCGCCGGAAGCGCCGCTTGTACGCCTCGAAGTCCCACCCCGGCCGCCGCCCGTCACCGTCCAGGAACGACGCGGCGGCCTGCCGTCCGTTCTCGAACAGCCGCGTGGAGTCGCCCTTGCTCAGGTCGAAGTCGGTGGCGCTGACCCCGTTGGTGTCCACGACGATGGTTCGGGCCACCACCTCCGGCCGGATGGTCTGCAGG
>KL571216.1:1513-7236 GCA_000715855.1 Actinoplanes liguriensis
CCCGGGACAGCGAGAACACCCCGTTGATCCGGTTCTCCCGCAGCGCCGCCGGGTCCCCGGACAGCTTGATGCCGAAGGTGGGCCAGCGCGGCTCGGTGTCGAAGCGGTCGAACACCCCGATCGGGAAGTTCGACAGCATCCCGCCGTCGACCAGCCACGCCTGCCCGCCGGTGATCTGGTCGGGGCAGCGGGCCGGGCGGAAGAAGTACGGGATGGCCGACGACGCCCGCACCGCGTCGGCCACCGAGGCCTCGTGCGGATCGACGCCGAACCGGGCCCGGTACTCCCACGGCAGGCTGACCAACCGGCCCTGGGACAGGTCCGAGACCATCGCGACGAACCGGAAGCGGCGGTCCGGGTCGTCCTGCAGCTCCGGCGCCGCCCCCTCGTCGTTCAGGGGCAGGTCCGCGAAGGTGCTCACGTCCGCCTCCTGGAGACACTCGGCGACCCAGGATCGCAGACGGTCGCCCTTGCACCAGCCCTTGTACGCCACCACCGAGACGAACACGCCCATCGGCCCGAACCGGGCGAGCGGCGGTGGATCGCGGAACTGGCGCAGGCTCACCGACTGCATCATCTCCCGCAGCCGGTCACCCCGGATCCCGGCCGCCACCAGGCTTCCTACCAGGGATCCCGCGGACGTGCCGGCGACGCGGCGGAACCGGTAGCCCCGCTCCTCCAGCATCGACACGGCGCCGGCCAGCGCGATCCCCTTGACTCCGCCGCCCTCCAGGACGAGGTCGGCACTGCGCTCGTTACACATGGTCGCTCCTGTTCTCTGCCGGCCCGCGGTCGCGGGTCACGGGATCCAGAGCGAGCGGGGCCTGTCCGAAATACACCGATCCTCGACGTATCTTCGCTGCTCCCCGAAGTCTCCTGGGCCTGTACGGCGCCACACCGGCGCCGAGCGAGGAGCAAGAAATGATCATCGAGGAGATCACCCGAGCGGCCACCCGGGCGCAGTACAGCGGTGTTTATCTGGCCACCGGCGGAGGGGTGGCCGAGGAGCTGCGCGTCGACGTGGACGGGGCGTACCCGACCATGACGGTGAGCGGCAGCGGCCGGTCCACCTGGCTGGCCCGCGTCGAGTGGGACCGCGAGCGCCGGGGCTGGGCCGGAACGATCGACTACCGCGACGGGGCCGAGCCGCACACCGAGGTGCTGGTCCGGCTGACCGGCGCGGGCACCGCCGAGGTCGTCCGGTCCGGCGGTGACGGGCCGGACTCGACCCGGCGCTACGAGTTCGCCCGGGCGGCGTTCCGCACGGTCGGCATCGAGTTCGACGCCGTCGAGGGCGCCGTCCCGGTGACCGATCTGGATCTCGGGGCGCATCCCAACCACCCGGCGGGGCTGCCCGCCCGGCGGATGACGATCGAGGACGCGTACGGCGGGCAGGGCATCATGATGTCGCGGACCCGGGGCGGCGACGTGCTCCCGGTCTCCGACGCCGGCCGCAACGCGAGCTGGTCGGACATCGAGCTGCACGACGCGATGACGGCGCACTGGTCGAAGTGGGCCGACACGCCGCAGTGGCAGGTGTGGACGCTGTTCGCCGGGCGCCACGACGAGGGCCCGGACCTGGGCGGCATCATGTTCGACCAGATGGGCGCGGCCCAGCGGCAGGGCTGCGCGGTCTTCACCGACTCGTTCATCTCGGAACCGCCCGACGGCGATCCGGCGCCGGACGCGGCCCTACGCCGGATGCGGTTCTGGACCGCCGTCCACGAGATCGGGCACTGCTTCAACCTGGCGCACTCGTGGGAGAAGTCAGAGGGGAACGGCTGGGTGCCGCTGGCCGACGAGCCCGAGGCGCGCAGCTTCATGAACTATCCCTACGACGTCCACGGCGGCGAGGAGGCCTTCTTCGCCGACTTCGAGTACCGGTTCAGCGAGGACGAGCTGCTGTTCCTGCGGCACGCCCCGGAGCACCTGGTACGGATGGGCGACGCCCCCTGGTTCGACGACCACGGCTTCGAGCGCGCCGGCCGGGCCGCCGCGGGCACGCTCGCGCTCACGCTGCGGGTGAACCGGGCGCGGCCGAGCTTCGCGGCGCTGGAGCCGGTGGTCGCCGAGGTCAAGCTCACCAACACCGGGCCGGTGCCGCAGTCGATCGACCGTCACATGCTGGCCGGCTCGGGCCTGACCATCGTGATCAAGGGGGACGGCCGGGCGGCCCGGGTGTGGGCGCCGTTCGCGCGGCACTGCCACCGTCCGGAGGCCCTGGTCCTGCCGCCGGGCGAGTCGCTCTACGCCCCGGTGTTCCTGTGGGCCGGCCGCAACGGCTTCGACCTGGCCGAGCCCGGCAAGTACGCGGTCTACGCGGCGCTGTCCACACCGGCCGGCGACGTGTTCTCCGCGCCGCTGCGGCTGGAGGTCGAGCCACCGCGCACCGCGGAGATCGACCGGCTCGCCCCGGCCGTGCTGACCGAGGAGGTCGGGCGGGTCCTCGCGTTCGGCGGCAGCCGGGGCGGCTCGGCCGAGCTGGACCGGGCCAACGCGGTCCTCGCCGAGGTGGTGGCGCGGGTGCCCGCCACGCCGATCGGCCGGCACGCGGCCGCCGCGCTGGGCAGCATGGCCGCGACCCCGGGACGGGTGCCCGCCGGTGACCGCTTCGAGCTGGCCGAACCCGATCCGGCCGCGGCGCGGGCGCTGCTCGCCACGGCGTACGCGGATCTGCCGAAGGCCGCCGACACCCTGGGCCACATCCGGCTGACCCGTCAGGCCGTGGTCAACGCCGAGGCCCTGGCCGCTACGGGCGCGCGGGACGAGGGCGCGCGCCTCGCCGGCGCGGTCGCCGGGACCCTGCGCTCCCGCGGGGTGCGTCGCACGGTGGTCGCCGCCGTCGAGGCCGTCGCCGAGAGCCTCTCCTAGGGGAGGTCGATCGTGAAGGTGCTGCCCTCACCCGGTGTGCTGGCCGCGGTGAGGGCGCCACCGTGCGCCTCGGTCAGCTTGCGGGCGATGGCCAGGCCGAGCCCGCTGCCACCGGTGGCGCGGCTGCGGGAACCGTCGGCCCGCCAGAAACGGTCGAAGATGCGGGGCAGGTCCTCCGGTGCGATGCCGACGCCGGTATCGCGAACGCGAATCCGGTTTGCCGAAGCCGAGACCGTGACCGACCCGCCGGCCGGGGTGTAGCGGATCCCGTTCGCGACCAGGTTGCCCACCACCTGCCGCAACCGGACCGGGTCCACGGTGGCGACCGGATCCCCGTCGATCTCGATGGTCAGATCGACGCCGGCGGCCTGCGCCGGCGCACGATGGCTCTCCGCGACCTGGGTCAGGACATCGCGGAGGTACGCCGGTTCGGCGTGCACCCGCAGCGTCCCCGCGTCGGCCGCGGCGAGGTCGGTCAGGTCGTCGATGATGTGCTGCAGCAGCACCGCCTCGTCGTGCAGCAGGTCGAGCAGCTGGGCGTCGGTCGGCGCGAGATCGTCCTGGGCGGCCTCCAGCCAGCTGCGGATGTTGGTGAGCGGCGTGCGCAGCTCGTGGGCCACGTCGCTGACCATCGCCCGGCGCTGCGCCTCGGCCCGGTCGCGGCGCCGGGTGGAGTCGTTGAGCGCGCGGGCCAGCCGCCCGATCTCGTCCTGGGTGGAGACCGGCACCGGCCGGTGGCCGTCCGCGGCGTCGGTCAGCGCGCGCAGCGGGCGCACCAGCCGGTACCCGACCAGCACCGTGACCAGGATCGTCGCGAGCAGCACGCCACCGGTCACGGTCACCATCCGCACGGTGTTCGAGCGGGAGAGGGTGAACCGGGTCTGGTCGGCGCCGGAGCGCGGATCGGTGACGAACAGCAGCGCGGGCGGGGCGACGTAGGGCTGCAGCATGACCCGGCGTGACTTCTCGATGCAGCCGTTGATCCGGGCGGTCGTGACCGGCGCGACCGGCTGGATCCCGGTCGTGCTCTGAGCGTTCGCGTAGTAGGCGGAGAAGTTCGGCCACACGCCGAGCCGGTACTTCTCCGGCAGCCCGGCGCACGCGGTCGCGAGCCGGCCCAGTCGCGCCAGCGACTTGGCCTCCGCGTCGGTCACCGCGTAGTCGAGTTTCGACGCGCAGGCCGCGGCGTTGTTCTGCGCGTCGAAGCCGGACACGACAACCGACGGCCGGCCGTTCGGCAGGGTCACCGTCCGGCCCTCGCCGCCGACCTTGTGCACGCAGGCCAGGGTGTCGGCGGCGAACTTCTGCAGCGCGGCGCGCTGCGACGCCGGGACCCGGAACGGACCGGCCGCGCGGGCGTCGATGCGCTCGGCGCCGCCGGTCAGCGCGGTGTCCACGTTGAGCGGGTCGACCGTGGCGGACGGCCGCGCGGTGGCCAGGGACGGCCCGGGGCCGGAGTCGGCGAGCACCGCCCGGTCCACGGTCGTCAGCGTGATCCGCCGGTTCAGCTTCGCGGCGCGGGCCTGGATCAGCGCCGGGGCGCCGGACCAGTCGCTGTGCGTGGCCGCGTAGCCGAGCAGCATGTCGTAGACGCCCTTGTCGTCGGTGAGCGACTGCCCCTGCTCCTGCGAGATCGCCCGGGTGGCGGTGCTGACGGCCAGCCATGCGGTGGCGGCGATCGCCGCGACAGCGATCAGCACCGAGGTGACCAGCAGGCGGGTGACCAGGCTGTGCCGCAGCGGGACGCGGCTCATCCCGGCCCCGCGGCGATCTTGTAGCCGACGCCGTAGACGGTGATCAACTGGGCCGGGCGCTGCGGGTCCACCTCGACCTTGCGGCGCAGGTTCATCACGTGCACGTCGATGGTCCGCTCGGTGGAGCTGCGGTCGATCCCGCGGGTGTGGTGCAGCAGCTGCGCGCGGGTGAAGACCCGGTCGGGCTGCTCCGACATCGCGGCCAGGATCGCGAACTCGCCGCGGGTGCACTCGACCTCGACGCCGTCGACGGTGACGTGCCGGCCGGCGAGGTCGACGCCGATGCGGCCGATCCGGCGTACGTCCGGCCGGCTCTCCCCGCGTGGCGCCCGGCGCAGCAGCGTGCGCACCCGGGCCATCAGCTCCCGCGGGCTGTACGGCTTGGTCAGGTAGTCGTCGGCGCCCAGCTCCAGCCCGAGCAGCAGGTTCTCCTCGCCGGTCCGCGCGGTCAGCATCAGCACCAGCAGGTCCGACTCCTGGCGCAGCGTGCGGCACACCTGCAGCCCGTCCAGGCCGGGCATCATCACGTCCAGCACCAGCAGGTCCGGCCGACGGCGTCGCGCCTCGTCGAGCGCCGCATGCCCGTCGTGCACGACGAGCGCCTCGTGACCCTCGGCGGTCAGATAGCGCCGCACCACCTCGGCCTGCCGGGGGTCGTCGTCGGCGACCAGCACCTTCGCACACATGGCGGCGATGATAGGCGGGTCCCGCGCGGGCGCGGCGAACCTGCTCGCATACCTGACAGCTTTCTAACGATCTCCGGCCACGCTCGTCGCCATGCACTCGAAGGCGGACGCCCCCACCGAAGTCATCTCCCTGGCGCCGGAGCCACCACCTCGGCGGCGCGGGCGGATGAAATGGCTGGCCGGCGCCCTGATCCTGATCGTCGCAGCCGGCGGCGCGGCGGTCGCGGTGACCCGGCACCACGCCTCGGCACAGCCGGTCGCGCAGGAGAGCGCGCAGGTCGAGACGGCGACGCTGGAACGCCGGGACCTGTCGACCACGCGCAAGCTGGACGGCAGCGTCGGATTCGGGACGCCGCGCCCGCTCGACGGGCACACCGCCCGGACCGTGACGTGGCTGTCTCTTATACACATC
>KL571216.1:7460-20547 GCA_000715855.1 Actinoplanes liguriensis
GTATAAGAGACAGGCGTTGTACCGGGCGATCTCCGGCGCCGGTCTGACCGGCCGGGACGTGCGCATCGTCGTGGACAACCTGAAGGCGCTCGGCTACCGCACGGGCCTGCAACCGGCGAACGTGAAGACAAAGGACGGCGAGAGCGTCCTCACCCCCGGTGTGGTCAAGGCGATCAAGAAGTGGCAGGAGGACGTGGGCCTCCCGGTCACCGGGGCGATCGCGGTCGGTGACGTCGAGGTGCTCTCCGGTGCGGTCCGCGTCGACTCGGTCGCGGTGCAGCCCGGCTCTCCCGCGAACGTCCCGCTGATGGCGGTCACCCCGACCCGCAAGGTGATCACCGTGGCCGCGGCGCTGAGTGAGGCCGCGAGCCTGCGCCGCGGGGACCGGGTCACCGTGACGCTGCCCGACGCCCGTACCGTCAAAGCCCGGATCCTCGACGTCGGCCGCGCGCTGACCGCGCCGGAAGGTGGAGTGGCCGACGCCGAGCCGAAGTTGACCGTTTCGGTCACCGTCGACGACCCGAAGACCCTGAACCGGCTCGACGCGGGCGACGTGGCAGTCAACGTCGCCGGCAAGACCGCCAAGGACGTGCTGGCCGCACCGCTGGAGGCGCTGATCGCGCTCAGCGAGGGCGGTTACGCGGTCCAGGGCCCGGCCGGGCTGATCGCGGTGAAGACCGGCATGTTCGCCGACGGCTTCGTGGAGGTCACCGGCGACGGCCTCACCGAGGGCATGACCGTGGTGATCGCGTCGTGAGCGAGGCGCCCGTCCTCGCCGTACGGGATGCGGGCATGTCCTATCCCGGCGGCGTCACCGCCCTGTCCGGGGTCACGCTCGACATCGCCCGCGGCGAGCTCGTCGCCATCGTCGGCCCGTCCGGCTCCGGCAAGTCGACCCTGCTCAACATCATCGGGACGCTGGACCGCCCGACGACCGGCACCGTCCTGATCAACGGCCGGGACGTCGCGACGCTCAGCGACCGCCGGCTGTCCGCCCTGCGGGCCCGCGAGATCGGCTTCGTCTTCCAGCAGTTCCACCTGACCGACGGCCTCACCGCGGTGGAGAACGTCGCCACCGGCCTGCTCTACGCCGGTGTCCCCCGCCGGCGCCGCGGCAAGCTTGCCCTGGCGGCCCTGGCCCGGGTCGGTCTCGCGCACCGGGCCGGGCACCGCCCGCAGCAGCTCTCCGGCGGCGAGCGCCAGCGTGTGGCGATCGCCCGCGCCCTGGTCAACCGTCCGTCGCTGGTCCTGGCCGACGAGCCGACCGGCGCCCTGGACACCGCCAACGGGCAGGCGGTCCTGAATCTGCTGCACCGGCTCAACGAGGAGGGCAGCACCATCGCCCTGATCACCCACGACCGCGACATCGCCGCGTCGCTGCCCCGGCGCATCGAGATCCGCGACGGGCGGCTGGTCCGGTGAGCCCGCTCGATCTGCTGGACCTCGGACTGATCGGTCTGCGGACCCGCCCGGCCCGGGCCGCGCTCTCCGCGCTGGGCATCGCGATCGGCATCGCCACGATGATCGTCGTGACCGGCATCCCCGCCTCCAGCCAGGCCGCGCTGGTCGCGAAGCTGAGCGCGCTGGGCACCAACACCCTGCAGGCGATGGCCCTGCCCGACCTGGACCCGCCGGCGCCACTGCCGGAGTCCGCGGTCGAGATGGTCCGCCGGATCGGCCCGGTGACCGCGGCGAGCGCCGTCGCCAACACCCATGCCGCGGTACGCCGTAACGACCGTCTCGACCCCGGCGACAGTTCCGGACTGACCGTCCTCGCCGCCCGCCGCGACCTGCTCGCCACGATCAACGCGCGCGTCCGCGCGGGCAGGTGGCTGACCCCGGCCACCGAACGGTTCCCCACGGTGGTGCTCGGGTCCGTGGCCGCGAGCCGGCTCGGCGTCACGGATCTGTCCCGCCGGACCCAGATCATGATCGGCGACCGGGAGTTCACCGTCGCCGGGATCCTCGCCACCACCCCGCTGACCCCGGACATCGACCGTTCCGTGCTGGTCGGCTGGCCGGCCGCGAAGTCCGAGCTCGGCTTCGACGGGCATCCCACGGTCCTGTACGTGCAGGCCGACGAGGCGCAGATCGAGGCGGTCCGGGGCGTGCTGGCCGAGACGATCTCCCCGGAGCGCCCGGGCGCGGTCATGGTCACGCGACCGTCGGACGCCCTCGCCGCGAAACGCGCCACCGAGAGCAGCTTCTCGGTGCTGTTCCTGGCCCTGGCCGGGGTCGCGCTGGTGGTCGGCGGCATCGGGGTCGCGAACACGATGGTCGTCTCGGTCCTGGAACGCCGCTCGGAGATCGGCCTGCGCCGCGCGCTCGGCGCGACCCGCGGTCAGATCCGTGGCCAGTTCCTGACCGAGTCGGTCGTCCTGGCCACGGCCGGCGGCCTGATCGGCACCGCGCTGGGGGTGCTCGCCACGGTCGGCTACGCGCGCTGGCAGGGCTGGCCGGTGGTGCTGCCCGCGCAGTCGGCGGCGCTGGGTGTCGGCGGGGCGATCGTGATCGGGGTGCTCGCCGGGGTGTACCCGTGCGTCCGGGCGGCGCGGCCCGGCAGCCGCCCCGCTGCCGGACCACGCCTCACTTCGTGAGCTGGGCGGCGGCCTGTCGCTCGCAGCCGGGCATCAGGTCGAGCGCTTTGCGGACGTTGCCGGTGTCGTCACCGAGGTCGATGTCGACGCCGTTGCTGCCGGTCCCGGCGTCTTTGACGCCCTTGGACTCGAGACACTTCACGACGTACCGCGCGAAGTCTTTTGCCTCGGGGTTTGCCGGATCCTTCTCCCAGGGCGGCAGCGGAAAATAGAGCGGCCCGCAGATCCGGTCGGCCTCCTCGTTCTTCTCGGCCAGCGCGACGATCGTCTTCTTGCCGGGCATCTTCCCCTTCGGATACCACTCGGCTTTCGGCAGAGCGCCATGCTCTTTCAAACATTTGTTGTACGGGCCCAGCAGCGCGTCGAATTCCTCCGGCGTCCCGTCCAGGCGTTCCCGTGGGCGTTCCGGCTTCGCGGACGACGCCGTCGCGGCGGGGCTCGCCAGTGTCGCCACCTCGGGTTTCGCGGGCGGCGGCGCATCGCAGGCCGACACCGTGCACGCCGTCGCGACCAGGACGAACAGCCCGCGCGCGACAATCACTTCTTCATCGCCGCGGCGGTCGCCCGCTCGCAGCCGGGAATGAGGTCCATGCCCAGCGAGATGGACTTCGGGTCGTTGTCGTCGCCGCCGAGCGCGATGCTGATCCCGTCGTCGCTGACCTCGACGTACTCCACGCCCTTGTTCTTCAGGCACTTGACGACGTCCCGCGCGAAGTCCTTCGCCTCCGGGTTCGCCGGATCCTTCTCCCACGGCGGCAACGGGAAGTACTGCGGTTCGCAGATCCGATTCGCCTCGTCGTACTTCGCCACGTCCTTCGCCGAGGCGGGTTTCGGGACCGCGCCCTTGGCCAGGGCGGCTTTCGACATGGCGCCCTGCTCGACCATGCATTTGTTGTAGGGCGCGAGCATCGCCAGATACTCCTCCGACGTGGTGTCCAGGCGCTCCCGCGGACGCTGCGTCTGCGGTGAGGCGGACACCGCGGCCGACGGGCTGGCCAGCGACGCCACCTCGGGCGCCGCGGCCTTCGGCGGCGAACTGCACGCGGCCAGGGCGAGCACCGCCACCACCAGTACTGGGGTCCTACGCATCGATACTTCCTCTCCTCCTGCAGACAGGTCGAGGTGGAAGCTTTCCGAGCAGTCGTTTGGAAACGGTCAGATTTTGCGAGCCGCTGCCGATCGGTGGGGTAACCATGCGCTCGACCTCCCCGTGGATCCGCTATCTCACCGCCGCGGTGACGATTTCCTTCGCGTGCGTCATAGCGACGGTCCTCGGCGCCCCGGAAGGCGTGCTGACCGGCATCTCCGCGGCGTCCATCGCCGCCGGCCTGGTCGCCGCGCTGTGGGGCATCCGCCTGTACCGGCCCGCCACCGCCTGGCCCTGGATGATGGCCGGCTGCCTGCTGCTCGCCGTGGTCGGCAGCCTGCTCCCACCCGGGGTCCTCGCCAACAAGGCGCCGAGCGCGGCCGACGCGTGTTTCCTGGGCGTCTCCACCGGCGGCGCGCTGACCCTGCTGCTGATCCTGCGAAGACGCAACCCCGGCCGGGACCTGGCCGGCCTGATCGACGCGGCGGTCATCGCGGTCTCCGCCGGGCTGCTCTGGTGGATCTACCTGATCGACCCGATCGTCGGCGGCTCCGGCGTCAGCCTCACCACCCGGCTGGTCGCCGCCGCCTACCCCCTCGGCGACCTGCTGCTGGCGGCCCTCGGCGCGCGGCTGCTGCTGGACACCGGGCACAAGTCGGTCGCCGTCTACAGCCTCACCGGATACCTCGCGCTGACGGTCGTCCCGGACACCATCAGCACCCTCGGCACGCTCTCCGGCAGCACCACCGCACACGGACTGGCCGCCACGCTGTGGGTCATCTCGCCGCTGGTCGTCGGCCTGTGCTGCATGCACCCGTCGATGCGCGAGCTGGACGCGCCGAGCGCGGTGCCGACCCCGGACATGGGCACCTTCCGGCTCACCGCGCTCGCGCTCTCCTCGCTGCTCGCCCCGGCGACCCTGCTGGTGCAGTACCTGCGCGGCGCGCCGCTGCACGTGCCGCTGATCTGCGCCACCTGCGGCGTGCTGTTCCTGCTGGTCATCGGCCGGCTGGCGGGGCTGGTCGGGGACATGCGCCGGATGGCGACGACCGACGGGCTGACCGGGCTGCGGACCCGGCGCTACTTCCAGGACGCGCTCGCGCACGCCGGGCACCGCGACCACGCCGTGATCCTGTTCGACATCGACCACTTCAAGCGGGTCAACGACACGTACGGCCATGACGCCGGTGACCGGGTGCTGCGCGAGGTCGCCGCCCGGGTGTCCGGGACGGTCCGCCAGCAGGACGTGATCTCCCGGTACGGCGGCGAGGAGTTCGCCGTCCTGCTGCCGCACACCTCCCCGCCGGAGGCCCACGTGGCCGCCGCCCGCATCCACGCCGCGGTCCGCGCCACGCCGATCCCGGTCACCGCGACCGAGTCGATCACGGTGACCGTGTCGGTCGGGGTCGCGTGCACCCCGACCGACGTGACCGATTCCGCCCGTCTCCCGCTGCTGGCGGACAAGCTTCTCTACCAGGCCAAGGAGGCCGGGCGCGACCAGGTCGCGATCGCCGCCTGAACCCGCCCGATCAGAGAGCGGACCGGCCCGCGCCGGCCAGCGGACGGCTGACCGAGCCCTTGGTCAGGTACACGTAGCAGCGCACCCGCCGCTCGCCCGCCTCCCACGCGAAGCCCGGCGGGTAACTGGTGATCGAGTGGATGCCGTACTCGTCCACCTCGCCGGCGGGCACCTTGGTGTAGGCCGCGATGAGGTCGAAACAGCTGTCGACGAGCTTCTGATCCTCTTTCGGACGGGCGTCCGCCTTGCTGGTGGACTTGACCAGGCCGGCAAGCTCGACCGTGTGCTTCGCGGTGCACGCGACGGGCTTCCAGTCGGAGAGGACGCCGCCCTTGCTCTCCGCGACGGTGAAGCAGGGCATCCGGACGGCGGCCGCCGGGTTGGCGTACGCGTTCTTCGCGCTGCCGGTGACGGACACCTCGCCCGAGTCGTCGGACTCCCGGTCGAAGGACCCCTTGGCGAGGTCGCAGGAGTACCAGTGGGAGCCCGCCTGCCAGGCCTCCAGGCCCGGATAGCCCAGCTCGACGTTGATCAGGAGGGCCGGGTAGGCGCCGCCGACATACGTGTCGACCTCGGTCAGGCACTGCCTGAAGGCCGTCTTGCTCGTGGCCGAACTCGGCAGCGGCGGCGCGTCGAGCTCGTCGGTCACCCGGCCCACGTAGGCCACCTCGAACCGGTGCCCGCCGTCGCACGGCACGGCGTCCTTCGCGGCACGCTGGGTCTCGTAGTCGAAGCATGTCCCTGTCTCTTACCCGCCGGTGACGCGGTGGCCTGTGGCTGCTTGCTGTCGCAGGCGGTGAGAGCGAGCAGCAACGCTGCCACGGCGACCCCGGCCGAGCGGATGGACGGCATTTTCCCGGGCCTCATATCTCACGATCGATCGATGCCGTGAAGAGATATCAGATTCGGACGGCCCCCGCGACCCGTGCCGCATCGTTACCAAACTTTCCCTGTGAGAAAACTTGCCGTCTGGGCAAGTCTGTGAAGATACTTGGCTGTACCAAGCATTGAACGGTCAGGAAAGGTTCCGCCCATGCACGGCGCCCCGCCCGAGATCGGCATGCGCCTGCACGATCTGCTGAAGGCCATCCGCCTGCTCAAGCAGCATCGGTCCGCGACGCAGCCGGCCATCCCCACCGGGCTGCTCCTGTCTCTTATACGGGCTCGACCCGTCCACGGTCAGCCGCGGCGTCGCCACCCTCGTCGCCCAGGGCCTGCTCGCCCGCGAGGCCGACCCGCACGACGGGCGCGCGACCTTCCTGGTGGTCACCGCCGCCGGGCGGGCCGCGCTCAGCGAAGCCCTGCGGTGGTACGGGCAGCTCCTCAACCAGGCACTCGACGGCTGGAGCCGCGCGGAGATCGACGCCCTCCAGGAGGGCATCAGCCGCTTCGTCTCCGACATCCACACCGCGCTACAACTTCACGACACCACGGAGGCCGCGCCATGAGCGCACCCACCACCGACGCGAGAACCTATCGTCAGCTGCTGGAGGCTCTCTCCGGCCTGCTGCTGGTGCTCTTCGTCGCCATGCTCAGCAGCACGGTCGTCTCCACCGCGCTCCCGAAAATCATCGGAGCCCTCAACGGCTCACAGACCCAGTACACCTGGGTGGTCACCGCGACCCTGCTCACCGCGACCGCGACCACCCCGATCTGGGGCAAACTCGCCGACCTGTTCAACAAGAAGCTCCTGATCCAGATCTCGATCGTGATCTTCGTGATCGGCTCCGCGGTCGCCGGCGCCTCCCAGAACGCCGGCGAGCTCATCGCCGCCCGCGCCTTCCAGGGCATCGGCGTCGGCGGCCTGCAGGCCCTGGTCCAGGTCGCGATCGCCGCGATGATCCCGCCCCGGGAACGCGGCCGCTACAACGGCTACCTCGGCGGCGTCATGGCCCTCGCGACCGTCGGCGGCCCCCTGCTCGGTGGCCTCATCGTCGACACCAGCTGGCTGGGCTGGCGCTGGTGCTTCTACATCGGCGTCCCGGTCGCGATCATCGCCCTGATCCTGCTGCAGCTCACCCTGCACCTGCCGACCAACCGCCGCGACAACGTGAAGATCGACTACCTGGGCGCGACCCTGATCGCGGCCGGAGTGAGCCTGCTGCTGATCTGGATCTCGTTCGTCGACGACACCTTCGCCTGGCTGTCCTGGCAGACCTACGCGATGGTCGGCGGCACGATCATCCTGCTCGCGCTCGCCGTCCTGGTGGAATCGCGGGCGGCCGAGCCGATCATCCCGCTGCCCATCGTGCGGCAGCGCAACACCGCCCTGGCCATCCTGGCGAGCCTCGCGGTCGGCATGGCCATGTTCGGCGGTGCGGTCTTCCTCGGTCAGTACTTCCAGATCGGCCGCGGCTACAGCCCCACCGAAGCCGGACTGCTGACCATTCCGCTGATGGCCGGCGTGCTCGTCACCTCGATCGTGTCCGGCCGGATGATCACCAAGACCGGCAGGATCAAGCCGTACATCATCGCCGGTGCCGTTGTTCTCGTCGCCGGATTCGCGGTGCTCAGCACCATCGATCACCAGACCGCGCTGTGGTACGTCGGGATCGGCATGTTCCTCGTCGGCGCCGGTGTCGGCATGTCCATGCAGAACCTCGTGCTGGCCGTGCAGAACACCGTCGCCCTCAAGGACATCGGCGCCGCCAGCTCCACCGTCGCCTTCTTCCGCTCCCTCGGCGGCACCATCGGCGTCTCGGTTCTGGGTGCCGTCCTCGCGCGCCGGGTCACCGACCAGATCACCCACGACCTGGCCGCCGCCGGCGTTCAGGGCACCGGCAGCGGCGGCGCCAGCGCACTCAACCTGACCGCACTGCCGGAACCGATCGTGCACATCATCCGCGCCGCCTACGGTGACGCGACCGGGCACATCTTCCTGATCTCCGCGATCATCGGGATCGTCGGCATCATCGCCGCCGTCGCCATGCGCCCGGTCATGCTGCGCGACAGCCTCGACCTCCCCGACGAGCTCAAGGCAGCAGCGATCGCGGCCGACGCCATCGACGGCGCCCCCGCCATCGACCAGGTCGACACCACCCGCCGCTGATCCACCCCTGGCCCCGTTCCGGCGCGCCGGAACGGGGCCCCTTCCCCACCCCGTCACATCCGCCTGGAGCCAGCGGTGTCACTCACCACCCTCGAGCGATCCACCCGGCCCGCCGCATCCGACCCGGCGCAAACCGCACCCCCGTCCCGCCGCTGGATCCGCCTCGCCGCCATCGCCGCGGTCGTCATCCTGCTCACCGTCGAACTGGTGCTCGGCTGGCACTCGCTGACCGGCGCCCTGAGCCACCTGCGCCGCCCACACCCGGGTTGGCTCGCCCTGGCCACAGCCGCCGAAATCGTCTCGATGAACGCCTACGCCCGCATGCAGCGACGACTGCTGCAATCCGCCGACGTACGCCCGCCGCTGCTCGACAGCATCCGCCTCGCCTACGCCGCGCACTCGCTCAACGAAACCCTGCCCGGCGGCCCGGCCTTCTCCACCCGGCTCAACTTCCAGCAGATGCGCCGCTTCGGAGCCACCCCCGCGGTAGCCTCCTGGGTCATCGCCCTGAGCGGCATCCTCTCCGCCGTCGCCCTCGCCGCGATCACCGTGGTCAGCGCCCTCGCGGCCGGCGGCAACGCCGACTGGCGGCACCTGATCGGCCTGCTCACCGCCACGATCCTGCTGATCCTCGGCGCCCGCCGCATCGGCCGCCGCCCCGGCCTCTTCCACGCCCCGCTCGCCGCCGTGAACCGCCTGCGCCACCGCCCGGAGAACCACGGCCGCGACAGGATCCAGGACTTCCTCACCCAGTTGAAGGCCGCCCGGCTACGCCCCGCCCTGGGCCTGGCCGCGGCACTGCTGGCCCTGCTCAACTGGCTCCTGGACGCCCTCGGCCTGTGGCTGTGCTTCCGCGCCGTCGGCCAGCCGGCGCCCTCGGTGACCGCAACCCTGCTGGCATTCTGCGCCGCGATGGCCGCCGGAACGGTCACCATCGTGCCGGGCGGCCTCGGCATCATCGACAGCGCCCTGATCCTCGGCCTGATCACCGGCGGCGTGGCAGCACCCACGGCGGTGGCCGCGGTCGTGCTCTACCGGCTGATCAGTCTCGGCTTCATCATCGGGCTGGGCTGGCTCTCCTGGCTGCGCTTGCACCGCACGCTCACGGCCGGCGCCACACCCACGATCCACACTGCTCCCGTCCCGGATCCACCGACCCGGCGACCACTACGCCGACACCGATGACCACCTGATCACTTCCCACGCCGGCCAACCCGCCGTCTCCACGGCAGCGAACCCGTCGTCGACATCGACCGCGTCGGCGCCGGCCGGGACGGCTGCGGGCACAATGACGGTTTCCCCGTTCGACCAGAAGGACCGAACAGTGCCCGACCGACCCGAGATCGTCTGCCTGTGCGGCTCCACCCGCTTCATGGACGATCTGAACGCGGCAAACCGTGACCTGACCTTCGCCGGTGTCATCGTCCTCGCGCCAGGCGTCTTCCCGCCCGCCGGGAATCCCGAGCCGATCACCGACGAGCAGAAAGCCGCACTGGCCACCCTCCACCGACGCAAGATCGACCTGGCCGACCGGGTCCTGATCGTCAACCCGGGCGGATACGTCGGCGAGTCCACGAGCAGCGAGATCGCCTACGCCCAAGCCACCGGCAAGCCCATCTCATTCACCGTCCCCGTCTAACCAGTCCACCTCGATCCCGCTCACGGTGGCGAGCTGGCCCCCACGGCTGCCCACAGCCCAAAATCCAGCCCTCAACGCAAGCCGACCACAACAGACCCGGCACTCGGGGTGTGCTTTCGCGAGCCGACTGCCGCTGGGCGTCAGTGGGCGGCGAGTTGGGTCAGCATCTGCACTGAGGCTTCGACGGTGCCGAAGCCTCGCGGGATCATGACGCGCTCGTAGGCGGCGACCGCGTCGAGCGGATCCTTTCCGGACAGCAGTTCGGCGGCGAGGGTCGCGGCGTCCTGCAGGGCGGTGTTGGCGCCGACGCCGCCGGCCGGAGGCATCGTGTGGATCGCGTCGCCGAGCAGCGTCACGGGACCGGACTGCCACGGATCGATGCGGTCGCTCGCGCGGAGCGTAATGGGGAAGAACGAGGTGCTGTCGGCGTACCCGATAAGGGTTTTGACTCTGGGGTCCCAATCCTTCGTCGCTTCGAGCGCCGTTTCGTGAAGGTTCGCGCCGATCCCGGACGGGGTGGTGACGAGCGCGACCATCAGGTATCCATCGGGGCGGTCCCGGTAGCGCACCGGCGCGAATCCGACGCCGATCCCGTTGTCCCCGGCAACCCAGCAGAATCCGCGGTTGAAATCGGCCGGAATCAGCGGGCCGGTCTCGGCATCGATCGGCATCCGGCCGTAGAGACAACGCAACCCGAGATCCCGGGGACCGGAATCAGGAACCAGCCCGCGGCGTACGGCGGAGCCCACCCCGTCCGCACCCACCAGCAGATCCCCTTCGTCGGCGCCGCCCTCCGCGAACTCCACGCGAACGCGCCCCGAATCGGCGACCCGATAGCCACTGACCGTCCGCCCGAAGACCACCCGGTCGCCGAGCCCGGTCAGCAACCCGCGCCGGAACGTGTCCCGGTCCACGTTGCTGATCTCGCTCGCCGGAATGCCGGGGAACTCCTGCGCGAAGACCCTTTCGAGCCGCTGCGTGAATGTCGCGACGAGGTCGCCGTTGATTCCGCTGGTGTCGCGGACCCGGTCGAGAACGGCGGGCGGGAGACAGGCCCGGAGTGCGGCGTTCCCGTTCGCGTCGATGTGGATCCGGTAGCCCTGATTGCGGGTCGCCGGGGTCGGATCCTGCTCGTGGACGACGACGTCGACGCCGCCCTGATGCAGTGCCTGCGCGAGGGCGAGACCGCCGATGCCGGCCCCGCTGATCAGTACTCGTGTCATGCCCCGCACGGTATCAATCAAATGCATGGCGTTGTCAATCAGATGATTACTTGACTGTTTCAGGCAGGCGTATGATCGCGGCGTGACATCACCACGTCCGCGCAGGTCACCAGCGCCGCAGGAGCGGCAGCGCAACCCCGAGCGCACCCGGCAACGGATCCTGGAGGCGGCGGCCGTCGAGTTCGCCGAGCACGGCTTCGCCGGGGCGCGCACCCGGGCGATCGCGTCGCGGGCGGGGGTGAATCAGCAGCTCGTGTCGTACTACTTCGGCGGCAAGGAGGGCCTCTACCGGGCCATGTCCGAGCAGTGGGCGCAGCGCCGCGACGAGTTGTCGCCGCCCGGGTCGTCGCTGCCGGAGCAGTTGCGCGGCTACGCGATGGAGACGCTGCGCAACCCGGACGGCGTGCGGATGTTCGCCTGGAGCGGCCTGCAGTGGACCGGGCCGGACGACGACCCCGACCGGGACACCCGCACGCAGATGCTCGGCAGCGGCGTGGCCCACCTGCGGGCGCTACAGGAGGCGGGGCGGCTGCCGGCCGAGCTGGACCCGGTCTGCCTGGAGATCATCCTGATGGCCGCGTGCATGGCGACCACGACGCTGCCGCACGTGATCGAGGGGCTGGTCGGGGCGGATCCGCGCTCCCCCGAGTTCGTCGAGCACTATGCGAACCAGGTGGCGCTGCTGGCCCGGCACATCGGCCTGGACGACTGAACAAAGGACCGGAAGGGATCAGGGGATCGAGACCAGGACCACGCCGATCGCCACCAGGATCGAGGAGAGGATGCGGTAACGGCCGAACGGCTCGTGGAACCGCAGGACGCCGATCACCGCGGCGATCACGACGCTGCTCTCCCGCAGCGCGGCGACCGGGGCGAGCGCGCCACGGGTCTGCGCCCACAGCACCAGGCCGTAGGCGCTGAGCGAGAACGCCCCGCCGGTGAGCCCGAGGGTGCGGTGCGGCCGGATCTGGGCCAGCAGCTTGCGGCCGCGCATCGCGTACGCGACCGCCGGGACGACGGGCCCCTGCAGCAGGAACAGCCACCCGGCATACCCGAGCGTGGTGCCGGCCGCCCGCACTCCGACACCGTCGACCGTGGTGTACGCGGCGATGCTGACCCCGGTGAGCAGCGCCGCCCCCAGAGCCGGGGGTTGCGCGCGGCTCGGCCGGCCACCGGCGAAGATCAGCAGGATCAGGCCGGCCGAGACGGTGAGCACGCCGAGCAACTGGACCGGGTGCGGGACCTCACCGATGAACAGCGCCGCGCCGACCGCCACGAGCAGCGGCGAGGTGCCGCGGGTGAGCGGGTACACCTGTCCGAAATCACCCAGCCGGTAACCGCGCATCAGCAGCACCACATAGATCACGTGCAGTGCCGCCGAGATGATCAGAAGCGGCCACGAGCGTGCGGACGGCAGCGGGCTCGCCACGACCATCGGGATCGCGAGAATCGCGCACGCCGCCTCGATCAGGACGAAGCCGATCAGCCGGTCGGGGATGGCGTGGGCGATCGCGTTCCAGACGGCGTGCAACACCGCGGCCAGCAGGACGGCGACGATGATCCCGGCCGACAACGGCTCCCCCTCCACCCGGTGAACGCCTATTCGACCATGCGCACCCTCAGCGGGGGTCGTGCTGCGAGCGGTATCCGCTCAGGGTCAGGCCGAGCACCGACCGGAACTCGTTGGCCAGGTGGGCGTGGTCGCTGTACCCCAGGTCGGCCGCGACGTCGGCCAGCGTCGTGTCCGGCTCGGTGCGCAGGCGCTCCGCGGCCTCCTGCAACCGGCGCCGCCGGATCATCGTCAGCGGCGTCAGCCCGACATATCGCGCGGCGAGCCGCTGCAGCGACCGGGCCGACAGGTTCAGCCGTTCGGCCGCGTCCTTGACCGTGCGGATCGCCGGGTCCGAGTCGATGACCGTCGCCATCGTGTTGGCCAGCAGCGCCTCCTGATCCTGTCTCTTATACACATCTCT
>KL571216.1:20699-21383 GCA_000715855.1 Actinoplanes liguriensis
AGATGTGTATAAGAGACAGCTCCCGGTCGCCCGGCCCGGTCATGGCGCGGCACACCGCCTCGTGCAGAACCGGAAGATCCATTTCCCGGTACGTGTCCCGCACCGCCGCCGGGTCCGCGACCAGGTGCGGCACCGCGGCGGGCCGCAGCAGCGCGCCGACGCCCCATCCGGTCCCGGTGAGGTCGCGGTACGAGCGGCGCGTCGTCGGCCCGGAGAGCCCGACGAGGTCCGGCTCGACGACGAGGTTGCAGGCGGGAAAGGCGATCAGATGCTGCCGGGAGGACCGCCCGGGCTGGATCTGCCACTCCGGGATCCAGAACCACCGCGCGAGCTGCTCAACCGGCCCCGGCGCCGGATAGCGGTCGAAGGTGGGCAGACGCGACGGGTAGAGCACACCACGCGGCTGGGCCATCTGTCGCGAATCTTCAAGCCGCTCCCCGCGGGGCATACCTAGGCTCCTGACCTATGAGTGCGACGAGCAAGGCCGCCGACGGCCAGTACACCACGAACGGCACACCACACGGCGCCACGGCGCTGACCCCCTTCCTGGTCGTCCCGGACAGCCGCGGGGCGATCGACTTCTACACCAAGATCTTCGGGGCCCGGGTGGTCGACGTGACCGAGTTCGGCGACGTGGTGGCGCACGCCGTCCTGGACTTCGGCGGCTGTCTGCTGCAGCTGGGT
>KL571216.1:21628-22000 GCA_000715855.1 Actinoplanes liguriensis
TGTGTATAAGAGACAGAGCCTGTACTGCCCGGACGTCGACGACGTGGTCGCCCGCGCCGAGGCGGCCGGCGCCACCGTCCGGGAGGCGCCGGCGACGTTCGTCTCCGGTGACCGGTTCGCGAGCGTCCGGGACCCGTACGGGATCCGCTGGTCGATTCTGACCCGGGTCGAGGACCTGTCCGAGGAGGAGAGCGCCCGCCGGGTCGCCGAGTGGGCGAAGCAGCAGAGCCAGCCGGGCTGACCCACCGGCGTCACCGGCGCAGGTTGCGGACGGCCGGGAAGCACAGCAGCGCGGTGCATCCCAGGACGCCGACCACGACCGACGCGCCGAGCACACGTTCGGCGCCGACGGCGGCGGCCACCGGGCCGGCC
>KL571216.1:22197-23467 GCA_000715855.1 Actinoplanes liguriensis
GGCAGGGTGGCGTGCCGGGCGATCGCCAGGGGCAGGATCGCGTAGCCGAACATCGCCACCGCCCCGGCGGCGAGCGGGCGCGGTGGTTTCACGCGCAGCGCGACCAGGCCACCGAGGACGGTTCCGGCGCCGACGGCGGACTGCATCCAGCCGTACGAGGCCGGGGCGACCAGCACCGCGCCGAGCGGCACCAGCGGGCCGAACAGGAAGATCCCGAACACGATCCACACCAGGATCACGCTCCACAGCCACGCGCGGGAGCGGAACTCGTGCCAGCCCGCGGCGAGGTCCTTCCACGTCGACGACCGGGCGCCGGTCACCTTCTCGACGCGCAGCCCGGCCAGGCACAGCGCGCTGACCGCGAAGGTGGCCGCGTCCACGGCGTAGACCGGCCCCGCGCCGAAGAGCCCGAACAGCACACCGGCCGTGGCCGGTCCGAGCAGTTCCGCCCCGGCGTTCGCGACCCGGATGACGGCGTTCGCCCGGTGCGGGTCGGAGGTCACCTGCGGCACGATGCCGTTCACCCCGGGCTGGAACATCGCCGCCGCCGAGCCGCTCACCGCCGAGCACGCGATGAGCAGCCACAGCGACGGGACGCCCGTGAAGAACGCGACCGCGACGACGCCCTGGCCGGCGAGGCGAACCAGGTCGGCGCCGAGCATCAGGGGCCGCGCCCCGATCCGGTCGGCCAGCACGCCGCCGAACAGGATCAGGCCGAGGAACGGGATCATCCACGCGGCGAGGACCACGCCGACCCCGGTCGCGCCGTAGACCTGGCCGATCGCCAGGGCCGCGGCCACGGTCAGCATCGCGTCGCCGAAGACCGAGACCGCCCGGGCGACGAAGTAGCGGGTGAAGGTTCCGGTCCACAGCATCGACCGATCCTTACCCGGTTTCGCCGCGTACGCACAGCAATCGGTCAGCCCCCTTCCAGCCTTCGGGAGTAGACAGGAGGCGATCGATTCGGCCGGGGAGGAGACATCCGGTGACCATTCCTGAGCAGCGTCCGGACACATCGGCGCAGGGGCCTTGGCCGCCCGCGCAGCACTGGCCGGTCAACAACGGCTGGAGTCAGCAGGGCCAGTGGGTGGGTCAGGGCCAGTGGCCGGCCACGTCCGGCTGGCCGCCCCAGCCGGAGCCGGCCCGGCGGCGCAACGGGCGCACGGCGGCCCTGGTCGGTGGCGGGCTCGCGGTGCTGCTGCTGACCGCGGGCGGTGGTTTCGCGGCGGGCTGGCAGATGAAGCCGTCGACCCCCGCGGCGCAGTCGGCC
>KL571216.1:23668-24532 GCA_000715855.1 Actinoplanes liguriensis
CTACCTGCCGTTCAACCCGGACACGGGCAGCGGCTCCCAGCAGGGTGGCACGGATCCGGGCACCGATCCGGGAACGGGCTCGGGTCAGGGCTCGACGTCGGGCGGCGCCACCCAGGAGCAGATCGACGCGGTCGCCGCCAAGGTCGACCCGGCGCTGGTCAACATCGACACCGTGCTCGGCGCGCAGAACGCGGCGGCGGCCGGCACCGGCATCGTGATCGGCGCGGACGGCATCGTGCTGACCAACAACCACGTGGTGGCGGGCGCGACGAGCATCACCGTCACCGACATCGGCGACCGCAAGGCGTACCGGGCGGCCGTGATCGGCTACGACCGCTCGCACGACGTCGCGGTGCTGCGGCTCTCCGGTGCGTCCGGCCTGGCCACGGCGACCCTCGCCACGGCGGCGGTCAAGGTGGGCGACCCGGTCGTCGCGATCGGCAACGCGGGCGGCAAGGGCGGCACCCCGAGCGCGGTCGGCGGCTCGGTCACCGCGCTCGACCAGTCGATCACCGCGTCCGACGAGTCGACCGGCGCGTCCGAGAAGCTGACCGGGCTGATCGAGGTCGACGCGGCCATCGAGGCCGGCGACTCGGGCGGCCCGCTGCTGACCACCTCCGGTGAGGTGATCGGGGTGGACACCGCGGCCTCGACCAGCTTCCAGTACCAGCAGGCCGGCGGTCAGGGCTACGCGATCCCGATCGCCTCCGCGATGGCGATCGGGAACAAGATCCAGGCCGGGCAGTCGTCGGACAGCATCCACCTGGGCGCCACCGCGTACCTCGGGATCCAGATGACCAGCAGCCAGAGCGGTTACCGGGGCGCGACCGGCCCGGTGGTGCTCGGTGTCGTCGACGGCTCCCC
>KL571216.1:24752-25784 GCA_000715855.1 Actinoplanes liguriensis
TCCCGGGGCGACGTGATCACCTCGGTGGGCGGCACGGCGGTCGCCTCGGCCACCGAGCTGACCAACCTGATGGACCGCTACCACCCCGGCGACACGGTGAAACTGGCCTGGACGGACGTCAACGGCCAGACGCACACCGCGACCGCGAAGCTGGCTACCGGTCCGGTGGGCTGATCGCGCTCCCCTCGACGTCGGCCTCATAGGCGGTCCGCCCCATCTCCGGGTCACGCGCGTGCAGCGTGTGCAGCACCGGCGAGTGCGGACCGCCGAGGTCGATCAGGCTCGCCGACGCGCCCTTCACCGCCCGTACGGTGCTCAGCGGCGCGGTCAGGTCGATCCGGGTGACGACGCCGGGCGTGGCCCACACCGGCACACCGGCGAGCGTCCCGTAGAGCTGCAGGTGGAAGTGCCCGCACAGGACCAGCCGCACGTCCGTCCCGGCCATCACCGCGGCGAGCTCGTCACCGTTCTGCAGCCCGGCCCACTCCTGCGCCTTCACGCCGGGCACCATCACCGGCGGATGGTGGAACGCCACCACGGTCCCGTCCGGCGCGGGCTCGGCCAGCACGCCGCGCAGCCAGGCCAACTGGGTGGCGGTGATCCGGCCGTACACCTTGCCGGGAATCAACGAATCCAGCGTGACCAGGCGATATCCCCCGATCATGCTGACCGCGGCCCGCTCCCCCTCGGCTGACGTCATCTCGTCGACCGGCTGCTCGTGGCCACTGCCGAGCACCTCCGCGAACGCGCCCCGCTCGTCATGATTGCCGGTGGTGAAGATCGCCGGAATGCCCCGGTCCCGGGCGAAGGCCCCGATCAAATGCTTGGCTTGCGCGTACGCCGTGGAACTCCCGTCGTCCGCCACGTCCCCGGTGACCAGGACCGCGTCCAGGTCCCGCAGCTCGCCACAGTCCCGCAACATCAGCCGCAGCGACTCCGCGGGATCGACCCCGTAGTGATTCGGCCCGGCGCCCCGGGTGAGGTGTGTATCGGACAGGTGAAGTATCCGCATACCCGAATGTTAGGCCTGTC
>KL571217.1:0-13029 GCA_000715855.1 Actinoplanes liguriensis
TTCTCGTCGCCCGCTCCACCGCATCAGCCCTGTTCAGAGGGATTTCTCTGGCCGGGAGCCCTGCTGTCACCTACCGGGTGATCTTGCAATCGTCAGGGTTCAGGCGAGCCCAGTGGCGTCGATGATTGGCCTTGGATCTGCCGCTCTTCGGCGATCCACTTGCCCACAAGCCTGCGTTCTCGCGGACCCGGTCGAGGGCCGCGCGGCGGTAGATCAATGCTGCCGGCACTCCCACTTCGGCGCCGGTCGCTTACGACACGGCCGATTTCCTCAGTACGCGGCTTGCGCGTCGACTTCGCACCGCCGCGGCGCCGCGAGTTCGGCCGGGCGAAGTCCGACGACGGTGATCAGCACCACGTGCCGGGGTGGTATCTGCTCGCCCAGAGCAGCACCGGCAGATTGGCGATGATCAGGGCAGGCGCGGCGGTCGATTCGGTCCGGGTGGCCCGGTCCGGGTCAGCGCCCGTCCGCGGCGTCCGGCACGGACGGCATGCGCGCTCCTTCAGCCAGGTGAGCCCGGGACATCCTCCTGCCTCTCGATCCGATCGGACGCCGTAGATCGGCCCCTGACCGGCGGGGGCGCATCGGGACCGGCCAGCAGGCGGCGCAGGGCGGCCGGTGGGGAGCCGGTCTCGGCGCGGATCGCGCGGGTCATGTGGGCCTGATCGGCGAAGCCGGCCCGGACGGCGACCGCCGCCAGGGCGACCCCGCGGTCGGACATCAGGTGATCGACGGCCGCGCGGACCCGCAGCCTGCGCCGGTACGCACTCAGGGTGGAGCCCGTCACCTGGCGGAACGAGCGGGACAGGTGCCACGGGGACCAGCCCGTCGCCCCGGCCAGCCCGGTCAGGTCCAGGGCCGGGTCGGTGTGCAGCAACTCGCGCACGCCTTCGACCACCGGATGCGCCGCCCGCGGTGGCCGGGCGCCCGGGAGCAGCGCGGCCAGCAGCTCCCCCACCAGGTCGGGACGCTCCGGCGGCGGGGCCGCGAGCAGGTGGCGGTGGATCAGGTCGGCGCGGGCGGAGACGTGGACGGGGCCGCCGTGGGCGATGCGGTCGGCCAGCTCCGGCGGGACGGTCAGCGAGGTGCACACGTCGCCGCCGCGGGGGTGCGCGATCCGCTGGGTCTCGCCGGGGAGCTGCGCATAACCGGTGGTGACGTCGGCCAGGGCGGCGCGGCCGGCGACGTGGCGGAGGAACACGCCGCGACGCACGAGCACGATCGCGGCGGCGGCGACCGGCTCCTCGGCGGTGTGCCCACCGGCGCAGCGGACCGCGGTGGCGGCGACCCAGCCGGTCGTCAGCAGCGCCCGGAAGTCAAGCATGCGGCCGACCGTAGCGACGGGGTACGACAAGAACGTTCAAGACCGGGTCGGCGGCGCGCGGGCAGGCTGACGGCATGACACTTCTCGATGAGCTCGCGGCTGATCGCCCGTACGGCGAAATGGGTCTTTATGGTGGTTTGATCGGTAGCTGGGACGTGGCCAACCGCTATCGGCTGCCGGACCGCACGTGGACCGCGGGAACCGTGGTGTGGACGTTCGGCTGGGTGCTTGCCGGGCGAGCGGTGCAGGACGTCATGTGGTTCACCGCGCCCGGGCCGGACGGGTATCCGGTGCGAAAAACGGGCAGCACGATGCGGCTCCACGACCCGGAGGCGGGGCACTGGCACATCGTGTGGTTCTCGCCGCTGGGCCGGATCTGGACCCTGATCGGCCGCCCGGGCGACGACGGCGACATCGTCCAGGAGGGGCGGCAGACCGACGGGACGACGGTCCGATGGTTGTTCACGGACGTCACGGAGGAGAGTTTCCGCTGGCTGGGCTACATCTCGACGGACGACGGCGAGACGTGGGAGCTGGAACAGGAGATGCTCGCCCGCCGCCGCGACGGCTAGGCGCCCAGCACTGCGGCCTTCACAGCGTCGGCGAAGCGGCGGTTGCGGACCATCTCGCCGAGGGGCACGCCGGCCGCCGACTCCGCCTTGATGATGCGATCGAAATCGGGCAGCAGAGCCAGCACCGTCCGCTCCGCGGCGCTCGGGTCCCAGAGCAGGCCGAGCAATTTCTGACACTGCGCCCTCGCCGCTTTCGGGGCGGCCGGCAGCCTGTCCGGCCCGAGCGTCTGCCAGCGCAGAGCGGCCAGCGCAGAGCGGCCAGCAGGTGGTAGCGCGCCGGGCGGAGGCCGGAAGGAATCCGGCGGGTCCGCAGCAGCCACTCGATGCGGTAGTGCGCCGCGGCGGCCACGTAGTACGGATCGGGCAACTGGCCCGGCTGGAACAGGTCGTCGCGGCGCTTCGTCGTCAGGTCTCGGTAGTGGGCGGTGCCGTGCGGCTCGCCGAGGAACATCGCGGCGTACGCCCGGGTCAGCTGACCGCGATTGACCACCCGGGTCTTCTCCACGTCCGGCCGGGTCGCGTACTGCTTGGAGCGCCGCTCATACCAGAGGCGGTGCGGCTTCTCCTGCGCCTCGAACCAGTCCTCGAGACCGCGGTGAAAGTCCTCACGGACCGAAAGCTCCTCCTCGCTGACCGCGGTCTGCCGGTTGGTGGCGGCGATGATCCCGGTGATCACCTCCTCCTCGGTGCTGTGCACGATCCGGACGCTGACCTGCACATGGTCGGTCAGCCGCTCCCGCTCGTCGAAGAGCACGTGACAGGTCTGGCAGCCGTTGACCACCTGGAAGTCGCGGATCCGCACCTCGTCGCCGACCACACCGAGCCCGCGCGTGACGATCGTGATGCCGTTGTTCAGCACCGCGAACCGCCGGCTGGCCGCCGCGTCCCTGACCGTCTCGCGGATCTGCCCGTTGACCGCGTTGTAGCCCTGGAAGTCGCGGACGTTCTCGTGGAACAGCGCCTTGCGGATGTGCCCGGTCGGGTCGGTGAGCACCTTGGTGACCAACTCCGTCGCCGGGATCAGGCCGAACAGTGACTGCTCGACGCCGGGCATCCGGGGCAGCGCGAGCTTCTTGGGCATCTCGAAGTTCGCCGCAACCGCCTGGGTGGCCCGCCGGTACAGCTCGCACAGCTCGTCACGGGTCACGCAGCGCACGTCGACCGCGTCGAAACGCTCGGTGCGGGTCAGCGCCTTCTCCGCCGAGGCAGCCTTGCGGTGCAGCAGGACAGCGACCTGATTGCCGGTGGAGACGTAACGGACGTGCAGCCGGGGCCGGCCGCCGGAGAACTTCGCGATGTTGGCGTACAGAGCGTCCAGACAACCGCGCAGATTCTCGATGTCGGCAGAGGCCGGGTAGGACATCTCGGCCTTGACGACCAGTTGGGCGAGGTTGTCGGCGAGGTCGGAGATGACCTTCGCCTCGAACCGCGGACTGGTCTTCGCCTGCACCACGATGATGTGCACGTCGAGCTGCTTGGCCTGGTCGGCGACGGCTCGGACATCAGCCTCGTCCCGATACAGCTCACCGTTGACCATGATGCCGAACGCGTCGATGCCGAGGTCGCCGCCGCCGCCCATCCGGAACTGGCCGGGGTCGAACTCGCTCTCGTAGAACGAGCTGAGCACGCAGAAGCCGGCGAACGCCTCGAACGCCTCGTCCTCCCGGAGTGCGCCCAGATCGTGATCGGCCTGGAAACGTTGCATCAGGCTCTCGATGACGATGTCCATCAATACTCCTGGCCCTGGGCGCGGACGAGGACTTCCTCCTCGGTCAGAGCGCTGCTGGGATGGTGGGAGAGGCACATCGGGGTGACGATGCGACGGAACGGCAAGCCTTCCGAGACCGCGTAGAACTGGCCGGCCCTCAGCCGCGAGATGTCCAGCACCGCGCTGCCCTTGGCCTGGGCCACCTCACGGGCGGCGGCAATCTGGGTCGGGCTGTTCAGGAATCCGTAGAACTGGGTCGCGGCATTGCCCACGATCCGGTTGTGGATGCCCTTCGGCGCCTGGGTGGCAAAGATCAGGCCGAGACCGTACTTCCGGGCCTGGCTGGCCAGCGCGAGGGTGCTTTCGGTGCAGGCGGTGGCTCCGGTGGACGGCGCGAAGTTCTGGGCCTCGTCCATCACGAACAGACCGCCCAGTGGACGGTCCCCGGCCGGGTTCCGCTTGATCCAGGCGAAGAGCGCCATCTGCAACTGGTTCACGAAACTGCGCCGCTGCTCGTCACCCGGCAGCCCGATCAGGCTGATCACCGAGATCCGGGCGGTCCGCCCCGGCGCCGGGGTGAGCAGGACGCCCGGGTCCAGCGGCACCCCCGCGCCACCGAACAGCGGATCGTTGATCATCGCGGCCTGGAGTGTCCAGGCCATGTCGGCGGCCAGCTCGCGGGCCCGGCCGAACGCGGCCGCCTCCTCCGGCAGGTCGTTCAGCAGCTCCACGAAGTCCGGCAGTTCCTCACCACCGTGCCGGGCGAAGTGCTCCAGGGCCAGGCGCAGGACGGCCCGGCCCCGGTCCGCCTTCGCGGTGTTGCCCTCGGTGCGGGCCCGCGGCGCCAGCGCGGCGACGGCGCTGTCCAGCGCGAGACCCGCAGGCTCAGCGGCCGGCCGGACTCACGCCGCGGTGTCCAGACCACCACGTCGGCGCCGGCCAGATAGTCTGCCGCCCGTTTCTGATCACCCGCTCGCCAGGCCGGCGGCGGTTCCGGCCAGGGGTCGCCGAGGCGGGCCAGATCGTTGTTCGGATCGAGCACGATCGTGGAGACTCCGCGCAGGGCGCACTCCTCGACCAAGCGCCGGACGAGCACGGTCTTGCCGGAACCCGATCCGGCGAAGATCGCAACATGCTTCCGGAGAGATTCAAGACCGAGATTGACGGTACGGCCGGTCTCCGGGACCGTCCCGAGCATCAGGCTCGCCGGATCGGCCGCGGCCTCGGCCGGCCCGCTCCGGAACGTGTCCACGGGCTTCGGCGGCGTCGGTTCCCCGGCCGGCTGCGGCCCGTCGTCCGGTGGCGGCCCGAACACCAGGCGGAACAGGGTGGTCCGGCCGGCCGGTCGAGTCGACCGCAACCAGCCAGGCAGCGCCGGGTCGTTCTCCTCCAGCAGAACGGCCAGCGCGGCGTACGCCCGCAGGTCGTCCTCCTCGATCGAGGTCAGCACGCCGCCGGAGGCGAGGAACTCCTCCCGGACCCTGCGGCTGACCGGCCCGGTGGGCCAGGCCGGGTTGCGCAGCAGGACGGCCCGGCGCTTGTCGATGTCCGGCGCTAGCTGCACCAGCTGGCTGAACCGCCCCAACCGGGCCTGCACCGCGCGGTAGTGGCCGTGCGAGATCCCGCGGAAGTACCAGTGCGCCTCGTCCTCGGTCTCCTCGTCGAGGGTCTCGGAGAGGCAGGCGTGCATCGACGGGCTGCCCTCCTGCCCGGGGACCACCTTGAAGCGGCCCCGGCTGCCGCCCTGCTCGATCGTCCAGGCGCGGAGACCGGCACTGATCAGCCGGGACATCTCCGCGTCCTCGGTAGCCGGGGCGAGCGCCGCGCCGACCTCCGCCTCCTCGCGCAGCCGGGTGAACCGCTCAGCTATCGCCGCCACCCGGGACGCATCGTCCGGAGCGGAGACAACCGGCTCCGCCGGAGGCGGCACCCGCAGGTCGGCGAGCGGGACGACCTCGTCGCGCTCCAGGCAGACCCGGATGTGATCGTCGACCCGCTGGAGCAGGGAGCGCGGCGTGAAGTCGAGCGCCGTGTCGAATGCCTCCGGAAGCACCGGCCAGGTCGGATAGGGCGGCTGGAACCCGGCGTTCTCGAAGAACGGATCGAATCGTTTGGTGACCAGCTCCCGTCCGACCTCGGCCGAGGGCAGCCGGCTCAGCCGGGCCTCGACCCGGAACCGGCCCGGCACCGACGGCAACGACCCCGCCGTGATCAGATTCCACGACGAGGGCAGACAGGCCACCACGGTCACCGTGCGGCTGAGGGTCTGGCGGAGTTCCATCAAGCCGCGGCCCAGATCGGCCGCGAGTGCGACCGGCTCGATCGTCTCACCGGAGCCGTCCGCGACCGCGGACTTCCGGGCCTGGGCGAAGATCGTGTCGACCTGGTCGACCGCGAACATGGCCGGGCCGGTGAGCGCCACGAGACGGGAGATCAGACCCGCGATCGTCTGCGGTGGTGGCGACAGTGGCAGCCCCCAGCGCATCCGGTCCGCCGAGTCGTCCTCGCCCGCCCCGGTCAGCCAGGCCTCGCCGAGGTCGGCGATGGCGTCGTCGGACGCACCCAACATGACCAGGGCTCGGAGGACGAACCGGCATTCCCGGCCGGTCTCCGGATCCACCCGGCGGACGGCCGACACGAACGTGTCCAAGTCCTCCCGGGTCAGGACGCCCCGGCCCCGGATCCGCAGACGCAGGTCACTCGGAATGCGGGCGAGCTCGCTCAGCCGGTCCAGCAGGACGGCGAGCTGGGTGTGCCGGTAGGAACCGGAACGTCGCAGGCCGCGCAGCAGGGTATGCACCAGGCTCGGCCAGAAGGAGCGGCCGTCGGTGATGCCGAGCAGGAAGAAGTAGCCGTGTCCGGCGCGCTGTACCTGCTCCCGGGCCCAGCGCACGAGGTGGGTCTTTCCCGCGCCCTGCCGACCTTCCACGACCAGGCCGATCGGGCTCCGGCCGGTGCTCGCCGCTTCCTGGAAGGCGCGGAGCACCGCCGCCCCGGCCTCGCCGTTCAGCTCGTCGATGTGGATGTCGAGCGGTGTCCAGACGTCGTCCTCGGTCGGCGCCCAGTCGAGTCTGCGCAACTCGGTGAGGGCCCGCCGCGCCCCGGCCTCGATCACGGCCGGCTGATCGAGATGAGATGCATGTCCTCACCGCCGACCTCGATCGCCGCGTCCTTGGCGCGGGCCGTCAGCGCCAGCCGATTCGGGTCGGGGTCGAGCTGGATCTCCCGCCGGCGGTCCATCGCCAGCAGAACCTCGTCCAGCTCGGCCCGGGCGACATCGGTCAGACGGTCCCGGAGGACGGCGAGGCCGACCAGATCGCCCGGGGCGTCCGCGACTGCCCGGTAGGCCTGCCGCACTCGGTCCTCCAGCGTGACCTCGACATCCGCGGCGGCGTAGACGTCCGCGATTCGCAGGTTCTGGCCGGCTCGCAGACGGGACAGGTGCCGGAACGTTCCGTACAGCAGGAGCCAGGCGGCCGAGACGCCGGCTGGGGGCAGGCTCGTCAGCTCCTGCTCCGCGCGCTTCCAGCCCTCCTCGGTGAGCTCGTGGTAGATCGCGTTGCGCGGCCCCTTCCGGATCCGGATGAGGTCCGCCTTCGACAGCTCGTCCCGGGCCTGCTTGGTGATCGTGACCCGGTAACGAGCGCGTAGCTCAGGATTCGAGGCCTCGCCCACGTACACCATCAGGGCGATGAGGGCCTGCCGGGCAGCGGTGCCGAGCTCCATGGGCGGATTCTCCGGTTTCGAGGGGACGTCGAGCGCCTCCGCATTTTTGCCCGGTTCGAAGATCATCAGCGAGCCCTGACCATTGTTGATCACGGTGCGGACATGTCCGGTTACCGATACCCGGGCGGCACTGGAAGGCGATTGACATCACCCGTTCGCACGACGCGGACGCCTCTGAGCAGCGACGCTGAACGCGCGGGGTAGGTCCGGCATTGACATGTGACCCGATGGTCACATAACTTTGCGTCATGACGGACGACGATCGGGTGTTCAAGGCCTTGGCCGACCCGAGCCGTCGGTTCCTGCTCGACCTGCTGTTCGCGCGTGACGGCCGCACGCTCACCGAGCTGGAGTCCGAGCTGGAGATGACGCGGTTCGGCGTCGCCAAGCACCTCAAGGTGCTCGAGGAGGCGGGACTCGTCGTCACGCGCCGGTCCGGGCGGGAGAAGTTGCACTTCCTGAACGCGGTGCCGATCCGGCAGATCCACGACCGGTGGATCGACAAGTACACCGAGCACCAGATCACCACCCTCATCGATCTCAAGCGCACGCTGGAGGAAGAGTCATGAGCGAGACCAAGGTGTTCCGCATCTGGATCCGGTCCACGCCGGAGAAGATCTGGCAGGCGATCACCGATCCGGAGTGGAACGCGCGGTACGGCTACGCGACGCCGCAGTTCTTCGAGCTCAAGAAGGGCGGCAAGTACCACTCCAACGCCAACCAGGGCATGAAGGACTACGCCAAGGCGAACGGCTTCGAGATGCCCGACCCGATCCTGGACGGCGAGGTCCTGGAGGCCGAGGCCCCGCGCCGGCTCGTGCAGTCGTGGCGGATGCTGATGGATCCGAACACGGCGGCCGAGGGCTTCACCACGCTGACCTACGAGATCGAGGACTCGGCGCCCGGCGTCTGCCGGGTCACCATCACGCACGATGTGACGAACGCCCCGGCGGTCTCCACCATGGTGTCCGGCACTACGGACGCGACCGCCGAGGGTGGCGGGGGCTGGGCCTGGGTGCTCAGCGACCTCAAGTCGCTGCTGGAGACCGGCAAGGTCCTGGCCGACGCCTGAGGTGTCGCCGGCCGCGGCCACGGGCGGGGAGAGGCTATTCTCCGCCCATGGCCGCGTTCTGGTTCGCCCTTCTCGGACTGGGTGTATTGATGTCCGTCACGGCGATCTGGCTGACCCTGCGGGACCGGCGCCGCGGATCGGACGGCTCCTGACAGACTGGGCGCGTGAGTGACCCGGAGTTGGCGGCGTACAGCCTCGTCGAGCTCGCCGTCGACCGGCTGCGGCGGGACATCCTGAGCGGACGCACCGATCCGGGCGAGCGGCTGGTCGAGGAGCAACTGACCAAACGACTCGGGATCAGCCGGGCGCCACTGCGCGAGGCGATGCGCCTGCTGGCGGAGCAGGGGCTGGTCGAGCACATTCCGCGGCGCGGCGCGCGGGTCGCGACGCTCTCCGACGACGACGTGCGCGAGCTGTACGAGATCCGCGACGTCCTGGAACGACACGCCGTGACCTCCACACCGGAGCGGCCGGACCTGACCCGGCTGACCGAGGCGCTGGACACCATCCGGACGGCCACCGGAAGCGGCGATCGGCTCGAACTGGCCAACGCGCACCGCCGCTTCCACGTGCAGGTGGTGGCGCTCAGTGGAAACCGGCAGCTCACCGCGTTGTACGAGACGGTTCTCGTGAAGATCCAGCTCTACATGGCGGTGAACATGCGGCGCGAGGCCGAGGCGGCCCGGGCGGCGGACGGGGTGCATCGGCACGAGCGGCTCTTCGCGGCGGTGCGGCTCGGTGACGTACGGGAAATCCTTTCTGCCCTTGATGAGCACGGGGCGCGCGCCTACCTCGGCTGAAGATCACGCCGGGAAATCACCGCGTTACAAAGCGTGGATTCCGCGGAAACAGAACTGTCGACAATCGACGATATGCCGACGATCGGGAGTGTCCGAGCCAACCCCTACCCCTGGCCCTACGACGGCACGGTGCAGGTGAGCCGCACCGCGCTGATCTGTATCGACTGGCAGACCGACTTCTGCGGCCCCGGCGGTTACGTCGACGCCATGGGCTACGACATCGAACTGACCCGCGCCGGGCTGCCGGCCACCGCCAAACTGCTGCAACACGTCCGCGACCTGGGCATGCTCGTGATCCACACGCGTGAGGGACACGACCCGGACCTCTCCGACCTGCCGGCCAACAAGCGGTGGCGGTCCGCGCGGATCGGGGCCGAGATCGGCGGGCCCGGCCCCTGCGGCCGCATCCTGATCAAGGGCGAGCCGGGCTGGGAGATCGTGCCCGAGGTCGCTCCGGTCCCCGGCGAGGTGATCATCGACAAGCCGGGCAAGGGCGCGTTCTACGCCACCAACCTGGACCTGGTGCTGCGCACGCACGGGATCACCCACCTGATCCTGACCGGCATCACCACCGACGTCTGCGTGCACACGACCATGCGGGAGGCGAACGACCGCGGGTACGAGTGCCTGATCCTGAGTGACTGCACCGGGGCGACCGACCCGGGCAACCACGCGGCGGCGCTGCACATGGTGACCATGCAGGGCGGCGTCTTCGGCTGCGTGGCGACCTCGGACGACGTCATCGCGGCGACGGGGGCGTGACGCCGTGCCGACCGTCGCCGCCGACCCCGGACCCTTCACCTTCGACCTGGACAGCACCGCGCTGATCGTCATCGACATGCAGCGCGACTTCCTGCTCCCCGGCGGGTTCGGGGAGAGCCTGGGCAACGACGTCGCGCAGTTGCGGCGGACGATCGCGCCGCTGGCCGCGCTGCTGGCGGCGTGGCGCGCCGCCGGGCTACCGGTGATCCACACGCGCGAGGGGCACTTGCCTGATCTGTCCGACTGCCCACCGGCAAAGCTGAAGCGCGGCTCGATGATCGGCCAGCCGGGCACATTCGGAAAAATCCTGATTCGCGGCGAGTACGGCCACGACATCGTCGACGAGTTGCAGCCGCTCCCCGGCGAGCCGGTGGTCGACAAGCCGGGCAAAGGCGCGTTCTACGCGACGAATCTCGACGAGCTGCTTCGCGAGACGAAAACGCTGATCGTCACCGGCGTGACCACCGAGGTCTGCGTCCACACCACCGTCCGGGAAGCCAACGACCGCGGCTACGAGTGCCTCGTGCTGAGCGACTGCGTCGGCTCCTACTTCCCGGAGTTCCAGAGCGTCGGCCTGCGGATGATCGCCGCCCAGGGCGGGATCTTCGGCTGGGTCTCCGAGTCCTCCGCCCTGCTCAAGGAGATAACGCGATGAAACTGCCTTATTGGGTACGCGGTGACACCAACGCCTTCTTCGGCTTCGGCGTCAACGTCCTGGTCAACGTACTGACCCTGACCGGACTCTGCCTCGGTGTGATCAAGATGCCGGCGTCCGACGTGTTCGGCGTGATCCTGCCCGCGCTCGGGATCGCGCTCGTCGCCGGCAACGTCTACTACACGTACCTGGCGCGCCGGCTCGCCGCGCGGGAGAACCGGGCGGACGTCACCGCGATGCCGTACGGCCCGAGCGTCCCGCACATGTTCATCGTCATCTTCGTCATCATGCTGCCGATCTACCTGACCACGAAGGACCCGGTGAAAGCGTGGACGGCCGGCATCGCCTGGGCGTTCATCATCGGCGTGATCGTGCTGATCGGGGCGTTCGTCGGGCCGTACATCCGGAAATACGCCCCGCGGGCGGCACTGCTCGGCACCCTGGCCGGCATCTCGATCACGTTCATCTCGATGAACCCGGCCGGCAACATGTGGAAGGCCGCGTGGATCGCCCTGCCGGTCTTCGGCCTGCTGCTGATCGGGCTGCTGACCGACGTGAAGCTGCCCGGCAACCTGCCCATCGGGCTGGTCGCGCTGCTCGTCGGCACCGCGATCGGCTGGATCGGCGGGGCGATGTCGGTGCCGGACGTGACCTCCGCCGCGAAGGACATCGCGTTCGCGTTCCCGCACCTCAAGATCGACCTGCTGATCGACGGGCTGAAGGACATGGCGCCGCTGCTGGCGACCGCGATCCCGCTCGGCGTCTACAACTTCACCGAGGCGATGACCAACGTGGAGAGCGCGTCCACCGCCGGCGACCGGTACAACCTGCGGAGCGTGTTGCTCGCCGACGGCGCCGGCGCGGTGATCGGATCGTGCCTGGGCTCGCCGTTCCCGCCCGCCGTCTACGTCGGCCACCCCGGCTGGAAGGCGGCCGGCGGCCGGACCGGTTACTCCATGGCGACCGGCGTGGTGATCGCGCTGCTCTGCTTCTTCGGGCTGTTCGGCCTGCTCGGGGCGATCTTCCCGACCCCGGCGATCGTGCCGATCCTGCTCTACATCGGCCTGCTGATCGGCGCGCAGGCATTCCAGGCGACACCCCGGGCGCACGCCGCCGCGGTGGTCGCCGCGCTGATCCCGAACATCGCGAGCTGGGCGACCGGGCAGATGGACAACACGCTGGCCGCCGCCGGCACCACCGCCGCCCAGGTCGGGACGGACGCGCTGGCCGGGGCCGGGGTGGTCTACGACGGGCTGAAGACGCTCGGTGAGGGGGCGATCCTGGCCGGGCTGGTGCTCGGCGCGATCGTGGCGTTCATCATCGACAAGCGCTTCTGGCACGCGGCGATCTTCTCCGGGTCCGGCGCGGTGCTGACCTTCGTCGGGCTGATCCACGCGGAGAAGGTGCAGTGGAACGCGAACGGGCAGGTGGCGCTCGGCTACCTGTTCCTGACGGTCGTCTGCGTGCTCTTCGCGCTGACCAGGCCGGCGCCGCGGGTGCCCGAGCCGGACGAGACCGTCGACGAGACCACCGAACGCGAGCCGGTGCCGGCCTGATGGAACGGGACATCCCCGCGGTGGTCGCCGAGGTCACGGCGATGTTCGAGGCCTACGAGCGGGCGCTCGTGGAACACGACGTCGACGGGATCATGGGTTTCTTCGCCGGCCGGGCGGTGCGTTTCGGCGTCGCGGACCGGCAGGACGACGCCGAGGAGCAGCGGCGGTGGCGGGTCGCTCAGGGCCCGCTGCCGCCGGGCCGCTTCCTGAAAGAGACCAGAGTTCAGACGTACGGCGACAGCACCGCCGTCGTCACGACGCTCTTCGGATATCCGGGCTCGGACGTGCTCGGCCGGCAGACGCAGGCGTGGGCGCGCCTGCCGGAGGGCTGGCGCATCATCACCGCCCACGTCTCGGAGCCGCTTGATCCGACGTGCTGACCGTCACCACGACTCGGCGGCTCGGCTGGGCGAATCGACCGTCACCGGTGATTCGCCCGGTCGAGCCGACGCGAGTCGTCAGCCTCCGAAGACGCCCCTGACCCAGTTGAACGCGTCCATCACCCATTCGGTCTGCTGCAGGAAGGTGAAGCCGACGCCGGCCAGGTAGAGCCCGGTGACCATGTGCGCGCCGCGCGCGGTGTGGCGCACCCGGTTCAGATAGCGCTCCAGGACCAGGCGGCCGACGAGCCGGGCGAGCGCGAAGACGCCCACGCCGACCAGCAGCGTGATCACGAACACCACCACCGGGGTGCCCAGGTCGCCGCCTCCGGAGAGCGCCCAGATGCCCCAGCAGACGAACGCGAACAACACGGCCGCGGTGCTCCACTCGCCGCCGCGGCGCAACTGACGCAGATGCCAGCCGAGGCTGTGCTGCTCACGCGGCGCGGAGGCGCCCGGCCAGCCGGTGCCGGT
>KL571217.1:13227-14033 GCA_000715855.1 Actinoplanes liguriensis
GTGTATAAGAGACAGGTGCACGGCGGTCTGATCCCGCCGCTCGGCGCGCGGTGTGACCGAGGCGCGGCCCTGACTGAACGGTGACTGCGGCGATTGCGGCGCCGGGGAGGTCGGATGGTGCGGCCGCGTGGGCTCACCGGCCTCCGGAACGGCCGGCGCGGTCACCGTCGGCGGCTCGGCCCACGGGTCCTGCGGCGGCATGTCGAGCGTCCGCTCCGACCACTGCGGTTGCTCCGGCATGATCCCCCTCTTTCCAACAGTCGGCCGGACGGCCGTCCTGATCCGAGAGTAACGAGCCCGCAAATAGGTGGCCCGCACCCACACGGGTCCGTTACACAAGCTCCATGGACGACGGCATCCGGCTCCGGCCCGGCACCTCCGATGATTTCTCGGCTGTCTGTGAATTGCTCGAGCTGCTCTTCCACGAGGAGATGAGCGACGAGGGACGCACGGCCGAGCTGGGCGTCTTCGAGCCGGAGCGCTCGCTGGTCGCCGACGAGGCCGGGCTGATGGCCGGCCACACCGCGGCCTACAGCCGGGAGCTGACGGTGCCCGGGGCGGTCCTGCCGGCCGCGCACATCTCCAGCGTCGGCGTGCGGCCCACGCACCGGCGGCGGGGTCTGCTGACCGCCCTGATGCGCCGCCAGCTCCAGGAGATCGCGGCGGCCGGTCGGGAGCCCCTGGCGGTGCTCTGGGCCAGTGAGACGACGATCTACCCCCGATTCGGGTACGGGGCGGCCGCGTCCCGCCTCAAGTTCGACATCATGAACCGGGAGGTGCGGCTGACCCTGTCTCTTATACACATC
>KL571217.1:14270-16288 GCA_000715855.1 Actinoplanes liguriensis
GGCTGCGGATGGGCGATCCGGTGACGTTGCTCCCCGAGATCGGCAAGCTCTACGACCAGGCACGCGCCGGCCGCGTCGGCTGGTCCGACCGGGACGACCGCTGGTGGCGGTTCGTCCTCGCCGACGCGAAGGACGACCGGGGAGGCGCCACGAAACGCCACGCGGTGGTGCACGACGGTCCCGGCGGCCCCACCGGTTACGCGCTCTGGCGGACCAGGCACGGCTGGTCGCATCACGGGCCGGACACCGAGGTGCAGGTTCGTGAGGTGGTGGCCGCCGACCCGGAGACGTACCAGGCGCTCTGGCGGTTCCTGCTCTCGATCGACCTGAGCCGGAGCGTGTCGTTCAACCTGGGCGCGGTCGACGAGCCGTTGCTGCACCTGGTGGACGAGCCGCGGCGGCTCGGGCCGGCGCTCTCCGACTCGCTCTTCGTCCGGCTGGTGGACGTGCCCACCGCGCTGGCCGCCCGGCGCTACCGGACGCCGGTCGACGTGGTGCTCGAGGTCGAGGACCCGATCCTGCCGGCGAACGCCGGACGCTGGCGGCTGACCGGCGGGCCGGACAACGCGTCCTGCACCCGGACCGGCGACCCGGCCGACCTGACCGGGACGGTGACCGATCTGGGCGCAGCCTACCTGGGCGGTACGTCGTTCGGCGCGCTCGCGGCAGCCGGGCGGGTGCGGCTGCTGACCGGGAACGACCCGAGCGCGGCGTTCGGCTGGCACCGGGCGCCCAGCGCGACCGAGGTGTTCTGAGGCGATCCGCGGCGGTACCGTCGGATCATGGCTGAGCCCGAGCGTCGCCGCCGCCGTGTGCGTCCCCCCTCCGGGGCGAACAACGTCCCGGAGGAGCCCTCGGCCCCGGCGGATCCCCCGGCCCCGGTGCCGGCACCTCCCCCGGCGCCACCGGTCCCGGCCCCTCCGGCCGCAGCGGTCCCGTCGCCGCCCGTTCCGGCGCCACCGGCCGGGACGACCGGGGCCGCGCCCAAGGCGTACTCCCGCCCGGTGCGGCGTCCCGCGCCGGCCGGCGGTGGCAACACCGAGGACCGGGAGGCCGAGCGTGGCCTGCGTGGGCTGGTCGGCTCCGGGTCGTCCCAGGTAAGCGTGGGTGCGGCGTTGCGCGCCCGGGACGCCTGCCGGCCCACCGCGGAGGATCTGGCGGCCGCCGAGAGCGACCTGGTGATCGTACGGCGGAATTGGTTGCCCCGAGAGGATCTCCCCCGGCGCTGATTACCATGTGGAGGACCACTGACCGCTCCTGGAAACGGTTGACCATCACATGCAGTGGAAGAACCGCCCCAACGGCCTGACCTGGTCAGGTGTCATCAAGAACGAGGAAGCCAAGCGGGAGGCCGCGGCGCGCCTCGCCGCCGAGCTGCGGGACGGGCAGACGGTCGGCATCGGCTCCGGCTCGACCAGCTTCCTGACCCTGCAGGCCCTCGCGGCCCGCGCCGAGAAGGAGGGCCTCTCCTTCACCGCGATCCCCACCTCGATCGAGGTGGCGAACGCGTGCGCCGCGCTGGGCCTGCGCACCGCGACGCTGAACGAGGTCCGGCCGGACTGGTGCTTCGACGGCGCCGACGAGGTGGATGCGAAGAAGCGGCTGATCAAGGGCCGGGGCGGCGCGCTCTACCGGGAGAAGCTGATGATGGCCGCGGCGCCGAAGGCGTTCATCGTCGTCGACCAGTCCAAGATCGTGGACCGGCTGGGGCAGAACTTCGCGGCGCCGGTGGAGATCGACCCGGCCGCGCTCAGCCTGATCTTCGAGCAGCTCCAGGACTTCCCCGGGCTCGACGAGGTCGTCCTGCGGCCGGCCGGTGGCAAGGACGGGCCGGTCATCACCGAGCGCGGCAACCTGACCCTGGACCTGACGTTCAGCGAGATCGGCGACGACGCCCACACCCGCCTGAAGCAGATGTCGGGCGTCGTCGAGACGGGCCTCTTCTTCGGGTACGACTTCGAGCTGGTCCTGGCGGGCTAGGGCCTCTGTCCTGTCGATCACCCAGGGCTGCGGCGTGG
>KL571218.1:0-5216 GCA_000715855.1 Actinoplanes liguriensis
GGAGATCTGACCGCCCTGCGAGTTGTCGAACATCCGCGACCAGCCGGTCTCACCCCACATCGAGCCACCGCCACCGCCACCGCCGCCACCGACGCTGCCGGTCTCCTCACCGTTGAGCCGGCCCAGGCCGTTGTAGCCGAGAGCGAGTTCGAGCAGGCTGTTGTTCTGCGAGCCGCCGATGTACGGCCGGGCGGACGCCGGGACCAGCTCGACGATCGCGATGTACCAGCCGGCCGAGACGATCAGGGCGCCCAGCGAGAGCAGCAGCTGCCAGATCCGTTTGAGCAGCTTGGGCGGGCCGGCGATCAGGTAGGCCAGCCCGTACGCCGGGACGACCAGCAGTGCCTGCAGCATCTTGGTGAGGAAACCGAAGCCGACGAAGACCCCGGCGAGCACGATCCACTTGGTGGAGCCGCTCTCCACGGCGCGCAGCGTGGCGTAGGCGCCGGCCACCATGAGCAGCACGAGCAGCGCGTCCGGGTTGTTGAAGCGGAACATCAGCACGGCCACCGGGGTGAGCGCGGGGCCGGTGCTGGCCACGCCGAGCAGCGCCTGCGGGACGAGGATGCTCCAGGTGCTGAGGCCGAACATCCGTACCGAAATCGCCATGATCCACAGCGAGGCCGGGGTCTTGTCGACCGTGATCGAGTTCGCCGCGTCGGACGAGCCGTAGAAGAACGCCTTCCAGCTCTCCGAACCGGCCTGGACCGCGGCCGAGTAGAACGCGTTTGCCCAGCCGGAGGCGCCGAGCCCCCAGATGTAGAGGACCGCGGTGCCGATCAGCAACGCGAGCAGGCTCGGCCGGACCCAGGCGGCGTCGGAGCGGCCGAGGAGCCAGCGGGCCGCGCCGGTGCGGTTGCGTGGCGGGGGCGGCGCGCCGGGAGCCTCACCGGCCGTTGGCGGGGAAGATTCAGCGGGACCGGTGTCGGCGACGCCGGACGACTCAGCGTCCGTCGAGGCCGGCGACTTCGAGGTCATCGAGGTACTCCCAGAGCTGGCGGATTCGTACTCGATGAACTGTTTCCGTCGGCGCTGTCGCATCCTTGTGGCCCGCCTGTGGGGTCCCTGTGAGTCCCGCCGAGAGTCGGCGGGACCCAACAAAAGAGCAGATCAGATGGTACGTCGTTTGGCCGACGCCGCCGCGAGCCGCTCCAGCACCGCGACCGTGCCGTCCCAGCCCATGCACGCGTCGGTGACCGACTGGCCGTAGGTCATCTCGTCGCCCAGCTCCTGCCGGCCGGGAACCAGGAAACTCTCCAGCATCACGCCGCTGATCGCGCGCTGGCCGGACTCCATCTGGCCGGCGATGTCCTCGGCGACCAGCGGCTGGCGGTTGTGGTCCTTGTTGCTGTTGCCGTGCGAGCAGTCGATCACCAGGCGCTCCGGCAGCCCCGCCTTGCGCAGCAGCGCCAGCGACGCCTCCACGTCCGCGGCGCTGTAGTTCGGCTTGCCGCCACCGCCACGCAGCACCAGGTGACAGTCCGGGTTGCCGGTGGTGTGCAGGATCGCCGGGGTGCCGGAGTAGTCGATGCCGGGGAAGACGTGCTGCGCCGCGGCGGCGTGGATCGCGTCGACCGCGGTGGAGACGCTGCCGTCCGGGCGGTTCTTCATGCCGATCGGCATCGACAGGCCGGACGAGAGCTGGCGGTGCACCTGCGACTCGACCGTGCGCGCGCCGATCGCGCCCCAGGCCACGGTGTCCGCGATGTACTGCGGGGTGATCGGGTCGAGGAACTCGACGGCCACCGGCAGACCCCGGCCGACCACCTCGAGGAGCAGCTTGCGGGCGATCCGCAGGCCGGCGCCGACGTCCCCGGAGCCGTCCAGGGCCGGGTCCATGATCAGACCCTTCCAGCCGACCGTGGACCGCGGCTTCTCGAAGTACACCCGCATCACGATCAGCAGGTCCTCGCTGAGCCGTTCGGCCTCGAGTTTCAGGCGGTCGGCGTACTCGGCGGCGGCGGCCGGGTCGTGCACCGAACACGGGCCGACCACGACCAGCAGGCGCTGATCTCGGCCGTTCAGCACATCCTCGACCTGCTTGCGGCCGGCCAGCACGGTGTCGTGCAACTCGGTGGTCAACGGCAGCTCGTGGTGCAGCAGCGCCGGGCTCATCAGCGGAACGATCTTCTCGATGCGCTGGTCGCGGACGCGCTGCACCTCGGGGGCGGTCATGGTGATCTCTCTCCTTCGACCGGCCCTGACGAGAGCCGGTTTGCTCGGGGCAAACAAAAAGGCAGCGACGTCGTCGCTGCCTCAGCCGGCTCTGGCGGGGTGTCTCAGGTCATGCGGTCATGGCCGAGGCACCGGCGCGAGCCGGCCTCGTAAACCAATAGAACGCGTACGCCTGAGACACGCCCGCCAGCATAGCCGGATCAGCCCACCCGTGGCAGGTATGGCGTGTGATGTTCAGCTGATGGGACGACCATCTGCGGGGCGAGCGGCAGCATCACCGTGAAGATCGTCTGCCCCGGCCGGCTCTGCACGCCGACCTTGCCCCGGTGCGAGGTGACCACGGCGTGCACGATCGACAGGCCCAGACCGGTGCTGCCGGCCGCCCTCGACCGCGAGCTGTCACCACGGGCGAACCGCTCGAAGATGTGCGGGACCAGCTCGGCCTGGATGCCCGGGCCGTTGTCGATCACCTGGAGCACGGCCGCGTTCGGCACGTTGCCGACCTTGACCGTGACGGTCGATCCCTCCGGGGTGTGCGTGCGGGCATTGGCCAGCAGCTGTCCCTGCCAGTAGTGCCGGGGGCCGGCGGCGTGCGCGTCGCTCGTCGCGTCGACGGCCAGCATCGTCAGGTCGACCGGGTCCTGCGCCAACGGACGGCCGGCGTCCAGGCGGGCCAGCAGCAGCAGGTCCTCGACCAGGGTGGTCATCCGCTTCGCCTCGGACTCGACCCGGCCCAGCACGTGGGCGATCTCGTCCGGGATCGGCTGACGGCTGCGACGGCTCAACTCGGCGTAGCCACGGATCGCGGCCAGCGGTGTCCGCAGCTCGTGGCTCGCATCGGCGACGAACTGCCGGACCTGCATCTCGCTTGCGTGCCGGGCCTCCAGCGCGCTGCCGATGTGGTCGAGCATCCGATTCAGGGCCGAGCCGACCTGACCGACCTCGGTCCGCGGGTCGGTGTCCTGCTCCGGGACCCGCTGGGCTAGTTCGACCTCACCACGATCCAGGCGGAGCTCGGCGACGCGGCTCGCGGTCGCGGCGACTCGGTCGAGAGGCTTGAGCGTACGGCGGACGATCAGCGCCCCACCCCACCCCGCGATCAGCAACGATCCGAGAATGACGCACCCGGTGAACGCGGCGACCTTGCCCAGGGTCTGGTTGGTGTCGTCCAGCGGCAGTGCGGTGATGGCGGTGACTGTGCCGTAGTCCGAAGTGTTCGTGGTCCAGGCGATGGCGCGGAAGTCGCCCAGGTCGCCGAGATCGACGTCGGTCTTTTCGTCGTTCGCCTCGACCGCGCCCGCGAGAGCTGTGCGCTGCTCGTTGCTCAGCGGGTTGTACTTGTTGTTGTTGAATCGGCTGGTCGGGGTGGAATCTGACGTCGCTGACGTTTCAGGGAACTGCACCTGGCCGCCGCCGATCAGCGCGCCCGCCGAGTCCAGGTAGATCAAAATCGATCCGGCCGAGATGTTCGGCGGAGGGCTGTCGATGGCCAGCGCGTCCTCGGACTTCATCTGGACACTGCCAGGGAAGTTACTCGGGCCGGGACCGTTCTGATTCCGGCCGTTGTCCCCGTGAATGACGAACTTGCGGGCGTCGGTGAGCTTCTCGTCGATCTGCTGATACAGCGAGTTACGCAGGTAGAGCTCGGCGGTGCCGCCGACGACCAGGCCCAGGACCGCCAAGAGCGCGATCATGGTGGCGACCAGCCGGGTGCGCAGCGGCCAGCCCGCCGGACTGCGCCAGCGGGCGGGGCGGGGGTGGGCCGTGTCGGCAGCGCGCATGGTCAGTCGGCCGGCTTGAGCACGTAGCCGGCGCCGCGCATGGTGTGGATCATCGGCGCGCGACCGGCGTCGATCTTCTTGCGCAGGTACGAGATGTAGAGCTCCACCACGTTCGCCTGCCCACCGAAGTCGTAGTTCCACACCCGGTCCAGGATCTGCGGCTTGCTCAGCACCCGGCGGGGGTTGCGCATGAGATAGCGCAGCAGCTCGAACTCGGTGGCGGTCAGCGTGATCAGGTCACCGCTGCGACGGACCTCGTGCGAGTCCTCGTCCAGCGTCAGGTCGCCGACGACCAGCTGCGACTCGGTGCGCATCGGGGCGTGCCCCATCCTGCGCATCAGCCCGCGCAGCCGGGCCACCACCTCTTCCAGGCTGAACGGCTTGGTGACGTAGTCGTCGCCACCGGCGGTGAGGCCGGTGATCCGGTCCTCCACCGAGTCCTTCGCGGTCAGGAAGAGCACCGGCACCTCGGGCGACTCGCCACGCAGCCGGCGCAGCACCTCCAGCCCGTCGATGTCCGGGAGCATCATGTCCAGGATGACGGCGTCCGGACGGAAGTCACGGGCCGTGCGCACCGCGGTCAGACCGTCGCCGGCGCTCTTGACCTCCCAGCCCTCGTACCGCAACGCCATCGAGAGCAGTTCGGCCAGCGTCGGCTCGTCGTCCACCACGAGTACGCGAACCGGGGTGCCGTCGGGCCGCCGGAGTTCGGTGCTGGAGTCTGCGTTCGCCATCGTCATGCCCTTAACTGTGGTCGGCGACGCTCAGCGCCGCCTTTTCGTTTCCTGTGTAGCACCTGTGGAACTGGCCGATAGCGGAGTTGTGTCGTCATGGTTTTCGGCACGGGCGCCGCCGACCTCAAGCGTTAGGGGCATTTCTCCGTACGCAATCAGGGGTTTTGATGGTTTTTGCCGGGAACCCGGAGGGGGCGGAACACTCGCTGTCGCCTCGATGTTGTGCAAGCGTTGGTCATTGTCGGCGGGCGCGAGCGTGGGGAGCTGCACGTGGATCTTCTCGAGGAGTACCGCAGGGCCAATTTCTTCTTCGAGTCCGGCGACCCGCTCGGCGCGTCCCGGCTGCTCGAACCGATCGTCGAGGCGGAGCCGCAGAACGCCGCGGTCCGTCAGCTGCTCGCCCGGGCCTACTTCAACTCGGCCCAGCTCAACGGGGCGGAGACGCAGCTCAGGGCATTGATAGAGCATGATCCGTCGGACCACTACGCGCACCACGTGCTCGGTCGGACCCTGGAGCGGGCCGGCC
>KL571218.1:5465-7468 GCA_000715855.1 Actinoplanes liguriensis
AGGCGCCCCCGCCCCTGCGGCTGGCCGCGGCCATGAAGCAGCAGGACGACTACCAGGAAGCGCTGCGCCGGGTCGAGACCTGGCTCGGCAAGAACGCCGACGCTTAGGCCGTGTCTCGTGATTCGGCCGGGGCTGCGGCGTGGCCAGGAGCGCGCCTGGCAGCGTCCGCGAAGCGCCCACATACAACACCGGTATGCGGGCGCTTCGCGCCCGATGCCAGCCACACTCCTGACCGCGCCTCGCACTCGGCCGAACCACGAAACGCGACCTAAGGTCTGATCATGAAGCTGAAGCTGGACCTGCACGACATCTTCAACAAGGGCCAGGAGATCGACCGGGCCCTGCGCGGGATCATCGACGAGGCGATCCAGAAGAAGGCGGCCACCGTCGAGATCATCCCGGGGAAGGGCAGCGGCGCGCTGAAGAAGAAGGTGATCCGCTTCCTCGATCAGAAGGACATCAAGCAGCTCTACCACCGGATCGAGAAGGACGGCGACAACTGGGGCCGCCTCTTCGTCCACTTCCGCCACGAGGCTCCTGCCGGCCGCCGCGGCCGAGGACGATAGGGCACTCCTCCGTCGTGGCCGGGGTAGATGTCACTGCCCCAAATCCCCTGAACGGCCACGATCGGTGCGTTGCGCATTCCGCCCGTCGGTGTCGAGAGCGCCGAAAAACCACCAGCGAAGCGCAGTGGTTTTTCGACGCTCTCGACACCGACTCAAAGGGCGGAATGCCCGCCGAGCGGCGCGAGGCCATTAGATGGAGTAGGTCTTGGCGACGGCGACCATCTCGCTGCTGTGGGAGCCGAGGATGCCGACGCCGGACGGGCGGGTGTGGAAACCGGGCATCTCGGTGAGGTTGTCACTGGCGTCCATCGCCCGGACCTTCAGCGGCCCGGCGCCGTGGATCGTGAGCACGACCTGAACGCCCTCGGGCGGCGGCGCGTGGAAGATGAACCCGGTGCCCCAGCCGCCGCCGGCGGACCTGTCGGCCGGAAGTTGCTGCCCGGCCACCGTCAGGCCGGTGACCTGCGTCGACGCGGCCACGTGGAGCGTGGTGAAACGGACCGTGCGCTGCGGCTTGAGCAGCAGCGTGACGACCCGGTCGCCGTTGGCCGCCGTGGTCTCCGACACCTTCGTGACGGCCGGCGCGGGGAGCGTCGCCGCCTGGGCCGGGCCGACCCGCAGCTCGGCGTCGCCGAACGCGGGAAGCGTCGTGGCCACCGGCTTCGGGTCGCCCGAGACATACTGCGAGGTCCACTTCTGGGTGCTCGCCTCGGCGCTGAGCCACTCGGCACGGCCGGTGTCGGCGTCGAGCGCGTACATCAACTGGGTGAGCGCCGGGTGGTCGCCGTCGAACCGGTCGACGGCCAGCCCGGCCACGGTGCAGACGATCGCGGTGAGCGAGGCGACCAGGGTGGCGAACGTGCCCCGGCGGCGGGCGCGCAGTGCCGGCAGGCCCTGGACCGGCTCGGCGGACGGGTGGATCAGGTCGATCACGGGCAGCAGCGCCAGCAGGAGAAGCACGGTCAGGAACGCGCCGACGCCGGCCATCGGCATGCCCAGCGCCGGGAACAGCATGATCACGGTGGGCAGGAGGATCGCCACGGCCACGATGCCGCCGAGGGTGATCACGGCGGCGCCGAGCCATGCCCGTACGCGCAAAGCGATCAGGCCTGTGATGGCGCCCGCCAGAGCAGGCAGCGTCGCCAGGTAGGCCCCACCCGGAGTGACCGCGGCGAGCACCAGGCTGAGCCCGGCGAGCCAGCCCAGACCGGCGACGGCCAGCGCGGTTGCGCCGAGTTTGCGGCGCAGCAGGGCGAACCAGCAGAACACCACCGCGGCGGCGATCGCGATCACGGCGATGCGGTAGAGGCCGGGACGATACGGATCGATGGGGAGCGCACCATACTCCGGCCGGATCAGCGTCAGCACCGTCCAGAAGAGCTGGGCCAGCACCGGCGCGACCACGATCGGGGCGAGCGTGAGCCTGTCTCTTATACA
>KL571218.1:7682-15763 GCA_000715855.1 Actinoplanes liguriensis
TGTATAAGAGACAGCCTCCCAGGCGAGCGCCGCGACCGCCAGCAGCGCTATCCCGGCGAGCACCCAGACCAGCGTGCCGGGATAGCGCACCAGCACGCCGAACGCCGGGAAGTAGGTGGCGTCGCCGGACGCCTTCGCGGTGGCGAGGTCCTTCGTGTCGCCCAGCGTCCGGGTGAGCGCGAGCGCGTTGGCGCCGTGGTGCTGCAGGCTGTCCCGATCCATCGCGGAGGGCAGGTCGGTGGGCGCGTGGTAGACCGCCGCGCCGTCGATGTACGCCGAGTTCAGCCCGGTGAAGCCGGCCTCGCGGAACGCGGTGAAGTCGGTGTCGTTCGGCAGCAGCCGGTAGATCTCGACGGCGAACGAGGTGCCCACCGGGTACGGCGTGTGGGCATACGCCTCGACGAGCCGCGCGTTCTTCGCCGAGGTCTCGAACATGATCGCCGGACCCGAGCTGCCGCGCGCCTCCAGGTTGATCGCGATGCCGCCGTCGCGGGCCAGGTCGTTCTGCTTGACGAACGCCTCGGCGCCGCAGAGACAGGCCTCCTCGGCGTCGGTCAGCACCAGGACCACGTCGTTGAGCAGCTGACCGCTTTTGGTCAGCGCGCGGGCCGTCTCCAGGATGGTGGCGACGCCGGCCGCGTCGTCGTTGCCGCCGGGGCCGGTCTGCGCCGAGTCGTAGTGCGCGACCAGGAAGATCCGCTTGGTGGAGGCCTTGCCCGGGATCACCGCCACCACGTTGCGGACCCGGGCCAGGCCGGTGCCGCCGGCGCTGGCCGACAACTCGCCGCCCTGGACCGAGACGGTGTCCTGCACCTGCGGGGTCAGGCCCAGCCCGGTCAGGGTCTGCACCAGGTAGTCACGGACCCGATCGTTGGCCGCGCTGCCGGCCGGATGCGGCGCCGACGCGATCGCCTGCACGGACTGGAAGGCCCGCTCGGCGCTGAACTCGCCGGCCGGCGCGGAGGCCGGGGCCGCGGACGGCGGCAGGATAAACCGGACCGCGGCGAGGCCCGCGAGGGCGAGCACAGCGAGGACGGCCAGGGCGGCGAAGCCGCGCCGAGCCGGCCGGACGAGGGCGGCGTCACGCATGGGTGACATCTAATCGTGGAGGTACGACATCCGGGTACCCGGTAGATCAATTGGCGCGTGCAATAGCGTTGTCGGGGTGACTGCCTCGTTCGACCCGGCCGCCGTCATCGCGGAGTTCATCGACGCGGTGGCTCCGTACAACCCGCAACCGGACGCCCCGCCGGTCGCGTTGCTCGGCCTGCGCACCGCCCTGGGTGACGACACCTTCACCCTGAGCGATCATGTGATCCGGGCCATGTGTAAAGCCCTGGAGTCCTATCGCGACCCGGAGGACCGGGGCGAGTGCGTTGAGTGTGGCGGTCGCCACCTCGACGAGAACCTGCGCTGCAAGGACTGCGGGCGGCTGCACGGCATCCTCGGCCAGGTGATCGCTGATCATGCGCGCCGGGTCGCCGCGTCCGGCGATGGTCACGCTCCCAGCGAGCCGGCGTGAGGCCAGGTCACGAGGTGGTGACCGGTGTTGTGCCGCCGCCCCCGGTAGTACACGATTTCCGGGTCACCTCTGCGTCGAGTGGGGATTCTCCGATGACGGATCGTTCGCTCGCCTCCAGTACGTATGCGCTCAGCCAGCAGCACCTGGAGCGGTTGCGGGTTCTGCTGGTCGAGGACGACGAGGGCGATGCCTTCCTGGTCCGGGAGTTGCTCACCGAGGCTCAGGCGCCGTTCGAGCTGTCTGTCGCGAGCAGCCTGCGGGAGGCCCGCGAGCTGGTCGGCAACGCCGAGTGCGTGCTCCTCGACCTCGGCCTGCCGGATGCCGAGGGCATCGACGGGCTCCGCAAGCTGCTGGCCGTCGCCGGCAGCGCGGCGGTCTGCGTGCTCACCGGCCGCTCCGACGAGCACCTGGGTGTCCAAGCGGTCGCCGAGGGTGCTCAGGACTATCTGGTCAAGGGCCAGGTCGACGGCGTCTGGCTGGTCCGCGCGCTGCGGTACGCGGTCGAGCGCAAACGCGCCGACGAGGCCGCCCGCCGGCTGCGGGAGGTGGAGTTGCGGCAGGAGGAGTCGGCGCGCCTGGAGCGCGGCCTGCTGCCCAAACCGCTGATGCAGACCACCGAGGTGCAGGTCGAGACGTTCTACCGGTCCGGTCGCGCGGCCGGTCTGCTCGGTGGCGACTTTTTCGACGTGGTGCAGATCGGCGAGGACAAGCTGCACGTCATCGTCGGCGACGTCTGCGGGCACGGGGTGGACGAGGCGGCGCTCGGCGTCGAGCTCCGGGTCGCCTGGCGCGCGCTGGTGCTCGCCGGGGTGCCCGAGGAACAGGTGCTCGCCTCGCTGGAGCAGGTGCTGATGACCGAGCGGCGGGCCCGGGAGGTGTTCGCCACGGTCGCCTCGGCCACGATCGACCTGGTACGGAACCGCGCGACGGTCCGCCTGGCCGGTCACCCGCCGCCGGTCGTGCTCGGCGAGGGCCGGGTCACGCCGGTGCACGCGCGTACCGGAATCGTGCTCGGGGTACGACCTACCCCTACACCCGCGACGGAGCTGGAGTTCGCCGGCGATGACTGGTCTTTGCTGATGTACACCGACGGTCTGATCGAGGGGCACACCGGCCCCGGGAACGAGCGTTTGGACGTGGACGGGCTCTGCAAGCTGCTTGACGAGCCGGGCGCGCGGGAGATCCCGCTGGCCGGTCTTCCGGCGTGGCTGGTCGACCGTGCGGATCGGGACAACGGCGGCCCGCTCACCGACGACGTGGCGATGCTGCTGATCTCGCGGGGTGGTGGGCGATGAACAGCCTGCGCGTACGGACGTGGACGTTGCGTGCCCGGATCGCCGCGCTCTGCGCGACCCTCGCCCTGATCCTCACCGCGCTGGGTGTGTTCGCGGCGTTCACCGCGGCCGCGCACAACCGGCAGCTGGACGACGTGCTGAACCGGGCGAGCCCGATGCGGGCGGCCGGCGAGACGCTGAACACCGCGATGGTCGACCAGGAGACCGGGATCCGCGGGTACGCGATCACCGGCCGGGATGCCAACCTGGAGCCGTACCGGCAGGGATTGGCCGACCAGAACGCGCAGATCAACCGGATCGAGAGCTTCCTGCACCCCGAGGACAAGGCGATCCGGGCCGCGCTCGACAACGTCAAGGCCCGGATCGACACCTGGCACCAGCAGGTCGCCGAGCCGGTCATCGCGACGGTCAAGTCGCAGGGTGTGCAGGCCGCGCAGGCCCAGATCGAGGCCGGCAGCACCTCCGCCTTCGACCAGCTACGGGCGTCGATCACCCGGATGCAGGACGACATCCAGGTCCTGCGGGCGGAGACCGCGACCGCCGCGAAGGACTCCAGCCAGACCATGGTCGCCATCGAGATCGCCGCCGCGGCGGTCGTCGTGCTCGCCGGGATCTTCCTGCTGCTTCTGCTGGACCGCCTGGTCAGCCGCCCGATCGTGGACCTCGCCGACCAGGTGCGGCGGGTGGCGAGCGGTGACTACGAGCGGCACATCGAGAGCAAGCTGGGCTCACCCGAACTGGTCGGCCTCGCCGCCGACGTCGATCAGATGCGCCAGCAGATCGCCTCCGAGCTCTCCGAGGTGCGGGACGCGCGCCAGCAGGTCGAGTGGGTCAACCAGCAGCTGCAGAGTCAGGCCGAGGAGCTCACCCGCTCCAACCGGGACCTGGAGCAGTTCGCCTACGTCGCCTCGCACGACCTGCAGGAGCCGCTGCGCAAGGTGGCCAGCTTCTGCCAGTTGCTGCAGCGCCGGTACGCCGGGCAGATGGACGAGCGCGCCGATCAGTACATCGCCTTCGCGGTGGACGGCGCGCAGCGCATGCAGCGCCTGATCAACGACCTGCTGGCGTTCTCCCGGATCGGGCGGCTCACCAACGGCTTCACCGACGTCGACCTGAACAGGGTGCTCGGCGAGGTGAAGTCGCAGCTGGAGCCGCGGGCCGGTGAGGACGCCGAGATCACCTGGCCGCCGCTGCCCACTGTGGAGGGCGAGGAGCCGCTGCTCACCACGCTCTTCGTCAACCTGATCGGCAACGCGTTGAAGTTCCGCCGGCCGGACGTGCCGCCCGAGGTGCGGATCACCGCCGAGCGGGACGGCAAGGAGTGGAAGTTCAACGTGCGGGACAACGGCATCGGGATCGAGGCCGAGTTCGCCGACAAGGTCTTCGTGATCTTCCAGCGGTTGCACGCCCGCGACGCGTACGAGGGGACCGGCATCGGACTGGCGATCGTCAAGAAGATCGTCGAATACCATGGCGGACGGATCTGGCTGGACGTCGACGTCGAGGTAGGGGCGTCGATCTGGTTCACGCTCCCCGCGCTGATCGGCGCCGACGAGCCGGGCGAAGAGCAGGAGAGCCTAGAGATGGTGGACGCATGAGCTTTGAGCGGGAGAGTGGCACCCCCATCGAGGTCCTTCTGGTCGAGGACGATCCCGGTGACGTGCTGATGACGCAGGAGGCGTTCGAGGAGCACAAGGTCCGCAACAAGCTGAACGTGGTGTCGGACGGCGCCGAGGCGCTCGCCTACCTGCGTCGCGAGGGGCAGTACGCGAACTCCGTACGTCCGGATCTGATCCTCCTCGATCTGAACCTGCCCCGGCGGGACGGGCGCGAGGTGCTCGAGGAGATCAAGAAGGACGACGAGCTGGGGCGCATCCCGGTGGTCGTGCTCACCACCTCCTCCGCGGACGAGGACATCCTGCGCAGCTACCAGTTGCACGCGAACGCGTACGTGACCAAGCCGGTCGACTTCGAGCGGTTCATCGCGGTGATACGGCAGATCGACGAGTTCTTCGTCAGCGTCGTGAAGTTGCCCCCGCGTGCTTGATCAAGTTTCCGATCTCATCCGTGAGGTCGCGCAGACCGTCGTGCTGCCCCGCTTCCGGAAGCTGTCCGCCGACGAGGTGCACCAGAAGTCGCCCGGCGACCTGGTGACGATCGCCGACCAGGAGTCCGAGCGCGCACTGACCAGCGGTCTGACCGCGCTGCTCCCCGGTTCCGTGGTGGTCGGCGAGGAAGCGGTCGCCGACGATCCCGCGGTCCGCGACCGGATCGGCGCGGGCGGTGCGGTGTGGATCGTCGACCCGGTCGACGGCACCAACAACTTCGCCGCCGGGAAAACCCCGTTCTGCGTGATGGCCGCCCTGGTCAAGGACGGTGAGACGGTCGCCGGCTGGATCCTCGACGTGGTCGAGGACAGCCTCACCGTGGCCGAGCTCGGCGCCGGCGCCTTCCGCGACGGCGTGCGGCTGAAGACCCGGGGTGACGCCCCGGCCGCGACCGGGCTGCACGGCGTGATCTCCCGGAAGTATCTGCCGGGCCACCTGCGCGATCAGGTGGACGCGCACGGCGGCGCGCTGGGCGGTTACACCACCGGGCGGCACTGCGCCGGCTACGAGTACCCGGCGATCGTCGTCGACGAGCAGCAGTTCGGCCTCTTCTGGCGGATCCAGCCGTGGGACCACGCGCCCGGCACGCTGATCGTCCGCGAGGCCGGCGGCGTCACGCGGCACCTGGACGGCCTCGAATACCAGCCGGTCGACCGTCAGCGCGGGCTTCTCGTCGCGGCGAACGAGGAGATCTGGCAAACCGTGCAGACCACACTTTTCCCGGACGGTCCGCCGATTATCGAGGACTGATTTCGGTACGGCGTGGCGGATCTCACACCGGGATCCGGCGGGAGCACTCCGCGATCTACCGTGCCGGTATGACCTCGTACCTCGATGAGCTCTTCGGGTTGAGTGGGCGGACCGCGGTGGTGACCGGCGGCAGCTCCGGGATCGGCCGCGAGATCGCCCTCGCCCTGGGTCGTGCCGGCGCTCGCGTCGTGCTGGTGGCCCGGCGCGAGGGCCCGATGGCCGAGGTGGTCGCCGAGCTGGAAAAACTCGGCGCCGAGAGCGGCGCCATCTCCGCCGACCTCGCTGACCGCGAGGCGGTGCGGGCCGCGATCACAAAGATCATTTCGCGGTACGGCGTTCCGGACGTCCTGGTCAACTCGGCCGGCGTCAACCTGCGCCCGCCGCTCGGCGAGCTCACCGAGGACGTCTGGGATCTCACCGTGGCGGCCAACCTCACCGCGCCGTTCCTGCTCGGGCAAGCCTTCGGGCCGGTGATGGCCGAACGCGGCTGGGGCCGGATCATCAACCTCGTCTCCCAGCAGGCGTTCCGTGCCTACGGCAACAGCGGCGCCTACGGTGCGGCCAAAGCCGGCCTGGTCGGGCTCACCCGATCGCAAGCCGAGGCGTGGTCGCGGCACGGAGTCTGCGTGAACGCGATCGCGCCCGGCGTGGTGCACACACCGCTGACCGAAGCGGTCTTCGCCGATCCCACGAAAGTGTCCGCCCACGCCGCCCGGACCATGATCGGGCGCAACGGTCTGCCCGCGGATTTCGCCGGATGTGCCGTATTCCTGGCGAGCGGCGCTAGTCAAGCGGTGACCGGACAGACACTCTTCGTCGACGGCGGATATTCGGCCACCTGATCGATCTCCCTCTCTCCAGGGTCGGCACGGTAAAGTACCGGCGCTCACGACTTGGAGGTTTCCGTGGCGGCCATCCCCCCGCTTGGTTTCCGCACCGTGTCTTCGCGACGTCCCGGTGCGCTCGTCGCTCTCGTAGCGGCCGTCGTCACTGCGGTCCTCGCCCTCTCCGGGACGGCGGCGTGGGCCGCGGACCCCGAAGGCGGCACCAAGAAACTGCGGGCCAACCTCGAAGCCGCCGCCAAAGGCTACGACCAGGCGAAGACGAAACTCGCCGCGTCCAAGAAACGGCAGACCCAGCTGAACGCGACGATGAAATCGGCGCAGGAGCGGGCCGACCGGCTGACCACACGCGTCGCCGCGGTCGCCAACCGGTCCTACCAGCTCGGCCGGATGAGCACCGTGATGCTGCTGCTCAACAGCGGAGACCCGGACAGCTTCGTCGAGCGGGTGCAGGGCCTCGACATGCTCGCCCAGTTGGACGGCAGCACGCTCGCGTCGTACAAGGCAGACATCGAGACCACCAAGAAGGCCCAGACCGCGCTGAAAGCCGAGATCCTCGAGCAGCAGCGGCAGGTCAAAGTGATGGAAGGCAAGAAGAAACAGGCCGAGACCGCGCTCGCCGAAGTCGGTGGCGGATCCGCCGGCGGCTTCATCGACGCGTCCTCGCCGGCCGCCGAGCCCGCGCCGCGGAACTCGGACGGCTCGTGGCCGAAGGAGTCGTGCACCGTCGACGACCCGACCTCGACCGGGTGCATCACGCCGCGGACCCTGCACGCCTACCAGCAGGCGCGGGCGGACGGGTTCACCCACTACACGGTGTGCTGGAGCCAGCGGTCGTCCGGCGAGCACCCGAAGGGGCGGGCCTGCGACTTCTCGGCCAACGCCAGCACGTTCAAGGACGCGGCCGCTACCGGGAGCGACAAGGCCTACGGGGATCGTCTGGCCGCCTACTTCGTGAAGAACGCGGACAAGCTCGGCGTGATGTATGTGATCTGGTATCGCCAGATCTGGATGCCGAGCACCGGATGGCGTGCGTACAGCGCCAGCGGCGGCCCGTCGGTCGTACACACCAACCACGTGCACCTCTCCATGCTCTGACCGTCCCATCTCCTGCGAGCGCGGCGGTTTTCCAGTGGCCGCGGGCCGGGTGCGACCCCGCGGCTTTCCGGCGGGTGCGGGCCTGACCAGGCGGCCTCTCCGGTGAGCGTGGCCCGGCGGCTTTCCGGCGGATGCGGGCGTGACCAGGCGGCCTCTCCGGAGATCGCGGCCCGGCAGCTTTTCCGGTGGGCGCGGTGGGGGCGGGCGGCGTCCCCTGCCGGTGGGGCAGGCGTGGCGTGCGGGGCGGATGTGGCCGGGGACGGATAGCATCCCGGCGATGGAGACCGCGCCGCCCCGCGCCCTGCCGACGGCCCTGGCCAGCGCTCTGGCCTTCGGCGCGAGCGGCGCCGTCCTGGTCCTGGAGATCGTCGCCCTGCGCCTGGTCGGCCCCTACGTCGGCGTCACCCTGCAGGTCAGCAGCTCGGTGATCGGCATCTCGCTGGCCGCCATCGCGTACGGCGCGTGG
>KL571218.1:15984-19413 GCA_000715855.1 Actinoplanes liguriensis
GATGTGTATAAGAGACAGTCGCCGATCAGTTCGACCCGCGCATGCTGCTCGCCCCCGCCCTGATCCTCGGCGCCATCGGCACCGCCGTGACCCTCCCACTGGTCCGCTGGGGCGGCGAACTGCTCCGCGGCGGCGCCGCCCCGGCCGTGCTCCTGCTCGCGGCCCTGGCCGTCTTCCTCCCCGCTTTCGTCCTCTCCGCGATCCCGCCGATGGTCGTGAAACTGCAGCTCAGCAACCTGCGCGAGGCCGGCACCGTGGTCGGCCGGCTGTCCAGCATCGGCACGCTCGGCGCGATCACCGCGACACTCGGCACCGGCTTCGTCTTCGTCGCCGCGATGCCGAGCAGCGCGATCATCCTGAGCCTGGCCGTGCTGCTCGCTCTGGGCGGTCTGGTGCTCGGCTGGTGGCTGCGGCGCGACGAGACCCACCCGGGCCTGCCCGGATCACCCCGCTTCCGATCCGTGCTCGCCACGATCGGCCTGCTCGGCGCGGGGATGGGCGCTGTCTCGCCGACCCCGTGCGACGTGGAGACGGCCTACCACTGCGCCCGGGTCGAGGCCGACCCGCACACCCCCGGTGGGCGCACGCTGATGCTCAACTCGGCCCCGCACTCGTACGTCGATCTCGACAACCCCCTGCACCTCGAATTCGAATACGTCCAGTGGATCGCCGCGGTCGCCGACGTCCTCCGTCCGTCCGGCGCCCCGATCGACGCCCTGCACATCGGCGGCGGCGGGTTCACCGTCCCCGGGTACCTCCGCGCCACCCGGCCCGGCAGCGACCAGCTCGTCCTGGAGCTCGACGGTGACCTGGTCGAGCTCGACAAACGCAAGCTCGGCCTGGTCACCGGCCCCGACCTGCGGGTCCGGGTCGGTGACGCCCGGGTCGGCGTGGCCCAGCGCCCGTCCGCGGCCTACGACCTGGTGGTCGGTGACGCCTTCGGGCATCAGGTGGTGCCGTGGCATCTGGCCACCCGGGAGATGGCCGCGGACATCTCCCGCACCCTGCGCGCCGACGGCGTCTACACCCAGAACGTGATCGACTACCCGCCGGACCGCTTCATCCGCGCCGAGTTGGCCACGGTCGCCGCGGCTTTCCCGGACGTCGCCCTGATCGCCCCCGCGGACGCCCTGGTCGGCGAGGTCGGCTCCAACTTCGTGATCGTGGCCTCCCGGAGCCCGCTGCCGCTGGCCGCGCTCGCGACCCGCCTCGCCCGGATCGAGAAGCCGGTCACCCTCCTGTCCGGCGCCGACCTGGCCACCTACATCGGCGGCGCCCGGGTCCTGACCGACGACTACGCCCCGGTCGACCAGCTTCTCCCGAGCTGACCCCGGCCTCTGCCACAGGCCGTTCGGCCGGCGAATCCGCACGGGTTTCGGTGTGCGGCTCCGGAGGATGAGCCGCTCGGGCGAGAATCGGCGCATGGGGCGTACGGAGCGAAACGGTCACGAGGGATCGCTTCGTCTCGCCGGGCGTTACCGCCTTCTCGAGAAGCTCGGCACCGGTGGCATGTCGGTGGTCTGGCGCGGCTACGACGAGACGCTGGGTCGCGAGGTCGCGGTCAAGGTGCTCGCCCCGCAACTGGCCACGGATCGTACGTTCCGGGACCGCCTGCGTCAGGAGGCGCTGGCCGCGGCCCGGCTCTGCCACCCGCACATCACCGGCGTCTACGACTTCGGCGAAGCGCTGCTCTCGGAGCACCTGACCGTCCCCTACGTGGTGATGGAGCTGAACGACGGCGAGTCGGTCGGCGCGCGGATCGGCCGGCAGGGCTCGCTGGACTGGCGGGAGGCCGTGATGGTGTGCGCCGAGGTCGCCTCGGCGCTGGCCACCGCGCACGCCCGCGGTGTCGTGCACCGTGATGTGACCCCGGCCAACGTGATGCTCACCGGGGCCGGCGCGAAGGTGGTGGACTTCGGCATCTCGGCGGTGATCGGCCAGCGCGACGCCGGCCCGGACGGGAGCCTGCTCGGCACGCCCGCCTATCTCGCCCCGGAACGTCTCGGCGGCGCCTCGGTCTCCCCGGCGACCGACGTCTACGCCCTCGGGCTGCTCCTCTACCGTTCGCTCACCGGCCGGATGCCGTGGCCGGCCGAGACCACCACGGAAGCGCTCCGGGCCCACCTTTACGCCGACCCCGAGCCCGTCCCGGAGCTTCCCGGGATGCCGCCCGCGGTGGCCGACCTGTGCCTGCGCTGCCTGGCCAAGGACCCGGCCGACCGGCCGCTCTCCGCCGAGTTGGCCCGCGCTCTGGCGGCGACCGTCGGGGTGCGCCCGATCATCCCGCCACTGCGCCCGGGGGAGCGGCCGTCGGTCGCGGTCGCCCGCGGCGTGGTGCCCGCCCCCATCTCCCCGGACGAGCGTCAGCGCCGCCTGGCGTGGCTGACCGGCTCGCCGCGGACCCGGCTTCGCAAGCTGCGCCTGCGCGCCACCCTCCGGATCGGCGCCACGCTGCGGATGGGCGGGGTACGGCCACTGGGCGGCGGCCTGTTCATCGGAGCGCGCCTGCGGCGACCACGTTCGACCGCCGACCGGGCGCGCCGCGGACGCCCGGCCCCGGCCCGGAACCGCCTGTCGGTGGCCGCCGCGCTGGCCACCGTGGTGCTGCTCGCCGGGAGCGCGCTGAGCTGGTCCAGCCGGCGCGGGGCCGCGGAGGCCGACCAGTCCAGCGCCTCCGCCGCCGGGCCCGCCCCGGGAGGTGGTGCCGCCGTGCGGCGGATCCGCTGCTCGGTCAGCTACCAGGTACAACGGGACTCGGGCGGTTCCTTCGAAGCGCGGATGACGGTGATCACGTCGGGTGGCCCGGGGGACTGGCGGGTCGACTTCTCCTTCCCCGGGACGCAGCGGCTGGCCGGGGCGCCCAAGGCGGTCACCCAGCACGGGCGGCGGGTCATGGTGCACGGCCAGGGCCGGAGCCGGGTGGTCACGCTGCGCGGGGGTTACCAGAATCGCAATCCGTTGCCGCTCTCCTTCGCCATGGACGGTCACCCGTGCCGGACCGAGGTGCTGGGCGGTGTCAGCGAGTCCACCCCGGTCAAGGACGACTCGGTGAGCGCCGCCTCGGCGAAGGACCGGCCGGAGGAGACGATCCGCAAACGCAAGCGCCAGCCGTCGCGCCACAGCGGCACCGCGCGTAAACGGACCACGCCGCCGCCGGTCACCCGCACGCCGCCCGCGCCGGTCAAGCGAAGCGGCGGCTTCTCCCTCGCGCTGTGAGGCCGATGCCCGAGCGGCTTGGATAGGGTCGAGGTCATGACAAGACTGGCTGTGGTCACCGGCGGTGGCACCGGAATCGGCAGGTCGACCGCGGGCATGCTGGCCGGTGAGGGCTTCGACGTGATCATCGTGGGGCGCCGGCCCGACGTGCTCGCCGACGCGGTGAAGTGGATCGGCCCGCAGGCCTCCGCCGTGACCGCGGACGCCGCCGAC
>KL571218.1:19640-20825 GCA_000715855.1 Actinoplanes liguriensis
ATGTGTATAAGAGACAGACGCAGGTGCGTCAGGTCGTCGAGGCGGTGGCCGGGCGGCCGCTGGACGTGCTGGTCAACAATGCCGGGGCGTTCATCGCGGGCGACGAGAGCACGCTCGACGACGTGGCCGAGCGCTGGCGGGCGACCCTGGACTCCAACGTGCTCACCGCGGTGCTGATGACCACCGCACTGCTGCCGAGCCTGCGCCGGCCGGGCGGAAAGATCATCCTGACCAGCTCGATCGCGGCGCAGCGGGGTGGCGGCGGCCCCTACTCGGCGGCCAAGGCCGCGCTGCACGGATATGCCCTGGACCTCGCCACGAACCTCGGCGCGGAGGGGATCACGGCCAACGTGATCTCGCCCGGATACATCACCGGCAGCGAGTTCTTCGACGGCCGGATGACGCCCGAAGGACACGCCAAACGGGTCGCGGCCTCGCTGGTCAACCGGGCGGGGGAGCCGCAGGAGGTCGCCGAGGCGGTGCGCTGGCTGGTCGGGCCGGGCGGTGGCTTCGTCACGGGGCAGATCATCAACGTGAACGGGGGCACCGTCCTGGGGCGCTGACCCCGGCACGATCGGGACCGGCCATCGCGCCGTCACGACGGGCGGGGGTGGCTCATTCGTACGCCGAATCGGGGATCTTGATCTTCCGGCGACCGGAATCATCGGTCGCCGGGACGGATGCTCGCAGGTCATTGGCTGCCTCCGCCGCCTCCGGTGAACCGGCCCTCGTCCGGCCGGTTCGGCCGGAAACGCAGCCCGGACCAGCGGTCGTCGATCGCCACCTGGCCGCACGGCCGCATGTCGAAATCGGCCACGATCGGCCAGAGCGTGTCCCGGTTGATGTCCGCCTGGTTGCCTTTCGGATAGGCGATCCAGAACGCGCTCGGCTTGTCCAGATCGGCCTGATGCTCGGTGAGTTGCTGGCGCACACCGGCGGCGTCCTCGGCGAAGAGCACGGCGGTGCCGGCGGTCGCCAGCGTCCCGGTCTCCCGCACGCCCTCCGGCATCGGAGTGAGCAGCGGCAGGCGGGCCGGCTGGTTGAGCCAGACGGTGGAGTTCGGCTTGATCAGCAGCTTCTCGGCGATCGTTTTGCTCATGTCCTGAGACTTCCATTCAGGAGTGGGGCCGGGTCGCGTTTGCCCGGATGCCCACGAGCTTGGCCCTGTCTCTTATACACATCTCT
>KL571218.1:21068-33848 GCA_000715855.1 Actinoplanes liguriensis
GTGTATAAGAGACAGACCGCGGCCTGTGGATAACTCCGGTTCTGTCGGTGGGGGCTGATAGACATGCCGGGTGACCGAGACGACGCGGATGGCAGCCGATGCGGCTGAGCGGGCGAGTGTGCGGGAGCGCGCCGAGGAAGTGCTGCGCAAGCTCGCCGGAGAGCACGCGAGACTGCGTGAGGATCAGTGGCGCGCCATCGAGGCGCTCACCGTCGACCGCCGCCGGGTGCTCTGCGTGCAACGCACCGGGTGGGGCAAGTCGGCGGTCTACTTCGTGGCCACCGCTCTGCTCCGCGCGAGCGGGACGACCGGGCCCACGGTGATCGTGTCCCCGCTGCTCGCCCTGATGCGCAACCAGGTCGACGCGGCCGCCCGGGCGGGCATCCGCGCGCGCACCATCAACTCGGCGAATCTCGAGGAGTGGTCCGAGATCGAGCGGGAGATCCGGGCCGGCGCGGTCGACGTGCTCCTGATCAGTCCCGAGCGGCTGAACAACCCGGATTTCCGCGACAACGTGCTGCCCGGCCTCGCGCACAGCACCGGCTTGCTGGTGGTCGACGAGGCGCACTGCGTCTCCGACTGGGGCCACGACTTCCGGCCCGACTACCGGCGATTGCGCACCTTCCTGGCCGGTCTTCCCAGCCGCACACCGGTGCTCGCCACCACCGCGACGGCCAATGCCCGGGTCACCGCCGATGTCGCCGACCAGCTCGGCGACGCGCTGGTGCTCCGCGGCGCGCTGGGCCGTGACTCGCTGCGCCTGGCGGCGCTGCGGCTGCCCGACGCGCCCCACCGGCTGGCCTGGCTCGCCGACCATCTGGAGGAGCTTCCCGGCTCCGGCATCGTCTACACGCTGACCGTCGCCGGGGCCACCGAGGCCGCCGATTTCCTGCGCTCGCGTGGGTTCCCCGTGGCGTCATACACGGGCCAGCTCGACGACGCCGAGCGCCGCGCGGCCGAGCAGGACCTGCTGGACAACAAGATCAAGGCGCTGGTGGCGACGTCGGCGCTCGGCATGGGTTACGACAAGCCGGATCTCGGGTTCGTCGTGCACCTCGGCGCGCCGAATTCGCCGATCGCCTACTACCAGCAGGTGGGCCGGGCCGGCCGAGCCGTCGAGCACGCCGAGGTGGTGCTGCTCCCAGGCCCGGAGGATGCGGCGATCTGGCGATATTTCGCCTCGCTGGCGTTCCCGCCGGAGGAGCAGGTCCGGGCGGTGCTGGCGCAGCTCACCGCCGACCGCCCGATGTCGACCCAGGCGCTGGAGCCGCTGGTCGACATGCGGCGCACCCGGCTGGAGCTGATGCTCAAGGTCCTCGACGTGGACGGCGCGGTGCAACGCACCCGGGGCGGCTGGCTCGCCACCGGCCGGCAGTGGGAATACGACCATGCCCGATTGCGGCGGGTCGCCGAGGCACGCGAGACCGAACAACAGACCATGATCGAGTACGCGGTGACTCCCGTCTGCCGCATGGAGTTCCTCCGGCGATGTCTGGACGATCCGGAGGCCGCGCCCTGCGGCCGGTGTGACAACTGCGCCGGCCCGCTCTTCGACGCCGACGTGTCGTCAGCCTCGCTGGCCGCCGCGGAGGCGTTCCTCGGGCGGCCCGGGGTGGAGATCGCGCCGAAGAAGATGTGGCCCACCGGTCTGGCCGCGGTCGGCATCTCGCTGAAAGGCAAGATCGGGCCGAGCGAGCAGATCCAGGCAGGCCGGGCCGTCGGCCGGTTGTCCGATCTGGGATGGGGCGCGCGGCTGCGTGGCGTGGTCGGGCCGGAGGCACCTGACGGGCCGATCCCGGCCGAGCTGGCCGCGGCGGTGGTCGAGGTGCTCAAGTCGTGGGCGCGCGGCGAGGATGCGTGGGAGCAGCGGCCGGTCGGCGTCGTCGCGGTGGGGTCCCACCGTCATCCACAGCTTGTCCACAGCCTGGCCGAGCACATCGCGAAAGTGGGCCGGTTGCCGCTGCTCGGGGCGTTGCCGCCGGTGCGGTCCGGGGGAGAGGGGTTCCGCGGTAACAGCGCCCAGCGGGTTCGGGGGCTGCATGACGCGTTCGTGGTGCCGGCCGAGGTCGCCGACGGGATCAAGGCCGAGCCCGGCCCGATCCTGCTCGTCGACGACCTGGTGGACTCGGGCTGGACGATGTCGCTGGCCGGTCGCGCTCTCCGGCGGGCCGGCGCGGACGGGGTTCTGCCGCTGGCCCTAGCCGTGGCCGGTTGATCTCCGGGCGCGCCGCGCCGCGCTCCCCGAGCCCATGCCCGGCGGCGCGCGCTTCGCGTGTGCAACTCCGCCTCGCCAGGGCTGAGGCCGCGACGCGTGTTCCGGGCTGGTGCTCACCGTGGTTATTCAGGTGCGGATAACAACGGTGAGAGCCAGCCGGGGCCGCAAGCCGCGGCCGGAGCCCGGAGCGGGCCGCGGGCTTGGCGTCGTGGCGGGGTTGCGGCCGCGACGCGCGAGAGGCCTTGCGCGGCGGTTAGCGCCGATCGGGCAGCGCGGGCCGGCCGCGCGGGCTAAGGCGTGGGCTGGGAGCGCGTGGGCTGGGGCGGGCGCGGGCCCCTGGGGCGTGTGGTCCCTGGGGCGCGGGCGCGGCGCGTTCGGGGTGGATCAGGCGAGGCCGAGGACGGCGTTTCGGGTGGGGCGGCGGTCGATCTCCATGAAACGGCCGGGGCCTTCCAACGGAGTGAAGCCGGAGCGGCGGTAGACCTCGTGCGCGTCCCGGGTGGCCAGCAGCAGGCGGAGGATGCCGCGCTCGGTCATGTCCTCGACGATGCTGTCGACCAGCCACACGCCCAGGCCGTGACCGCGGTGGCGTTCGTCCACGAAGACGTCGCAGACCCAGGCGAAGGTGGCGCCGTCCGTGACCACGCGGGCGAAGCCGACCTGATCGTCACCGTGCAGGATCGTGTAGGGCAGCGACCCCTCGATCGAGCGGGTCACCAGGTCGTGCGAGCGGCCGGCGGCCCAGTAGGACTCCTCGGCCAGCCAGTGATGCACGCGATCGACGTCGACCCGGCTCGCGTCGCTGGTCAGGACGTAGCCGTTGCGTTCGCGGTCTCCCACAGTTGCTCCTTCAACGTTTCCGAACTCTGCGGCATCCTGCCACGGGCCGGTGACCGGCCGGCCAACGATTTCTCACGGTTCGAGGTTCGGGAGGGCGGCGGCGAGCCGGGCGAGCCAGGGGCCGGGTCCGTCGGGCAGGGAGCCGTCGATGGTGAAGCCGGGGAGGTCGAACGGGGTCAGGCCGCCACCCACCGCGAGCTCGTGGAGGCGTGGCGAGAGCTGTATGCCGGGGAGTTCCGCGAGGAGGACGGCGTCGTACAGGTCCTTGGCCGCGGACACGCTCCGGTCGGACTGGTCGGCGGTGAGCCAGTGCAGCTTCCAGGCCAGGGACAACTCGCGGCTCGCGGTGAACAGGCCGACCGGGAAGCGCCCGTCCGCGCGCGGGACGGCGGTCAGCACCGGAGCCTCGGGGACCGGTTCGTCGTACGCGAAATCGATGTTGACCTTTCCTCCCTCGCCGTCGGGCGTGAGCCAGGGCAGCGCAATCGTGGTCCGGATGCCCCGGGTCGGGCCGAGCGTCGCATATTCGCCGTCGTCGGAGTAATAGTCGACGGAGGCGCGCTCCTCGATCGCTTCCAGATCGAATTCCACCCCATCCGTGGTACGCGGACTGCTCGTGATCAACTCCCGCACGAAGTCGGCCGAATAGCCCGTCTCGGTCAGGCGCTCCGCGGTCATCCAGCTCAGGCCCTCGGGCGGCAGCCGGGGACGTTGACCACCGGTCTCGAACTCCTCGAACGTCCACATCTCGTTCCGCGCGCCGCCGTGCACCGCCTCCGGCCAGTGCTGGGCCGGGTCGAGGGAGTCCACGAACGGCCAGGGCGCGAGATCGTCGGGCAGTGTCAGGCCGGAGGAGAGCACGATCCAGTCCAGGTCGGCGGGCATCCTGGCGTCCGTGCCGACCCAGGCCGGCATCAGCATGCTGCCGCGGAGCATCAGCGTGTCGGCCCACGACGACTCGGCGATCAGCCCCAGGACATGATCGAGTGCGGAGCGGTGAGCCACCTCCCACGGATCCATCCCCACGGCGGCTCACGTTAGCAGCGCCCGGGTGCGACGGGGCCGTAATACCGGTGGGGGGTATGCTTGGACGCATGTCTGAGGAGGCGAGCCCGCAGCACGGACCGCACGGCTACTCCGGTGACAAGGCGGCGCTGCTCAGCCGCCTGCGCCGGATCGAGGGCCAGATCCGTGGGCTGCAGCGGATGGTCGACGAGGATACGTACTGCATCGATGTCCTGACCCAGATCTCCGCGGCGAAAAGCGCGCTGCAGGCGGTCGCCGTCGGCCTGCTCGAGGATCATCTGGCGCACTGCGTCGTGGATGCGGCCCGTGCCGGCGACCCGTCCGCCAAGGTCAAAGAGGCGTCCGACGCGATCGCGCGATTGATCAAGTCCTGAGGTCGAAGCCTCTAAAGTGGCGGAAACCGCTCGAAACCCCTGAAAGGCGATTGTCATGGCTGTGACCAGCACCTACACCGTCAAGGGCATGACCTGCTCGCACTGCGTCAATGCGGTGACCGAGGAGATCTCGGCGCTTCCCGGCGTCTCCGGCGTGCAGATCGACCTGGGTTCCGGTGGGGTGACGGTGACGAGCGCGGCGCCGCTCGGCGATGACGCGGTGCGCGCGGCGGTGGATGAGGCCGGCTACGAGCTCGCGGATGCCTGACCATCCCGGCGATGCGGCCGCGGAGCGGATGCCCGGCCAATCCGGCGATGCGGCCGCGGGGCCGGCACCCGGCCAATCCGACGACGCGGCTGCGGAGCGGTTGCCCGGCGAGTCCCACAACGCGGCTGCGGAAACGACGAAAGCGTTATATCCGGAAAAGTCGGATGGTGGGACTATCGCCGCCGGGCACACCGCTGTACCAGTGAGAAACGTGGACGCCCAAGCCGACCCAGCCCCCCGCCGAAAGTCCAAGTGGTCCCTGGACCTCACCGACGAGGACACGACGCCCGCGACCACCGACGGCGGCGAGCACGAGCCGAGCTCAACGTTCCGGTTCGCCGCCTTCGGTGCCCTGCTGATCGTGGTCCTCTTCGCCGGCTACGGCCTGGGCCGCCTCAACAACGGCACGAGCACGACCACCACCACGACCCAGGCGGCCGCCACCAGCGCCGGTGCCACGGTGATCAACGAGAACATGCCGCACACCCACGGCACGACCGGCACCGGCGTCACCGCGACCGGCGCCATGATCGGTGGCCTGTCGCTCAGCTCCGACGGGCTGACGCTGCACCCGGCCGGCACGACGTTCCAGGCGGGGAAGAAGCAGCGGCTCAGCTTCACGATCGAGGCGACCGGCGGCAGCCCGGTCACCTCCTACGCGATCGTCCACGACAAGCCCCTGCACCTGATCGTGGCCCGCCGTGACCTGACCGGCTTCCAGCACCTGCATCCGGTGATGGCCGACGACGGCACCTGGAGCATCGACCTGACCCTGGCCCAGCCGGGCATCTACCGCATGATCGCGGACTTCACCGCCCTGGTCGGCGGCCGGCAGATCACCTCGACGCTGGGCACCGACCTCACCGTCGCCGGTGACTACGTGCCGCAGGCGCTGCCCGCTCCGACCAACGTGGCGAGCGTGGCGGGCCTCACTGTCACGTATGAGGGGAAGCCCGACACCACGGCCGTCCAGCCGCTGCTGATGACGGTCACCGGGGGTGCGGTCGAGCCCTACCTAGGCGCCTACGGCCACCTGGTCGTGCTGCGCCAGGGGGACGTTGCCTACCTGCACGTCCACCCGGAGCAGCAGCTCGTCGACGGGAAGGTCAAGTTCTGGATCACGGCCCCCAGCCCCGGCTCCTACCGGATGTTCTTCGACTTCCAGGTCGCCGGCCAGGTCCACACCGCCGAGTGGACCATCGAAGTGAGCTGACGGGCCGACGGCTCACATGGGCGTGAGCAGGCCGGCCAGCGCGGGCTTGACGTCCCACTGCCCGATCAGCGCGTCATATTCCGCGCGCTGCTCGGCGGTGGGAGCCGCCCCGCTGCGCCGGGCCCGCAGCATCAGGTTGCGCGGCGTGTGCGCCGAGTCGATGAACTCCACCACGTCGACCTTGTACCCGTTGAGCCGCAGCAGACCGGCCCGCAGCGAGTCGGTGAGCACATCCGCGAAGCGCTCCCGGAGGATCGCGTGCCGGGTGAACTCCCCGTAGGGCGACGGCGACGTGTTGCCCTTGAGCTGGGCGGCGATGTCGTGGTGGCAGCACGGCGCGGCCAGCACCCAGCGCGCCTCCCACCGCACGGCCCGGGCCAGGGCCTGGTCGGTGGCGGTGTCGCAGGCGTGCAGCGCGAGCACGAGATCCGGCGTGAACGGCAGCTCGGCCGCCTCAATGGTGCCGGCCACGAACGTCACCTCGGTGGAGCAGCCGAGCTCGGCGGCGACCTCACCGTTGCGTACCCGCTGATCCTCGCGGACGTCGACCCCGGCGACCTGGACCGAGACGCCCCGCCCGGCCAGATAGCGGTAGGCGGCGAACGTCAGGTAAGCGTTTCCGCAGCCCAGATCGACGACGCGCAGCGTCGGCGGAAGCTCGTCGGGTAGCGTCGCGGCGAGCGCGCGCAGGAACGCGTCGATCTGCCGTCGCTTGGCCGCGTTGCCCCCGATGATCGTGAAGAGCGGGTCACCGGGGTCGAGAAGCCACTGCTTGGCCCGGTCATGGTCTTGCGGAGACGCCGACGAGGACGACGGAGCCGCGGCGGCGGCCCGATGCACCTGGGCGTCACCCTTCTTGGTGATCCGCACCTGGACGGTGGCCGCGTCGGTCTCCACGTGCCAGTTGCCGAACGGCTCGGCCAGCAGCTCGTCGACCGCGGCGGCAGCCTCCGCGCCGGGCGCGACATTGCGCGTGAAAGGACGAGCGCCGTCGTCGGTGACGATCTGCAGCTTCGGACCGCTCTTCAGAGTGATGGGGCGAACCTGGGCACGTGTGACCGAGGGCACATGCCCGCGACGCCGGCCGGCCGCGACGGCACGGGTGAGCCCCGGGGCGAGAAGGAGTTCGCGCACCTCGGCGAGCGCTTGATCGAGCGGTTGTGGCATGCACCCATTCTGCCCGCTCCGCGAGATCGGCCGGAGAGCCTGTGGACAACGCATCCACAGGGGCTATTGACGGCGGCTCCATACCACTAAGTTGATCCGAGGCGGAAGGAGAGGTCCTATGTGGCATCTGACGGACACGCCCGTGACCGGCGCACTCTCCTCCTCGCTGCGGAAAATTCTCGCGGAGGGATTCGGCGCGGCCCGGCGCAGCCGATTCATCCAGGGCCTCGCCAGCGGGCAGTTGCCGATCGGCGCCTATGCGGAATTGCTGGCGCAGCACTGGTTCGTCTACGAGACTCTCGAGCTGGCCACCACCGCGATGGCCGACGATCCGGTGGCCGGGCGTTTCTTCTTTCCCGAGCTGTTCCGGGTTCCGTCGCTCGAGGATGATCTGCGCTTCCTGCACGGCCCGCGCTGGCAGAGCCGGATCGCCGCGCTGCCGGCCACCACGACGTATTGCACGCGCATTCGATCGGCCGCGTTCGGCCAGGCCACCGGCTATGTGGCCCACCATTGCGCGCGCTATCTCGGCGATCTCGACGACGGCCAGTGGCTGGGCGCGGCAATCTGGGAGATGTACAACTTCCGCCGCCAGGGCTACCGATTCTTCGTCTTCGAGGGCATCGATCCGGAGCTTTTCCGCGCGCGCTATCTCCACCGCCTGGACTCCACGCCCTGGAGCCTCGCCGAGCAGAACACGCTGCTCACCGAGGTCCGGGCAGCCATCGGGCTCAATCTGGACCTGCTGAAAGAGCTAGGAAGCCGCTGGACCTGAAAGATCAACCCCATTTGCGCGTACGGCGTCAGCAGCCGCCACCGCCCGGAAACGCCCGCGGCGACAAGCGTCAGAGCGCGACCGGAGTCGCCTCGGAAACGAAAGAGCCTGGGACCGTGAAAGACGATCCCAGGCTCACGTGATCGATCAGGCCTCGGTAGTACCCACGCCGGCCTCGGATCCACCGCTCATGCTCTCGGCGGCCTCATCGCCACCGCGGGTGCTCCGACGCCGGCGGCGACGCGGGCGCGCCTCCTCGGCGGACGAGTCGTCGGAGGACGGCTGCTCGGCGGGCGCCGACGTGGCATCCGACGAAGTGGCAGGCGCTGACGTGCCATCCGGCGAGATGACGGGCGCCGCCGTGACGGCCTCCGCCGCACCGGTCGTGGGCTCGGCGAAGACCAGCGACGTCGCGGGAGTCCGGCGGCGACGGGTCCGGGCGCGGGGCGCCTCGTCCGTGTCGGCGGGCGACGCCTCGGTCACCGCGGGGCTGTCCGTGGACGGCTCGACGGCATCGTTCGTACCCGCAAGCTCTGTGTCCGGACCGTCGACAACCTTGCGCCGACGCCGCTGCCTCTTGGGCCGCTCGGCCCCTTCTTCGGAAGAAGAGGGCGAGGACGAGCCGTCAGGCGACGTCGAGCCCGAGGGCGGGCCGCTGCGGGAACGCCCGCCGCGGCCGCTGTCGCGACCACCGTCCCGGCCACCGCTGCGGGAGCGGCGTCCCCGGCCACCGCCGCCGAGGTCTTCCTCGATCTCGGCGGAGAGGCCGGCGCGGTTGCGCTCGGCGGTCGGCAGGGTGCCCGAGATGTCGGTCGGAATGTCCAGGTCGGCGTAGAGCGCCGGGCTGGTGTGGTACGTCTCCGGGGGCTGCGGCATGCTCAGCCCGAGGGACTTGTCGATCAGCACCCAGCGGGGCATGTCTTCCCAGTCCACGAACGTCACCGCGACGCCCGTGGCGCCCGCGCGGCCGGTCCGGCCGATGCGATGCGTGTAGGTCTCCGGGTCTTCCGGGCAGTCGTAGTTGATCACGTGGGTGACGCCGGAGACGTCCAGGCCACGGGCCGCGACGTCGGTGGCGACCAGCACGTCGATCTTGCCGCTGCGGAACGCGCGGAGCGCACGCTCGCGCGCGCCCTGGCCGAGGTCACCGTGGACCGCGGCGACCGCGAACCCGCGGAAGTCCAGCTCCTCGGCGACCTTGTCGGCGGCGCGCTTGGTCCGCGTGAAGATCATCGTGAGGCTGCGGTCCTTGGCCTGCAGGATCCGGGCGACCATCTCGATCTTGTTGAGCGGGTGCGTCCGGTACACGACCTGCTTGGTCAGCGGGTTCGGCCCGCTCTCGGTGGTGTGACCGGCGTGGATCGTCATCGGGTTGTTCAGGAACCGGCGGGACAGCGCCACGATCGGGTCCGGCATGGTGGCCGAGAACAGCATGGTCTGCCGCTGGTCGGGGAGCATCGCCAGGATCTTCTCGACGTCGTCGAGGAAGCCCAGGTCGAGCATCCGGTCGGCCTCGTCGAGCACCAGTGCGCGAACCGCGTTCAGCTTCAGGTGCTTCTGCTTGGCCAGGTCGAGCAGGCGGCCGGGAGTGCCGACGAGGATCTCGACGCCCTTCTTCAGGGTGTCGACCTGCGGCTCATAGGCTGTCTCTTATACACAGACAGGACCCGGACGCCGCGCGTGCTGCCGGCGGCGGCGAGGTCACGGGCCACCTGGAGGCCCAGCTCACGGGTCGGGACGACGACAAGGGCCTGGGGACGGCCGTCGGCGCCCTCGGACGGGGCGAGGACCCGCTCCAGCAGCGGCAGGCCGAAGCCGAGGGTCTTGCCGGTGCCGGTCGGGGCCTGGCCGATCAGGTCGGAGCCGCGCAGCGCGATGGGCAGCGCGTACTCCTGGATGGCGAAGGCGTGGGTGATGCCCGCCTTGGCCAGCGCCTCCACGGTCTCCGGACGGACGCCCAGGTCAGCGAAGGTAGGGCTGTCCGGCCGGACCGGAGCACGATTCGTTACGGGGACTAGAGCTTGCTCAATGTCGGTCATGAAGTTTTACGGGTGCCCTCTCGTGGTGCGCCCGTTGAGTGTCTTGGGCGCGGTCTGTGTTTGGCGCGGGCCGCACGCTCGAAAGCGGGCCACACGCGGGGCCGTCGACAACGAATCGACGGCGACACCAGCCACTCTACCCGACCCAATAGCAGACGCACCCGAGAGCAGTTACGGGAGGGAACCCTGTTGCCGGGGTGCCCTCCCGTTACCGCATCAGCGGGTGGTGAAGCCGAACGGCCGGTGCGAGGCCTCGGCGATCTCCACGTAGGCCACCTTGGCGACCGGGATGATCACCTTGCGACCCTTCTCATCCGTGAGCGTCAGGACGCCGTCCTTGGCCAGAGCCTCGGACACAGCCTCCTCGACCTCCGCCGGAGTCTGGGCGCTTTCCAGCACGAGCTCACGCGGCGACTGCTGCACGCCGATCTTGACCTCCACGGAGTCCTCCTCTGTCAACGTGTACCGCTTCGAAAGGCTATCCGATTTCCGGTGCCGTTCCGGCCGTTGAACCGCCCTGCAGAGGGAAGCTCGCGATCCCGCGCCAGATCAGAGCGGCGACGAGGCTCTCGGCTTCAGCTTTGGGCGTACGACGACCGTTCGCCAACCAGTACTGAGCGGCCGCCCCGGAGGCGCCGGCGAGCCCGGACGCGAGCAGGTGCGCCTGATCGGGTCGCAGCCCCGTGTCCGAGATGATCGTCTGGGTCAGCGCCTCGATGCAGCCCTGCTCGACCCGCTCGACGCGCTGCCGCACCTGCGGATCGTTGCGCAGGTCGGACTCGAAGACCAGGCGGAACGCCTCGCTCTCGTGGTCCATGAAGTCGAAGTAGGCCCGGACGGCGCCCTTCACCCGCTCCTTGTTGTCCGGGGTCGCCTCCAACGCGCCCCGGACTTTGGCGATGATGGCGTCGCAATGTGTGTCCAGCAGGGCCAGGTAGAGCTCCAACTTGCCGGGAAAGTGCTGGTAGAGCACAGGCTTGGAGACGCCCGCGCGCTCAGCGATGTCGTCCATCGCGGCGGCGTGGTAGCCGTGCGCGACGAAGATCTGCTGGGCGGCGGCCAGGAGTTGCTTACGGCGTGCCGATCTCGGCAGCCGGGTGGGGCGAGCGGTCTGAGCCCCGCCGGACGCGGCGGTCATATCTGGTGAACCTCCAGGGGGTCGGTCCCCGCGGTTTGTCGACGCGGATTGCCCGGATCGGCGCTTGTCGCGGTCGTGCGGGCAATTGTCGCGACGCTGCAACTTATCGCCACTGCAACCACACGGTAGCCTCAGCGGGGGCGAGCGAGGAGCACGCGGTGGATGAAACAGGGCATTCCGGAGACGCCGGAGCCGCGAGTGGCGGCAACGGCGCCGACGCGCGTGACCGCAATCGGATGAATGGCTGGACGAACGGCGAAAACCCGTGGTCGAACACGGGCGCCGCGCTGGAACCGGAGGCGGACCTGCCTCCGTGGCGGCGTGGCAACGCGGGCCGGCAACCGTTCCCGGAGCGCCCTTTCGGGCCGGCTCCGAGCTCAGCCGTGCCGGCACAGGTGCCACCTCCGCCCGGGTTCGTGGACCCGCCGCAGCCCACCGAGATTCCCCCTTCCGGGAACACCGAGCCGTCGCCGTGGTCGGGCGATCGCAGCCGTCTTGCTGACATTCTCGGTCACCGGCCGCGTCCGGTCGATCCGGCATCGCCCGCTCCGTCCAGCGCGCCCCCTTTTCCGTACGAGGGTGACCTCGACGATTCGTACCGTGGCGGTCCGCAGGCCCCGATCCAGCGCGCCGCCGTGCCGATGGCCCGTCCCACGGGTCCGACCCAGGGAGATCCACTGAGCCGTACCGACGCGCCGTCCGAACCGATCCGATCCCGGCACGCGCTGGTCAACGACACGTTGGCGCAGGGCCTCCCCCGGGTGGAACCCACCGCTCAAGCGGGGGACCAGCGATCGGTGGACAACGAGTCCGGCCTGGGCCTGCCGACGTACGATGCCTCCAGTTTCGCCCGCCGGAGTTACGAGCCGGCCCCCTATCCTCCCGAGAGTCTGAGCTCCGCACTGGATGAGCCGAGCGGAGCGCTGCCCAAGCGCGTGCCGACCCAGCCGGACGTGCCTCGAGTTCCGGAGCCGCCCGCCGTGGAGCCATCGGCTGAGGCACCCGCCCTGGCGCGGATCGCGACGCACCTGCGCCGCGGCGACGTCGTGCCCGCGCAGGAGCGTCAGGAGGGCTTCGACGTGCAGGCCATCCTGGCCGCGGTACGCGAGGTCGCCGGCGTCCGGGACGCGTCGCTGCGGGCCACCCCGGCCGGCGCGCACAGCCTCCGTCTCGACCTCGCCGACGGCGCGGACGCGGCCGAGGTCAGCCGCCAGGTCGCCCGCCTGCTGTCGGAGCGGATGGGCCTGGACGCGGCGATGCCCGGCGCGTTCGGCGGGCCCGCGCCCGCCCCGCCCGCGCCCGCCCCGATCGTGCCGTCACAGGCCACCCGGCCCGGCCGCGCCTCGGTGAAACCCGTCTCACCGGCCCCGCTGCCGGCCGCCGCGACCTCCGCGCCGCCGGCGCCCGCCCCGGTCTCGGCCGCGCCGGTCACCGCGCCTCCGACGGTCACTCCGCCGCCGGTGGCGCCGACCCCGTTGATGGCGCCTCCGCCGCCGCTGCCCACCCCGAAACCCGAGCCCGCGCCTGCCGCCCTGGCACCGCGTGACCTGAACAAGCCGCGTCCGCTCGACCCGGGCGACCGTCCCGGCCCGCGCGTCCTGATCGAGAACGTGCACGTCAACACGTTCGGGGCGGACGCCACCGTGGAGGTGCGGCTGCGCGCCGGCGACCGGAGCGCCTCCGGCGTCGCCACCGGCCCGGCCGTCGACGGCTACCTGTTGCGCT